>JAJVLF010000233.1 GCA_029255845.1 Campylobacterota bacterium | reverse complement strand
GGCTATTTATAAATATAAAAGAGATAGATCTTATATTATAGCTCCAGATGACCTTATTGATAAAATAAAAAGAAATATCGCCTTTATTTATATTCCTCCTAATAGAAGCCCTAAAGAATTAAAATGGGAAGAGGGTAATTTAATAAAGGAGCTTATCGAAGAGTATCTTAAAATTGAAACTGAGAGAAGAGACACAATTACTCCAAAATTTAAAACTGCTTCTAGGTATTTAGAAACGGGGGCATTAAAAAAAATTTCTAAGGAATTAGAAAGTTTTTACTCCCTTAGGCACAATTTTAATTTTTCTCTAAATTTCAATAAAGAGTTAAATTTTCTATCTTTTTTAAATGGTATTCAAGTAATAATTAAAGAAAAAGGTATTGAACACCATTTAGATGATTGTGGTACAGGTCTACAAAGCTTGACAATTATTGCATTCCATAGAGTTTTAGCTAAAATAAGACATAAAAATATTATTCTTGGGTTAGAAGAGCCAGAAACAAACCTACATCCACAAGCACAGCGTGAACTTATTGGATCTATAATAGATTCATCCAAACAAGATGGAATAGCTCAAGTTTTAATTACAACTCATTCAACTGTTATCATTGATAATATTGAACATAGTAAAATATCTTTAGTTAGAAAAAAATATGATGAAAATAGAGGTTTTATATCAGAAATATTTAAATTAAATAATACTTTTTTTTCAGATCATAATATAGAAGAGTTTGGATATTATCAGTTTCATTCATATAGAAATAGTGATTTTTTCTATGCAAATTATGTTATTTTTGTTGAAAGTAAAAATGATGCTGAAATAGTTAAATTTCTAGCTAAGATGGAAGGAATTAATCTTGATTTATATGGGGTAAGTATAATAAATATTGATGGTGTTAAAAATTTCCCATATCCTTTTTATATTGTAAAAGATTTAAATATACCTTACTTAGCTATATTTGATAAAGATTATTTTATACCGTATTTAAATAATAGCTTGGCTGATAGCCGAGATTCAAATGGTCTTCCTAAATACAAGTTTGAATATAAAAGAGATAAGGTATTAGATGATTTAATTAACAATAGAAGAGATAAAGAAAATATTCTTTTAAAATTAAAAACAAATCATACTCAAGCATTAGATATTTTTATTAAACACAATGTTATATGTATGAAATATAATCTAGAAATTGATCTATTAGGATCAGAAAAAGCAATAGAATTTATGTCTTCTGAATTAAATTTAAATAACTCAGATAGTAATAAAAAATTTTTATTGAACAATAAAGGCAAACAGATAAAAAAAATAAGTAATATGCTAAATGTATTATCTAAATTAGATAATAGGAATTTACCAACATCATATAAAAGAATAAAAGCAGAATTAAAAAATATCATAAAAATAATATCATAAAAACCGTATAATTTATATACGGTTTTTATATGATTAAAGTTCAAATAAATCAAATTGTCCCTTTTTATCATTCTCCTTTTTTTTAGCTTCTCTGGGTTGTTCAATTACTTGAGGAATAACCTCTTTTTTTATTTCTGTTTTTACTGTTTCAATAACTGGATTTTCTTTTAAATTTAAGATAGATTTTATAGCGTTGTTTTGCTCCCTAAATTTCAATTTAGCCGTCCAATTACCCAAGTAATGAGCTGGTGTATAGAAGAAACTCCATAGATAAAGTATTTCCTATAATTACTTCTGCTGGAACATGCCATAGACTTAATTGTAGATAACACATAAAACCTGCAACTCTATCAATATCAATACACTGTACCCATAATTTTTCTGCTGGATTATGTTTATAGCCAAGCATTGTTTTAACAAAAGCTAAAACCATTCCTCCTGATCCGCAAGCTGGTTCTGACAATGTAATAAAAGGCCTTTTAAGATTCTCCAGTTCATCCCCGTATGAAAGTTTAGCTAATAGTAGTGAAATATCGGGAGGAGTAAAAAACTGCCCATTATTAGTGTTACCAAGCTCTAGTTCCATGTATAAACCACCTAAAATATCTCGTGGTTCAGGTTCTAATAGTTCAATTAAATTAGCTAATAATTCAGATAATCCATTAACTTCTTCTTTTGAATATTTCCCTACAATTTCCATATATTCAGCTTCAAGAGTTTCAGATTTATTAAGACCATTATGTACAGCAATTGCTGACATAGTGACAAAATCAGAGAAAACTTGATAGCGGTGCTTATGCTTGGCTATAGAATTAAAAATTTTAATAAATGATTGCTTGTTGTACTGCTTTGTTTCAGTCATATAAGTATCCTTATATCAGTGTACAAAACAGGCTTTAAACCCGTTTTATACGGGTTTAAAGTAAGTGTAAATTTAGGCTATTGAAAATTTCAAATTGTTAAAACAGACTTTTAT
>JAJVLF010000232.1 GCA_029255845.1 Campylobacterota bacterium | reverse complement strand
TATAATCTAATTTCTGAGAATGTTTTTTTAAATTGGTAAAATCATCACATATAAATGAAATAAAATCATTATTGTAATTCTTGTTTAAAAAATCTATTTGATCCTGGCATTGATCTATACCGATTACAGATAATTGTTTTTCCATACTTAAAAATACACTATCTCTACCATTTCCACATCCAAGTTCAAGCAATGCCCCATTTTTTTTCACATATTCAGTGCAAAATATAGCAAAATTAGATGGCTCTATTGGCTCCCTATGACTTTTGTAATAATTTTCCCAATAGCTTTTGTCCATATTTTTCCTTTTTATTTTTATCTTTTAAACCATTATATATAATTTCTAAATCTTTAAACTCTGGATGAGACTTAATATTTGATATTACTCGAACTATATTATTTGTTAAAGATTTAATTTGCTTAACTAATCCTCTTTTAACAAATCCATCTGAAGTAACAAGTAATGTTTTTTTACCATTTATATATTTATCTATATTATCTATTTCATTATTTCCATATATTATCTTAGTTGGCATATGATATGAGAAACTATTATTCAAGTGCTTACCTTTTTATTAATTAAACCAGCATTTATTTTCATTCACTACTCTTGAAGTGTTTGAGAAATAAGATAGTTCTTTTTGAGTGCAAACATTAATACTTCCACTAACTCTTGCGATACATATAACAGATTTTATTCCCATAATGTTTTTAAATCCATGCTTTATGAATGGCTGAATATACATAGAATCGCCACTATGTAATATTTTTGAATATTGTTTATCTTTATATATCCATACAATCTCAACTTTAACATTTTCATAATTATAAATGTAGCTATGTAATGATGTCTCAAACATTTCATCTATATTAATATCATTAGATAATATTTCTATATTAAAGCCTTTCATATTCGCTATTTTATTCGCTCTTGCTAGATTATGTATTATATATATTTTAGATTGCTTAGATGGATAAAATGTAGGCTTTGCTTTATCTTTTTTGCAAATAACTATCTCTTCTTTTTGATTATATTTAGGAACCATTAAATCGCAAGGCTCCATATTTAAAATATCTGCTATATTTTTTATTTCTAAATCAGATTTTTTCTTTGTTTCATCTAAAAGATTATCTATATTGATATTATCATTATCTTGAAGCATTTCTTTAGTCAAATTCTCATTTTGCATATTTTGCAGTATTAATTGAGATATAGCCTTATTCTCATTTCTTATATCTAATTGATATTTTAATACTCTTTTCTCTCCTAAAGCATATAATTCCTTTTGTGCTCTTCTCACATCTCCACCAAAAGTGATAGCAACTATATATGCTTCTTTACTTGCATCTCTTGAAGTAAATGAATGAGATAAATAAGGAGTAATATAATTTGAATCTCCCGTATTCATTTGAGTGCAATATTTTTTCCCATCAATTTGATAATAAAAATTCACAGGACCCACAAAAAAAGTCATTTGATGCATAAAATGCCCATTATTATATGCTACATCTGGATTATCTGGATTTGAATTATCTACAATTCTTAACTGCTTTATCCACTCAGGCTTAAAAGGAGCTAGTTTAGACATTGCTGTATCTCTATAATCATAAAAAGGGGTTCTTTGTTTATCTTTATCTAATCTATTAAATATCCTACGTGTAGCTTTTTTTTGCACTTATATATGATATTGCATTTTCACAATCATCATGAATTAGCATTAAATCACTACTATCAATAGGATATATTTTTTCTATTTTTTTAAGAATTTTAAATGTATCTTTTTTCTTACATTTACCATCAACAACATTTTGTAAATATTCATATTCTACATTCAAGTCATCAGCCATAGCTTCTATCGTTCGTTTTAAATCATTAGCTTCACTTAATATTCTTGCACCCATAGCCTTTAAATATTTATTTGTTTTCATTATCCATCATCCTTTTCAAATTCTCTAAATCTTGCACCGTATCTATCTCATACCATCCTTTTGAAGTTAAAGAACATTTAATATTATATTTTTTGTCAATTAAATGCTTAATAAAATCTGTAAGATATGCTTTTTCAAAAGTTTCAGCATTTTTAAATGGCTGTGTCAATAAGAACTCTTTCTCTAAATCTTCAAATTCTTTAACAACCCTACGGACAATATTTTTTGATATTTTAAGCAATCCCATAAACTCGCCTGTCTTGAGCTTATTATTACTATCTTTATAAATATGCTTACCTATCTCATGTATATTCAAGCTATCATCATATAGCACATTTTCTGCCTGAGTAATAGGATGATCAGTTCTACCTATATAATAATCCTCCCAATCACCATCAACACAAATAGATATATCATCACAAGACTTCACTATTTTATCAAATGCCTCTTGATAAAACCATATATCAGCATATACAATAATAACATCATCATCCATAAAATCTCTAGCATAAAATAAAGAATGTAAAATATTATTATTTTCCCAATTATTATTTTCATAAAATGTAATATCTTTAATTTTCTTAAATTGCTCTTTTTTATACCCTACAACAGCAGAAATATCTTTAATCCCAATATTTCTTAACTTCTGAACTGTATTTTCAAAAAATGAACTTCCATTAATATCTACTA
>JAJVLF010000231.1 GCA_029255845.1 Campylobacterota bacterium | reverse complement strand
AAATGAAGCAAAGTAAGGTGCAAAAGCAATATTACGATACAAATATAACATCAGATGCTAATGTCCCTAATATTTTAAAACAAGATGGTGTTATGCGATCTATTTTTGATATGGCAAATCAAGCTATTACACATATTCCTGATTTAATAACAAAATACAAAAAAGACAAATCATGGTCTTATACTTTAGTGGATACCGAATCTAACTCAGCTACATTAATTTGCCAATTACCAGGAGAAGGGAATAGAAAACATCATCATCCAGATTGGAATGAGTGGTGGTATATAGTTGATGGCACCTGGGAATGGAATATAGAAGATGAAGTGAAAACAATTAAAAAAGGCGATTTAGTATTTATAAAAAAAGGTATTAAGCATAAAATAACAGCTATTGGAGATAATATTGCTATAAGAATAGCAGTAAGTAGATATGATGTAGAACATGTTTATGATAATAGTGATTATATACAATCAAAGAGGATAACTCAATAATGGAATTTAGCAAAATAAATCTTTCAAGACCACAAAAATTATGCAAAAATATAGCAATAGTTGATGGTTTTTCAAGAGCAGGAAAATCATTGATGTTACCTATATTATCACATCTAGAAAATGGGGAATTATGGCAAATATCAGAAGAATCTGAGAGTTTATGCAAGCTTGAATATTTAAACAAACTAGACTATAACTCAGCCAAGATTCTTGTAAGAAAGAATTTTGATAAAATAATATATAATTTGAATATTGGTAGAGGTACCAACCTGAAACAAAGTGATGATAGTAGTGCACAAAATACATTAATGTATTCTAAATACAAACAAAGAATGCAAGAATCTATAGAGCGAAAACCTATAGTTGATTTAATTGATAAAAATAGATCATTGCTAGTAATGGATGTTCACTATATGTTTGGTTCTAGTAGTATATATTTTGATATTATGGATGAAATCAATGGTGTTTATATTTTTATGCTCAGAAACCCTGCTCATTTGGTTTCTGCTTTTCTAGCTCAAGATATGTTTGAAAGAATAGGAGTAGATCCTATGGAGATTGAAGACTATATAAGTGTAGATGGTAAAATATTGCCATGTTTTGTCAGTGGGTATTTAGAAGAATATCTACAATGTGAAAATGATATAGAGAGAATGATATTAATAATACATAGCTTTATAAAAAAAGCATACGATATGCATAAAACATTAAGTGATACACAAAAGAAAAAATTTATTTTTGTTGGTTTATTATAACATGAAATATCCTTACCCTTCGTATTCTAGTTGTAATGATACAAAGTTTGTATTAAAGTATTTTTTAACTTCATGTCTGATTTGCCTGGAATAATTTCTGACATGGCGTGATTTCTTCCTATGTATCGGGAATGAGAAAGGGTCATGACCACTTGCTGGAGGCGTCGTCGGAGGTGGTGGTGGCAGTGTTAACTTTGGTATTATTTTCTCTGAAAAGGTAGTGTTGGTTGAATAAACAATTAAAACAAACATCATAACATGAGAAAATAATTTTCAAAGCTTCATACAAAAGTTACATGGTTGAAAACTAATATTTTATAAATACATGTACACAACATACAGCAATACTAATTTTAAGAATTAAATCATAACAAAATGTTATAAATATTCTGTATATCAGATACAAGAAAATAATTATCAATGGTTGTTAACATGAGCAATCTTTCATCTTTGTCAATATCTCTAGATATCCTAGTACTGTCCCTATCTCAACTGAACAAAGTCGGCCAAGCAATACCCATTTTTTACAGTTCTGTTTTTTTTTTATTTCATTAAACGTCGCCTATTAAGCATTCAATTATTCTAATAAAATGATGTAGTTTTATTACCTCCAGTAAGTCTTTCGTGTTCCTCATAATATTCTTTTTCTCGTCTCTGTTCCTCTATGAGAAAAAAAAAGCATTAAATTGTTAATAATATTCTGAATTAGTTATATCAATTTTTCCCCTTATTGTTAAAAAAAAATAACAATAAATGATATTTCCTATATTGTAAGTCTTTTTCCTTCACAACATTACCAAACATTATCATACTGTATTACTGCATTACAAGAATATCATTTACACTCACCAACTTATGTGATATGATATCTGAAACAATATTCACAAATAAATAACACTATTATTAACAGGATGTTGTTTCTTCATACATTTTTTCTATGTATCTTGGTATATTATACACATCATCACTTCTCTATGCAATACTTACTGTTAATATGAAATCTTCCTGAAAGACTGAATCTTAACTTACGTTTAAGTTTACGGATGATTAACGTTACTAACCGTGACGGTCAGTTATCCAGGTGGAGGAAATAGGAGTGCCCTAGGAAAACAACTGATCTTCCACGAGTCATTGACAAACTATATATATATATCATTATATTGAAAAAGCATATCTATTATGCGAAATATCTATTGTTTTTTTAAGTGTTGTCATTGCACTTATTTTTTTATCCCCCCGCGATAGCGGTGAGGGGATATAGTAATAGCGGCCGTCTGTCTGTCTGTCTGTCTGTCTGTCTGTCTGTCCATCCGTCACACTTTCTTGTTAATTTAAACTTATTTTATTGCTCATAATAACAACAAATGGATCAGACACAAGTTTTACAACATAGAAATGTCTTCTCCGCCAATAAAACTGACCGCTGCGATATAAACACCATAACCCATAGCCTTTTAAATGCGTTTATACTGCAATCGTTCTATTTGAGCAGTCA
>JAJVLF010000230.1 GCA_029255845.1 Campylobacterota bacterium | reverse complement strand
GAGGAAGGGAAAGAATACCTGGAAGCTGTTAAAGAAGAGGCAATTGATAAACTAGGTTACTTTTTAAAGCCTTCAGAATTGTTTAGCGAGATTGCTAAAAAAGGGAATTCTGAAAGTGAAGCAGAAGACCAAAGTAATTTTATTCTTGAAGACCTGGCTAAGATTCTTAAAAATATTGAAGCAAGCACAATGGGAACAGAGTCAGAAGATGATTTTGATGACTTGTTTTCTGATTTAGACTTAACTTCTCAAAAATTAGGAAGAACCGAATCAGATAAAAACACCTTAATTGCTAAGGTACTTGGTCATTTAGATAAAATTAACTTTAATATTGAAGACCCCAAATCTGATGTTTTAGGGGATGCTTATGAATATTTAATCGGACAATTTGCAAGCGGGGCAGGGAAGAAAGCAGGGGAGTTCTATACCCCTCAACAAGTTTCAACTGTTTTAGCAAAAATTGTTACATCAGGAAAAACAAGATTAAAGTCTGTTTATGATCCTACTTGTGGTTCAGGTTCACTACTTCTTAGGGTTAAAAGAGAGGTTGAGGATGTTTCTAATTTTAATGGTCAAGAGCTAAACCGTACTACCTACAACCTTGCAAGAATGAATATGATTTTGCACGGTGTTCATTATAAAAAATTTGATATTAAACAAGATGACACCTTAGAAAATCCACAACACTTAGAACAAAAGTTTGAAGCTGTTGTTGCTAACCCTCCTTTTTCTGCCCATTGGTCTGCTAATCCATTATTTATGAGTGATGAGCGTTTCAGTCAATACGGTAGGCTTGCTCCTAGAACCAAAGCAGATTTTGCTTTTGTTCAGCATATGATTTATCAGCTTGCTGATAATGGAACTATGGCTGTGGTATTGCCTCATGGGGTGCTATTCAGGGGAAGTAGTGAAGGGCATATAAGAAAATATTTAATTGAAGATAGAAACTATCTTGATACTGTAATTGGCTTACCAGCTAATATTTTTTATGGTACTTCAATTCCTACGTGCATTTTAGTTTTTAAAAAATGTAGAGAAAATGACTCTGACATTTTGTTTATTGATTCAAGTAAACATTTTGAAAAAAGAGGTAATCAGAATTATTTAACCCCTGAAAATATAGAAAAAATAGTCAGTACCTTTGAACAAAGAAAAGTAGAAGAAAAATACAGCTATCTAGCTAACTTAGATGAAGTCAAAGAAAATGACTACAACTTGAATATTCCAAGATATGTAGATACTTTTGAGGAAGAAGAACTTATTGATTTGGAGTTTGTGGCTAGTGAATTGAAGGCTTTAGATACAAACATTGACGAAACAGATAAAAGCATTGCTGAATTCTGTAAACAACTTAATATTTCAACACCTTTTTAATTATGGAAGATATAAAAAAAGTACCTACATTGAGGTTTCCTGAATTTTCAGGAGAATGGGAAGAAAAAAAGTTAAGTCATGTAGGAGACATTATTACAGGGAGTACTCCAGAAACTAAATTTCCAGAATACTATAATGGTAATAATCTGTTTGTTTCTCCAGTTGATATAAAAGAAAATAGGTTTGTGAAAGAAACAAACACAACACTGACAGACTTAGGAATATCAAAAGGTAGATTAGTAAAAAAAAGAAGTGTGTTATTTGTTTGTATTGGCTCAACAATTGGAAAAGTTGGACAAGCAGGTATGGATTGTATAACAAATCAACAAATTAATTCATTAAGTGCTAACTCAAATTTTAGCAACGATTTTTTATATTCTCTCTTATTTTTTAAGTCATCTAAAATAAAAAGATTAGCTGGAAAGCAAGCTGTACCAATTTTAAATAAAACAACTTTTTCTAAAGTTGAGCTTATTTTTCCATCATTTATAGAGCAACAAAAAATAGCCAATTTTTTAACTAAAGTAGATAAAAAAATAGAGCAATTAATTAATAAAAAACAGCTTTTAGAACGTTATAAAAAAGGAGTAATGCAAAAAATTTTTAGTAAAAATTTTAGGTTTAAAGATGATGATGGGAATGATTATCATAATTGGGAAGAGAAGAGGTTAAAAGTAATTATTAATAAATTTAAATTAGGTGGAAATTATGCTAACTCTGAAGTAGTAACAAAATATCCATTAATTAAAATGGGAAATTTAGGTAGAGGGAAAATAAAGTTAGATAAAATTGAATATATTAAAAATAGTGAGAAAATTATTTTAGAAGATAAAATACAATATGGTGACTTATTTTTTAATACTAGAAATACTCTTGATTTAGTTGGTAAAGTTTCAATATGGAGAGATGAATTAGAAGAAGCTTATTACAACTCAAATTTAATGCTTATTGATTTCGATAATAATTTTTTTATGAATTACAGATTTAATTCGTATGAAGGAGTAAAAGAATTAAGAGCTATTGCAACAGGAACAACGAGTGTTGCAGCTATTTATAATAAAGATCTATTGAAAATTAAATTAAATATACCTTCACTTGAAGAACAAATAAAAATAGCAAATTTTCTAACCGAAATAGACAATAAAATAAACCTTGTAGAAAAAAAATTAAACGACACAAAGCAGTATAAAAAAAGCTTACTTCAACAAATGTTTGTTTAAAAATAAAAGCTATGGAATTAGTAAAAAATATTATTTATGAAAATACAGATAGATATAATCATTTAGACTATTATTTTAGAATAATTGAAACTATTGAAAAAAATGAAATAAAAAACCCTGATATTTCTATTGAAAGTTGCAAGTCATTAATAGAGGGGGTATCTAAATTTATTTTACAATATCTTGATGAAGCTTATGAAAAAAAAGGGTTCT
>JAJVLF010000023.1 GCA_029255845.1 Campylobacterota bacterium | reverse complement strand
GATTTTCTAGTTAAAAACTGTAAAGATATTTTAGTATAACTATCTTTTTCAGTGTCTTCATTGTCTATTTCTGGTTTAAGATTAATAGGTTCATCATTATCTCTATTTAATAACTCATCATAGTTCATTTTGAAAGAATTTATTTTATTATTTTTACAACTTTCAACATATATTTCTTTGCATATACCAAAAACAGATAATTTACCAATCCCTTTTTTGCCTGTTACTTTTCTTGCGTATTTTCTCGTTTCATTTTTTGTATCTTTCTCTCTACGATTTCTACCGACATTGAGAAAATCATTATTTAACTCATACTCATCCATCCCACACCCATTATCTAAAATTTCTATAGATTTTTTTTGTTTATTTATTGTGATGGTGACTATTGATGAATCTGCATCATATGAATTAGTAATTAATTCAGATAAAACTGGAGGTAAAGTTGTATACATGCTTAAGCCTAAATGCTTAATAATTACTGGACTAAACTTTAATTCAAACATAATCATCCTTAAATTCTAATATTTTTATATTGGAGTATTTTACTAAAAATTACTTTAAGGAACTTATAAAAACTATTTCCATAAAAAATGCTATAATCAGCCCTATTTTTAAGACATAAGTGAGTAATATATCGTGAGTGCAATAGTTGATTTTTTAGTAAATAGTATAGGGCAGATGGGGTATTTTGGTATCTTTGCTTTGATGTTTTTGGAGAGTTCTTTTTTTCCTTTTCCTAGTGAAGTGGTTATGATACCTGCTGGGTATTTGGCTTTTAAGGGGGATATGAATTTGGTTTTTGTTTTGATTGCTGGGGTATTAGGGAGCTTAGCGGGGGCTTGGTTTAATTATCTTTTGGCTTTTAGGTTTGGGCGAGGTTTTTTAATTAAGATAATGAGTCATGATAAAATAGATAAGCTTGAAGATTTTTTTAAGAAGCATGGACATATATCTACTTTTACAGGGCGGTTAATCCCTGGGGTTAGGCAATACATTTCATTTCCAGCAGGGCTTGCTAAAATGAATGGGGTGAAATTTAGTATATATACTACATTAGGTGCTGGTATTTGGGTGGCCATTTTGACTTTTTTGGGATATTTTTTAGGTGCAAATCAAGAGCTTATTAGTCAGTATTTAAGAGAGATAACTATTGCTACGGTTCTTTCAGTTTGTTTATTGTTGGTTTGGTATTTTAAAAGACAAAAATGGAAGATATGATTTTAATACTTATGATTATATCTTTGTAGCATACTCTCATTTCCATTAATTCCTCCACCGTGAATGTAGATAATGCTAAATTCTTTTATTTGATTTTCTCTTATGGCAATAAACCCTTTAGAGTCATATAATAAATCAAATTCTAATTGCTTTTTTAATTCTTTGTATATTTCTATAAACTCTTTGTAGCATTTTGCAAAATGGTATTTCTTTTTTGTATTTATTATTTCTGGTGTTCTGTTATTTCTAGTTTTTAGCTCCTCCCATTGCTTTTTTAGATAATCCTCATCACCTATACAAGGGGTTGTCATTACTTTAGTTTTTAGGTATTTTGATAAATAAAATGCACTTGCTCCTGTGCCTGATGGGAGAAATACTAATGGGTTTTTTATATTATGTTTGATTATATCTTGTTCTAAATCTTTTGCTAGTTCCTTAAAGCCCTCTGAGTCATTTATATTTTTCCCTCCTTGAGATATGAAAAGAGAATTTTTTTGAACTTCATTTATATCTTCAAAATTATCTATTTCTATAAACTCTACATTTAGTTTAGTGGATGTTTTATAATTACCCGTAGGGTTGTTTTTTAGATGATTACTGATTTGTTTTATGTAGTATTTTAAATGGATGTTTTGGTATTTGCAGAAGTAAGCTAATGCTACTAAAAAATTTGATTGATTTCCTCCAAAGGAGATTATCGTTTTTATATTTTTGGGAGGATTTTTTATTAAAGAATAAAGCTTTCTTGCTTTATTCCCATTTATAAGGGGATGAACTAAGTCATCCCTTTTTACAAATATCTTTTGATTATCAAAAGATATTTCATCAATTCTTGATTTTGAAAAGTCTATATTAAAGGATATTGATTTTTGCTTTATCTCTTAATGTTTTTAGAACTTTTTTAATCTTATTTGCAAATTCTTGCTGTTGTAGTGATTGCTTGATTTTATCTTTAGTTGTGTTAAATTTCTCTACACTAGATTTTTTCTTATCATCTAAATATATCACATGATAACCAAATTGTGTCTTAACAGGCTTTTTAGTAAAGTCTCCTTTTTTCAAAGCAAATGTAGCTTTTGAAAAAGCAGGAACCATTTTTTCCGCACTAAACCATCCTAAATCGCCACCATTTGTTGAGCTTGGGCCTTCTGATTTTTCTTTTGCTAGAGATATAAATTTCTTTTTTAATTTACTTGATTTTTCTTTTTTCAATGTTTTTATTATCTCTTTAGCTACTTTTTCATCTTTTACTAAAATATGTCTTGCTTTCGCTTCTGGCTGAGTTGCGAAGTATTTCATTTTGTTTTTATCGTAAAAATCTTTTACTTTTGATTTAGATATTTTTATTTTATCCATTTCATTTGCTAAAAAAACTTGAACTAAAATTTCTCTTTTTACAGACTTCATAGCCTCTTTAAATTCTTTTGTTTTTTCAACTTTCTTTTTTTGTGCATATTTATATAATAGCTTTTTATCGATTAATTGATTAATAGCTCTTTCTTTAATGTCAGGAGAAAGGTCTTTATATTTCATATTAGGCACAGAAGCTATCATTTCTTTTAAGTCTTTGACTGTTACTTTTTCATTATCTACTTTCGCTAAAACCGTAGAGTCCGCCGAAAATAAAAAACCAAATGTCAGTATCATTAATAATAATTTTTTCAAAAATATTCCTTATGTCGTTTTAATTTTAATAAGCCGATATTATACAAAAATATATAAGATATTTCAAAAAAAGGGATAATTTGGAAATAATTATTTTTGGTGGTAGCTTTGACCCCGTCCATTATGGGCATTTAGAGATTATAGAAAAAGCAAAATCCTTATTTGCTGATAAGAAAATCTTCATTATCCCCACTTTTCAGAACCCATTAAAAAATAAAACCCTAGCACCTCCTAGCTTAAGGCTTAAGTGGATAGAAGATATATTCAAAAAAGATGACTCCATTATAATAGAAAACTACGAATTAAAAGAAAAAAAGCCTTCTTTTACATATAAAACGGTAAAATACCTAATTAAAAATTATGATATAGAAAAAATAGATTTTATAATCGGTCAAGATAACCTTAATCACCTAGATAAATGGCATAAAATAGATGAACTTAAAAAGATGATGAATTTTATAGTAATATCAAGAGGTAATAATGATGGGAATTTTGATATTGAAGTTTGCAATAATGCAAATTCAAGCGATATAAGAGAAAAATCTTATTATGAATATGTCCCAAATCAAATCAAAAAAGAAGTAAGAGAGTTTTATGAAAACAATAAATGAAAGAATGAATGACATTTCCAATGTCTTAACCATAAACAAAGCAGACAACTGCGAGACAATGGATTTAAAAGGTAGCGATTATTTTGCTGATGGAGTGGTGCTTTGCACAGCATTAAACACAAAACACACAACAGCCTTGCTAAATAATCTAAGAAAAACCATAAAAAGTGGTGAAACTTTTTTGCACATAGATGATAGCTCTAATGACTGGATAGTTATCGATATGTGCGATATTATAGTCCATATCGCTACTGAAGATTATAGAAATAAATTTAGCTTAGATGAGTTTTTTAGCACTTTAAAACTAAAGGATAATTAAAGTTTCCTAATATTAGGAAAACATAATGATTTGCACAATATGCGAAAAAATATCTCTAAATATAATATGCCAATCATGCCAATCATCACTCCTAACAATTAATATCAAAAAAAGAAATATAACAAAAGAAGTTTTATTATATTCCTTTTACGATTACGATGAAATATCAGAACTAATCCTAACAAAATACGATTTAATAGGCTCAAGAATTTATAAAATCTTAGCAGACAATTCATTTAAAAAGTTTTCAAAATCTTTTAAATACCCTCATAAAGTATATGGAGTAGCCATAGATGACAAAATAAAAAAAGGCTACTCCCACACTTCAATACTAGCAAATGCCTTAAAAAACAAAAACATCCCCATTTTACATAATGCCTTAATAGCTCAAAACGACATAAAATATGCCAATAAGCCCCTAGAATTTAGATTAAAAAATCCTAGAAATTTTAAATGGAAAAATAAATCTAATATAGATGTGATATTAATAGACGATGTAGCAGTATCTGGAACTACCTTAAAAGAAGCTATTGGTATTTTAGAAGTAGCTAAAGTGAATGTATTATTTGCTATGTGTTTATGTGATAAAGGTTTTCAAGAGTAAAATAAAATAAACTCTTAAGATTATGCAAAGATAGAAACTTAATATTCCATCTAAAAAGAGAGGTGAAGCAAAGAAAAGAACTTTTTAATTATTTTTGCTTGAACTATAAACAAAAGAAATGGAAATACAATATTCAGGGAACCTCTAAACTTTAAAGCCTCAAAAATAATTTAAGCTTTTATATGCATAAATGAAACTGTATTGCTTTATGATATAATAGATGTTTATTTTTAAGGGCATATTTGAAGTTTGTATTTTTTGTATTTTTTCCAATGCTAATATTTGCAAATGAATTTGTTTATAAGCTATCTTATTTTGAAGATAAAAATAATATAAGTTTTCAAGAAGCTAAAACTAAAGCTTACATAGATATAGAAAATAATTCTATCAATAAAGGATATAATCCTAATACTTTTTGGATAAAAGTAGAAATTCAAAATAA
The DNA here is from genome assembly GCA_029255845.1 of Campylobacterota bacterium. Taxonomy (GTDB): domain Bacteria; phylum Campylobacterota; class Campylobacteria; order Campylobacterales; family JAJVLF01; genus JAJVLF01. Next base: position 21,729 of record JAJVLF010000023.1, on the reverse strand, counting down.
TTTGGATAAGGGCATTCGTAAAGTTCTTAGTGTGGATAAATCAAATACTAGTTTTCTTGATTTTTATGATGATACCAATTTATTGGTTGAGACAGGAACTTATAGGGGTAATGATAGTAAAGAAATATATGATATTGCTTTTGCTTTTTATGTGGATGTATTGACTAATAGTAAAAAGACTTATTATTTGAAGATGAATATTGAAGGCTCTTTTTCGGTTTCTTTTTCTATAGATGATGAGCAAGTATTTTCTAAAAAGTCTAAATCTAAAGAGCTCTTTTTATTGTTTTTTCTTGGTTTTATGATTGCGATTATTTTATATAATATATTTTTATTATTTTCTTTAAGAGAATCTATTTATGTTTATTATGTTTTATTTCAGCTTACTACTTTGCTTTTACTCCTTTATCGGAGTGGTTTGGGTATATATATCGTGTGGGCAGATAATTTTGTTTTTAATAATTTTGTCCTTACATATATAGCTCAGCTTGAGGTTGTAGCTGGGTTGCTCTTTGTTAGAGCATTTTTTAATTTAAAAGAAAACTTTCCTAAGCTTAATATAGCTTCTCTTATTGTGATGAGTTCATCTCTCTTGATGAATTTTGGTAATACTCACTTTATGTTTACTGGGGTTATGATAACTAGTCTTTTCTTGGCTTTATTTATCATTTTTTATTGTGTTTATAAAAATGTCATTGGGGCTAGGGTATTTTTATTAGCACTATTTGTCCTTTTTCTTGGGATATTTTTCTCTGTGATGTCGGATGTGGGTTTAATAGAAGCAAATTTTGTTACAAAATGGTTAATGTTTGTAGGGACTATGGCTGAAGCTACTATATTTTCTATAGCATTAGCACAAAAAATTGCTACTTTAAAGGCTCAAAAAGAAAAGGCATTATTCACTTTAAAAGAAAGATTAAAAGAAGAAGTTAAGCAAAAAACTAGAAAAATATCTACTTTATTAAATAATGCCTCACAAGGGTTTTTAACATTAAATGATGAGTTTTTAATAGATGAGGAATATTCGCAAAAATGTGAAGATTTTTTAGGTGAAGATATAACTCATAAAAGTATATCGAGTATATTATTTACAAATAATTATGAATCTAGTCAATTTGAAAAAAACTTACAAACTATCTTAAAAATAAAAAATAAGATTGCTAAAGAATCATTAATGACATTATTACCAGAAGAAATAACTCTAAATAATAAGATACTAGAAATAGAAGTTCGATTTGAATTTGGAACTGTTATGACTGTGTTTTATTTTTAACTTTACATTTATTTACTATTCGAGAAAGACCCACGCGTTTATATAGTGAAATTCAACATCACTAATTTTATTTATGAAAGTTATAGGACGAACATATGCATTCAACTATTTATATCTTTCTTTTACAGTGACTCCACCACCAAATGGAAATGTGCCTTTGTCATCTGTACACGCACACACGAAACACTCACACTCACAGGCTGTGAACAGTGAACATTATCCGACTCTCAGTGTGACATCTGGGAAAAATCAAACTCCACAGAAAACTACTTGTGTCGATTCTGACAAATATTGTCCAGGATGGTTGAACTTATGTCATACTGACGAATATGTTAAACAACATTGTAGAAAGTCGTGTTCATTCTGTAGATAATATAAATTATTTGATCATTTCATTCCATCAACCACTGAATGTACGTCACTGTTGGTATTCAATGATAACTTTAATAACATTTCATTTTGTATCTGTTCTATTCATACACTTATTTCAACTACTTTTGTGTGTCTTCGGGCGATTAGAAACACATTTCTTGGACATACAAGATTCACAATTATTACAATTTTAATTCTTTGACATTACTTAATATTGAAAATTGTGCATTACGATTATAAAATAATAAATAATGATAAGTTTATGCTAATTATCACAGATGTATCAGAAAATAAAATGCTAGAATCTCAAATCATAAAAAAGCAAAATATTTTAGAAATGATAGTGTCTATTGTGAGTAATACAGAATTATTTTTTGATGTGAAAAATAACTTCGAGTATTTAGCAGATAATGCCCATATCTATATTAAAGCAGATAAGTCATTTTCACAAAATATAAACGAGATGTATATTGCAATACACACACTCAAAGGCTCATTTGCACAATTATATATGAATGAAACTGCTAATTATTTGCATGATATAGAATCTAAACTAAGTGATTTTAAAAATAGCAGTTCCACTAATGCCAAATTATTAAAATTTATAAATGATATTGAATTTAAGGACTTTATGGATAATGATTTAGAAAGTATTCATAATCTTTTAGGAAAAGAGTTTTTATTGCAAGAAAATTTTATATTAGTAGATAGAGATAAATTAAAAGAGATAACTAAAAAAGCATTAATAATAAAAACCACTTGTAAAAATAATGAAGATATAGAAGATGTATTTAAAGATATTAGAAATTTATTAAAATATAATTTAAAAAGTATGCTAAGGCAATATGTAGGTTTTAGCATGCAATTAGCCAATAGACTTGATAAAAAAATAGATGAATTTGAGATTAAAGGGGATGACAATGTATTTATATTTGATAAATATAAACCATTTATACAATCATTAGTCCATATATTTAGAAATATAATTGACCATGGTGTAGAGCTTCCAGATACTAGAAGAAATATGGGGAAAAGTGAACTAGGTAATATATCATGCTCTTTTAAAGTCCAAAACAAAAACTTAGAAATTACAATATCTGATGATGGATGTGGTATAGATACTCAAAAGATTAAAGATAAAATATCAAGTAATCCATCAGAAGCTACCTATATATCATCTTTAAGCAACGAAGAAATAAATAAATACATATTAAAAAGTTATTTTTCTACTTCAGATAATATCACAAAGCTATCGGGCAGAGGTGTAGGTATGAGTGCTGTTAATGAAGAAATAATTAAATTAAATGGGGATATAAAAATACAAAGTGAAGCCAATATGGGGACTACATTTGTATTTGTAATTCCTATGGGTTTTGATTAATATTTTGAAAGAACTATAAGAGACCAGTAGAGCAAGGTAATGACCTACCACCTATATGCTAATGATTAGTATGCATACTAATCAAAACATCTTCAATTATTTTATTTATATCTCCATCTAGTATGTCATTTACATTGGTGTAGGCTATATTGCTTCTATTATCTTTTACTTGCTGGTATGGTTGCATTACATAGCTTCTTATTTGGCTTCCCCATCCTATGCTGTCTTTTTCTGTTTTGTTATTTTCTTGTTGTTGTTTTTGCCTTTCTAGCTCGTATAGTTTTGATTTTAGCACTTTTAGGGCATTTGCTTTATTTTTGTGTTGGGATCTGTCGTTTTGGCATTGGACTACTATATTTGTTTTTAGATGTGTTATTCTTATGGCGGAGTCTGTTTTATTTACATGCTGTCCTCCTGCTCCACTTGCTCTGTATGTGTCTATTCTTATGTCTTTATCTTCTATTATTATGTCTATGTCATCTGATACTTCTGGAGCTATTAGGATTGAGCAAAATGAAGTGTGTCTTTTTGCATTTGCATTGAATGGGCTAATCCTTACTAGTCTGTGTATTCCTGATTCTGCTTTTAAGTAGCCGTAAGCATTAATGCCTTTGATGAGTAATGAGGCATCTTTTATTCCTGCTTCATCTGCATTTTGATAGTCTAGGACTTCTATTGTGAAATTATTTCTTTCAGCCCATCTTAGATACATTCTATAAAGCATAGAGGCAAAATCACAAGAATCAACTCCTCCTGCACCAGGGTGGATTGTGAGAATAGCATTTAATGAGTCATTTTCATCGCTTAACATCATTTCTACTTCTACTTGCTGGATGTATGAGCTTAGGCTGTCTAAGTCTTCAAAAAGTTCATTTAGGGAGTCTTCATCTTCTTCGCTTTTTGCCATATCGAATAATTCACTTGCATCTTGTAGTAGCTCATTTGCTTTATTAAAAGAGTTTAGTTTTTGTAAGATGGTTGTTTTTTCTTTATTTATCTTACTTGCTTTATCTGCATCATTCCAAAAATCTGGGTCTAATTGCTCTTTTTCTATTTTTTCTAATTTAGATTTTAAAATGCTTGGGTTTAGTATCTTTTCTATATTTGATAGCTTTTCATTTAGTGATTTTATATTTTCTCCATAAGTATAAATATCCAATCATATCCTTTTTGTTATAAGTTTTTGTTATAATATATTATATCTAAAATGGCGGTAAATACTCTTGATTATTATTGAAAATCCAATAGAATTATTTAATATATGTAAAAAAGAAAACTCCAAAGGCTTTGTCCCGACTATGGGAGCAATCCATAAAGGGCATATATCTTTAATAAAAGAATCCATCCAAAATAATAAAATAACTATAGTTTCTATCTTTATAAATCCTACTCAGTTTTTAGAAAATGAGGATTTTGGTCAATATCCTCAAAAAAAAGATGATGATATAGATATTTGTAAAAAAGAAAATGTAGATATTTTATTTATGCCATTAGCTGATAGTATATATGGGATTAACGAGCCTAAGGTTCAGGCAAATAGTATCACTTCTTATATTTTAGATGGTTTTAAAAGACCTTCTCATTTTGATGGGGTTTTAAATGTGCTTTTGAAATTATTCAATTTAATAAAGCCACAAAATGCATATTTTGGTAAAAAGGATGCACAGCAGGTTTTACTAGTAGATAAGATGGTTAAAAGTTTTTTTATGGATATAAATATAATAAAATGCGAAACTATAAGAGAAGACAATGGCATTGCTATGAGTAGTAGAAATATTTATTTAGACGATATTTCTACAAAAGATTTAATTAAAGTTTCTCAATCTTTATTTGATGCTAAAGCATTTATTTTAAAGGGTGAACTAAAAAGTGAAAATATTATAAATATAATAAAAGAAAATATAAAAAGCATGGATGTTAATTATGTGCATATAATAGATAAAGCTTTTAAAAAGTGTAATTATGTTAGAATATCTAATAATATTATTTTAATTTCCGTTAATATAAAAAAAATAAATTATATTGATAATATTTGGATTTAAATATTTGGATTTAAGATACAAAAATAACAAAGGACTATTATGCCAGATGAAATAAAACTAGATGCTTTAAAGACTGGGATGTTAAAAAACATCTCAAAAATAAAGTTTAGAGATTTTTTTGCAAGAGCATCAAAATGTTCTGGTAATAATGTTAGGATTTTACTTATAGTTAAGCCATCTACTTATGATATAATAGCTGAAACACCGTTTTTAAATCAAACATATTTTGAGTTCTTAGTTGAAATCATGAAAGATAAAATTCATGGTAATATGGAGCTTGCAGTAAAAATGCCTAAATCAGCTAAGGGAGATGAGGGGAGTGTAGAATCTCTAACATTAGGCGATGAATTAGATTTAGGTGATTTGGATGATTTGGATGATTTGGACTTAAGTGATTTAGATGGCTTTGATGAAGAAGATGAAACAAGCAAACTTACATTTTTATCTACTAGAAAATTAAAAGTTCTATTGGTTGCAGAAAATAAAGATGACTATTTATGCATAAGAAAATGGGCATTATCTAAAGTAAAGGCCAAGCGAGAAGAAATAAAAATTTTAGCATTAGATAAAGATGGCATGAAAGAATTATTTGAGGAAGAATATTATAAAATATTACAAAAGTCTATGGAACAAAAAAGATCTGTTGTAAATCTAGGAATGGATAGAAATAGTGAAGAATTTAAAAAATTCTCAGAGATTATGATATCCTTAAAAGAATCTATGAGTCCTAATGAAGGTGAAGTTAATTCTTTTATAGATTTTATGCTCGTAGATGAAGCATTATTTGTTAACAATGACACTTTCAATTTAAAGGCATTTGAAACTATACCTAATTTTATTATGAAAAACTTTGGTCCTTTAACTGAAAGAATAAAGGGAGGCATTGAAAATAAAGATGAAGAGTTTAGCAAAAAAATTGAAGTTATTAAAAAAACTATGGGGGGGATAGATGATGATAAAGATTTAGCATTTTTTATACTAAGTGAAATAGTAAAAGATATATCATTTATCATAATCAAAAAATTATATTTAAGCAATAAAGTAGTAGAAAATTATCTCAATGAAACTTTAGAAGAATTTAATGATATAATGTCTATATTGGTTAATCCAGCAAATCCAAATATTTTAAATTTAAGACTATCTATTAAAGATATTATTACCCCATATCTAAATTCAGGGTGGTCAAAATTAGATTCTTTTGAAAATGCTTCGTTTGACTAATATAAAAGCTTGATATATAATATATGAAAATACATACATATTTATCTCCTCCCCATATGGGAAAAAATGAGCTTAAATATATTAAAAAAGTATTTAAAAGCAATTATATAGCTCCACTTGGAGAGTATGTTAATAAATTTGAAGAATCTATATCTAAAACTATCAACATTAAATATTCACTGGCATTATCAAGTGGGACATCTGCTATTCATTTAGCTTTGAGGGTTTTAGGGATTAATAAAAATGATGAAATATGGGCTTCTAGTTGGACTTTTATAGGTTCTGTAGCTCCTGCTTTATATGAAAATGCAAAATTATTTTTTATTGATTGTGATGAGAGCTGGCAATTATCTCCTAGTTTGCTTTTAGAAGAAATTCAAAATAGAAAAACTAAAAAAGAAAAACTTCCAAAAGCATTAATCCTCACTCATCTATATGGTCAAATGGCTAAAATAAATGAAATATCTAAAATATGTAAAGAAAATAATATCTTTTTAATAGAAGATGCTGCTGAAGCATTAGGAGCTAAATATAATGGGCAATATGCAGGTAGTTTTGGGGATATGGGGATTTTTTCATTTAATGGGAATAAGATTTTAACTACATCTAGTGCAGGTATGCTTGTGAGTGATAATGAGCAATGGATAAAAAAAGCTGGATTTCTTTCAACTCAAGCAAGAGAAGAGGAAATATTTTATGAGCATAAAGATTATGGATATAATTATAGATTATCTAATGTCTTAGCTTCTATTGGGGTCGCTCAAATGGAGGTTTTAGAAAAAAGAGTTAAGAAAAAAAGAAAAATATTTTTGTGGTATAAAAAATATCTAAAAGACAAAGTAGAATATATGCCAGAAATAGAAAATTCTTTCGGTAATAGATGGCTAACAACTATCATTTTGCCTTGTCCATATCAAAAAGTTTTACAAGCTTTAAGCGATAAAGGATATGAATCAAGACCATTATGGAAGCCTATGCATTTACAGCCTTTATTTAAAGAAAATGATGGGATTTATAATGGAGTAAGCGAAGCCTTTTTTAAAAATGGGCTTTGTTTGCCTAGTGGAACAAAATTAAAGAAAAAAGATGTTGAAAAAATATCTCGTATTGTTTTAGAAAATATTAATAGAGGTTCCCTTAAGGTTAAAATATGATTATTGATACACATATCCATTTAGATGATGAAAAATTTGTTGATGATTTTAGTGAAGTTATTAAAAGAGCTAATGATAATGATGTCTATAAATTTATTATCCCTGGGACTTCTGAGAAATATATTAATAGAGCAAAAGAATTATCAAATGAAAATGATGGCATATATTATGCTGTGGGAATACATCCTAATTATGCCTCTTCTTATGAAGATGGATATTTCGATAAATATATTGACAAAAAAAAATTTGTTGCTATTGGAGAATGTGGGCTTGATTATTTTCATACTCAAGATGAAAAAGAGATAGAAAAACAAAAAGAAGTTTTTATAAAACATATAGAAAAAGCAAATGAGCTTGATATGCCACTAATAGTGCATGTGAGAGATTCTAGTGAAGATGCTAAAGAAATTTTAATGAAATATTCTAAAAGTGGTGGTGTTTTGCATTGCTTTAATGGTGATGAATGCTTAATAGAGCTTAAAGATATTGGTTTTTATTTTGGTATGGGAGGGGTTATTACTTTTAAAAATGCTCAAAAATTACGAGATACTTTTTTAAAATTACCAAAAGATAAAATTTTATTAGAAACTGATGCACCATATCTTTCTCCTATGCCCAATAGGGGGAAAAGAAATGAGTCAGCAAATTTAATTTATATAATAGAAGAAATTTCTAGGCTTCTTGATATAAGCTATGAAGAGGTTGTTAGTCTTGCTTTAAGCAACTCTAAAAGATTATTTAAAAAACTTGTGATATAATCACCACATTTTTTATGCAAAAGGGGTTTTGTTTTGATGAGAATTATTTTACTTGTATTTGCTGTAATTACTTTTTTATTTCCAATCTTTGCTGTCGATAATGAGGGATATTACACAAACTCTGAGATTTTAAATAAATTTGACATAGATAGCTCTTTTTTAAAAGATAAATATCTTATAAAAAAAATTGCCAAATATGAAAAATCTAAAGATAATATGATTTTTAATCACTTAAATAAGGCATATTTATTAATCCCTTTATTAAAACATAAGATAAAATCATCTGGAATACCTGAAGAAATGCTTTATCTTTCTATGGCAGAATCAAATTTTTTAGTTAAAGCATATTCTAAAGCTAATGCTGCTGGATTATGGCAATTTATGAGAGGCACGGGTAGGCATTATGGTTTAAGAATAGATACTTATATTGATGAGAGAAAAGATATTTTAAAATCAACTGATGCGGCTATTACTTATTTAAAATATTTGCATAAAAAATTTGGTAAATGGTATTTAGCTATTATGGCATATAATTGTGGTGAGGGTAGAGTTAGACAAGCCATAAGAAGAGCTAAAAGTGATGATTTAAAGAAATTACTAAAAGTATATAGATGGAAAAGAAGACAATATATTCCTAGAGAAACTAGAGATTATATAAGAAAGATTGTTGCTTTATCAATCACAGCTAAAAAAATAGGATTTTTTACAAATGATGATAATTATCATTTATTAAATCGTGGGGTATCTATGCCAATAGTGCCTGTGAAAATAAATTCTGATATACATATTTCTGATGTTAGTAAAATATTAAATATGCCTTATGATGAATTAAGAAATTTGAATAAGCATTTAAAATATAATATAACTCCTCCTGATAATAAAATGCATAAAATATATATACCTTATAGTAGATTGGTGTTTTTTAATCAAAATAAAGATAAATTAAAAGATTATAAATCATCTTTTAGGATTTATATTGTTTCAAAAGGAGATAATTTATATGATTTAGGTCATGCTTTTGGGATTCCTTATAAAATGATTAAAGCGGCAAATGGGTTAAAGAGTAATACTCTTAGGCTAAAACAAAAACTTATTATTCCTGTTAGAGCTGATAAAAAGATAAGCTACAAACCTAATAAGAATATTATTTATACAATTAAAAGAGGAGATACTTTAGGTAAAATATCTAAAAAGTTTAATGTGAGAATAAGTAATTTATTAAAAAATAATCAAAAAACAAGAAAAAGTGTTCTGAAAATTGGAGAAAAAATATATATAAGATAAAACCTTATGGAGGTTATAGAAGAAATATTTTTTTATTTTTAAATTTATGTTTTGTTTTTTTACTAACCTCTTGTATCCCTAAAGATGGGGGAGCTTATTATCCATCTAATAGTCATTCTTCATCTTATAGCTCTGATTATAATGAGCCATCTCAAGATTTCACTGAAAATAGCAATAATCAAAGAAGATTTACTGAAGATAGCAATATAAAAAATAGTGCAAATATGCATAAATACACTATGAGAAGATATTGTGTGCAAGATAAATGCTATACTCCTAGTATTATTCAAATAGGAAGCAAATATCGTGGGGTTGCTAGCTGGTATGGCGAGAAATTTCATGGAAAAAAAACATCTAATGGAGAAATATACAATATGTATGGTATCTCTGCTGCACATAAAACTTTTCCTATGAATACTATTGTTAGAGTTAGAAATATCTCTAATGGGAAAACTGTCACTTTAAGAGTGAATGATAGAGGTCCTTTTGTCGATGATAGGATTATAGACTTATCTTTTGGTGCAGCTAAAGAGGTGGGTTCTGATAAAAAGGGTTTAACTGAGGTGGAATTAGAGGTGCTAGGATTTAATGGTAAGATTAATAGCCCATTATCTTTTAATAATGTTCCTAAAAAAGATTCATATACACCACAAAAAGAATATATTCAGCAAGATTTAGGTGTCCAATTAGGCTCTTTTTCAGATAAAAGTAATGCGATGAGTCTTGTTAATAAATATAAAAATGATTATTATGATGTCCGAATATATACTTTTAAAGATGAATCAAGGGTGCTATATAGGGTTAGAGTTATAGGCTTTAAGAGCTTAGAAGAAATAGAAGATTATAAAAATAAATATAATTTAACACATGCAATAACGGTAGGTATAAAATGAGTGAAGTTACTAGAAAAACAAAAGAAACAGATATAACAGTTAAGACTAATTTGTATGGAGATGGCAAATACAATATAAATACTAAAATAGGTTTTTTTGATCATATGCTTGAAGCATTATCTAAGCATTCTATGATTGATATGGATATTGTTTGTGATGGGGATATTCATATTGATTATCATCATAGTGTAGAAGATGTTGCTATTACTCTTGCTAAAGCAATAAGAAAAGATTTATTTCCTATTTCAAGCATTAATAGATTTGCTAGTAGAGATATAGTTATGGATGAAGCTTGTGTTGAATGCGGTATTGATGTCTCAAATAGAGCCTTTTTGGTATTTGATTTGCCAATATCTGGAAAAATTGGAGATTTTGATACTGAATTAGTAGAAGAATTTTTTAGAGCTTTAGCTTTTAATTTAGGGATTACTTTACATCTTGTGTTGAAACGAGGAGTAAATAAGCATCATATAGTAGAATGTGCTTTTAAAAGTTTTGCTATTACTTTTAGGGAAGCTATTGCTAAAAATGATAAGAACTCGGTTCCAAGCACTAAAGGCATAATATAGTGGAGCTTTTTTTAGTCCAATTACTTGATAAAAAATAATATAATAATTCATATATGAATATTAAATTATTAATAATTTTCATAGTCTTTTTTAGTATTATAGTTTATAATATAGATATCATTAGTGAAGAAAGAAATGATAAAGTTGTTTATGATATTAAATTTTCTAATTTTCAGATGTTTGGGATTACGAAAGATGGAATTGGGATAGATTTAAAATCCAAACAAGGATTTTTTGGAGACAAGTATTTACTAAAGGATGTCTATTTAGTAAAAAGAAGAAAAGAAGATTTTGAGTTTATAAGCTCTAAAAATATGTCTTATACTAATGATATATGGAATTTTTCTGGGAAAGTTAAATACATATATAAAAATACTGATATTACTGCTTATGAGCTTTCTTATTTTAAAGATGAGGACAGAATTGATGGCAAGAACTTTATCATAAGAGATGAATCTCAATCTATCATTGGACAGAGTTTCACTTATGATAAAAAACTAGATATTTTAAAAGCTAGTTTTACTAATATAATAATTAAAGATTAAATATGTTTTTTTTACTTTTATTTTTATTATCCATATTTAGCTATGGAGAGCTTGATATTTATTCAAATACTATTGTATTTGATAAAAGAAATAACTTAATAGATTTAAAAGGTGATGTGTCTATAAAAAGGGTTAAAGATAAAATATTATCTCAAAATATAAAAGTTAAACTCACTCCTAATAAGCAAGTTAAAAGCTTTGTAGCGACAAAAGAAGTGGAGCTTTACTATGATGGAGATAAGCAAAGCTTCTATATTAAAGCGAAAAAAATTAGGTTTAAAGACAGCATATATACAGCCTCGGGAAATGTTAGAATGAAAAATATTCTAACTAAAGAAATAATCACAGCTAATAAAATAACAATAAATATAAAAACTGATATTGTGGTTATAGATGGCAGTAATTCTAAGCCTGTTAATATTAAATTAAAATTGAAACAAAATTAAGAATAAGATAATTAAATGAGTAAAATTGTCCATTCTTCTTTTAAAATGTCTTGTGCCTATATATCTCAAGCGATGGAAGATGAGGAAATAGAGATATGTTTTATCGGAAGAAGCAATGTAGGTAAAAGCTCTTTAATAAATATGCTCACTAATAAAAAAAAGCTAGCTAAAAAATCATCAACTCCAGGAAAAACAAGACTTATAAATTTTTTTGATATTGATTTTCAAAATGAAGAAAAAGAGAAATTTTCTTGTAGATTTGTAGATTTACCAGGTCTTGGATATGCGAAAGTATCTAAAGAAATGAAAAAAGATTGGGGATTTCACATTAAAGAGTTTATTGAAAAAAGAAAAAATATTAAGATTTTTATATACCTTGTTGATGCAAGACATAGAGAGTTAGATATTGATAAAAATTCATTAGAATATTTTGAAAGCATAAAACAAGAACATCAATATATCATAAAAGTATTTACAAAATCAGATAAAATAACCAAAAATCAAGCAAGAAGCATTAAAATTAAAAACAATCAAAATATATTAGTTTCATCTTTTGATAAAAATAGCATATATGAGCTTAATGATAAAATATATGAGATAATTACTAATGCTTAAATTTGATATTATTACTCCTAATATGGATGATATTCCACATATTATGAGTTTTCTGCAAGAATATGTAGATAGTGGGATTATTTTATTTAGAGATGAAAATGAAATAGCTCAAACTATTTTAGATTATTGTGTGGTCAAAAATGAAAGCACAATAATAGCTTGTAGTTTTTTGCAAATACATAATAAAAACTTATGTGAAGTTAGGAGCTTATTGGTTGATGAAAATTATAGAAAAAAAGGATTAGGAAAAAGAATAATTTTGTTTTTAATTGAAAAAGCAAAAAAGATGTCATTAGAGAAAATTATGGTTTTAACTTATATTAAAGAGGTTTTTTTATCTGTCGGGTTTATAGAAGAAGATAAAAAAGAAATCCCATCTGAAAAGATATGGAGTGATTGTTTGAGGTGTAAATTTTATACAAAATGCGAAGAAATATTGTTGATAAAAAATCTGTAAATTACATACCACTGATTTTTTTATTTTTCTACTTACCTTTATGTTCTATATATCCTATGCTGTCGCCTTTACTAGCGATTAGTTTCTTCTTATTTGAAGAAAATAAAGATGAATATTCTTATGTTTTATTTTTATTTTTGATTTTATTCTTTTTTGATATTGGATTTGGTTTTACTCCATTTTCTAGTATTATATTTTTCTTAATTATAAATAGCATAGTCATACCATATATAATAAAAATAAGCCCATCTTCAAAAATTACTGTGATTTTAAAGACCGTATCTGTGTATGTTGGTTATTTGATTTTTTCTTTTTTATTAAACTTTCTATTAGGTGTGGATTTTTTAGACATTAATATTACTTATTTTATTTATTATATGATATTTGATTCAATAATTTCTTTGGTTTATTTTAATGAATAAAAAAAGTAAATTTATATTATTTATTTTTTCTTTTGTTTGGATTGCGATACTATCTAAGGTGTATCATATTAGTATCAATAATTCTAGTAAATATAAGAAAATATCTTTATCTAATATTTCTAGGACAGATTATATCCCTACTTTACGAGGAATTATTTATGATAGGAATAATAAACCTTTAGTTGTGAATAAAGTTGGTTTTTCTATTTTCTTGAAATCACATCTTAAAAATGAAGTATTAGAGGCTGAATTAGAAAGATTAAAGAAATATGTCCCTAAATTAAATATAAAAAAAATAAAAAAGAAGTATCAAAAAAGAAATACAAAATATTACCATAAACCAATTAAAATAGTAAATTTTATAGCCTATAATGATTTTATAAATATATATTCTATTCTACATATTAATGAAAATATCCATGTAAAGCCATCTTTTAAAAGAAATTATATCTATAAAGACATAACAGCACATATTTTAGGATATGTCTCAAAAAACCAAAAACCCATAGATAATATATCTAAATACACCAAATTAGTGCCAAAATCAGGAATAGAGCTTTCTTATAATAAAGAGCTTCAAGGTGAGCTTAATTATGTTAAATATAAGGTAAATGCATTAAATGAGAAAATAAAAGAAATAGATAGATTTGTTTCTCATAAAAATAATAATATAGAATTAAGCATAGATATTACTCTGCAAAAATATATTTTTAATCTTTTCAAAGAAGATAAAAGTAAAAAAGCGGGTGTTGTTTTAGTCTCTAATGTGGAAACTGGAGAAATACTTTCAGCCATAAGTTATCCTAGCTTTGATGCTAATATATTTAGTGATAAAATATCATCTAAAGAATGGAGTAAATTAACTAAAAATAAATACAAGCCTTTTACGAATAAATTTATAAGAGGCTTATATCCCCCCGCTTCTATTATAAAAATGGGTGTAGGTATGTCATTTTTAAAAAATGGATTAAGTAGTAGAGAATCATTTTTTTGCACAGGAAGCCATCATTTTGCAGGCAGAAATTTTAGATGCTGGAACTCTGCTGGACATGGAAAAGTAAATTTAAATAGAGCTATTAGAGAAAGTTGTGATGATTATTTTTATAAAGGTAGCTATAAAGTTGGTATTAATAAAATATCTGACACATTACAGTATTTTGGGTTTGGGCATAAAACAGGAGTAGATTTAATAGGGGAAAAAATAGGAATATCTCCTAATAAACAATGGAAGCTAAAAACTATGAAAAAACCTTGGTTTATAGGAGAAACTTTTCTCTCATCGATTGGACAAGGAAGCACATTATCTACCCCAATACAAGTCCATAAATATGCAACAAGCATAGCTAGTGGCAAAATAATTACTCCACATTTTATAAAAAAAATAGGTGGTAATGAAATTGATTTTAATGCAACAATAGTTGATAAAAAATACAAGAAAAACTTAAGAAAAATAAGAAGAGCTATGTATCAAACATGCAATTACAAATCAGGAACTGCATATAAATATGTGCAAAATTCAATACAAACTTTAGCTTGCAAAACAGGAACAGCACAAGTAATAAGTATATCTCAAACAATAAAAAAACGACGAGATGAAAGTGAATTAAAATATCATCAAAGATCCCATGCTTGGTTTGTTGCTTATGCACCATTTAAAAAACCAAAATATGTTATAACTATCCTTACAGAACATGGTGGACACGGAAGTATAAATGGAAAAATGACAGCTGATATTTTTAATTTTATGACAATAAAAGGGTATTTTTAAAAAGGATAATTATGATAATAGCATTTGAAGGAATTGACGGTAGTGGAAAGGAAACTCAATCTAAGTTGTTTTGCGAGTATCTTAAGAGTATAAACAAAGATTTTTTATATATGGATTTTCCAGCATATAATAAAACTTTTTTCTCTAAAGAGATAATAAAATACTTAAACAAAGAATATGGCAACATGGATGAGATACATCCCAAATTCATAGCAATGCTCTATGCAGGAGATAGACTAGAATTTAAAGATAAAATATCCCAAGGACTTAGAGATGGCAAAATAATAGTATGTAATAGATACACTCCATCAAACATAGCCCATCAGGTAGTTAAAGCAAAAAAAGAAGAAAAAGAAGAATTAAGAAATTGGATTCAAACATTAGAAGAAGAAATTTTCAAAATACCCAAATACGACTATGTAGTGTTTTTAGATGTCCCATTTGACGCAAGTGATAAAATGGTAGAAACAAAAAACACAAGAGAATACACAGATAAAGACAAGGACATTCACGAAGAAAATGAGCCTTATATGAGAAAAGTATATAATGAGTATCAAACATTATCTTTATCTTCAAATTGGATTAAAATATCTTGCATGGATGGTGATAAAATTAAAACTATAGAAAATATTTCTAAGGAAACTATAAAGGCTATTTCTGTGATTGATAATGTTTTTATGTAAGGGCAAGTAATTATATTTTTAAGGTCTGTTTATGGGGTTAAATCAGATATATAAAAGGAGGAAAAAGGTTGTTTTTTGGAGGTTGTGAGAGATTGTATTTAGGGAGCCTGTTTCTTAAGTTAATGGCATTGTGCCTGACCCTAAATTTCATAATTAAAAATATAATGATACGATTTTTTGCTTAAGGGGACCAATGCAAATTAGAAGTGCCTAAGATAGGTCGATAGAAGGCATTAGGAAGTGATTATTTTGTTCAAATCATAGCAAAAGCTATGTTTTTAACAAAATAATTGCTTTATGATGTCTTGTAGCTACCTAGATTAGGTGGTTCTAATTTGCATTGGTCTCTAAGAATTATAAGTGCTATAAAATCAACTAACAAAGAAGCGAAACAATACAAGGAGTATTTATTATGAAAAAAAAGTATGATTTTAGTAATTCAATTAAAAATCCGTATGCTAAAAAAGTAAAAAAACAAATTTCAATAAAAATTGAAAATGATACGATTATTTATTTTAAAGAATTGGCGATTAAAGTGGGCATACCTTATCAAAACCTAATGAATTCTTATTTAACAGATTGTGCGATTAAGAATATAAAACCCAACTTGCAATGGAGTAAATAAATAATGAAATTTTTTTTGATCTAATGTTTATAGATGAAGCACATAATATTATGGATAATGATTCAAGGAGTATTATATATCTAAGGCAACCTAGAAAAATTGAAGAATTATCTTAGTAGCTAATGAGGAATGTTATACATCTTTTGCTTTAATCTTGCTTACAATAAGAGAAGTGCTTTTATCTTTTATGTAATTTAATGCTTTTGTTTTTTTAACTAAATTGAACCCTACAATATCCTTAATATCATAATCCCCACCTTTAACTAAAATATCGGGATTTATTTTTTTGATTAAATTATATGGAGTATCCTCATCAAAAATAACTACATAATCTACATATTTTAAAGATAGCAATAATTCAGCTCTATCATTTTGGGCATTTATTGGTCTATCGTCTCCTTTTAGTTTTTTTACAGATAAATCTGAATTTAGTCCTATTATTAAAACATCTCCTAATTCTTTAGCTTTTTTAAGAAATCTAGTATGCCCTATATGAAGTAAATCAAAACATCCATTAGTAAATACTGTTTTTTTATTTTGCATATTGTTTTTTATAGTTAATAATTCTTTTAAATCAATGCTCATATTTATTTTATTTTTATTAAAAAAAGAATTAATATCATCTTTATTCATTACATAATTACCTAATTTGCTAATAGCCTTACTCGCCATAAAATTAGCACATAAAATAGATTCTTTTATGCTTTTATCATTAGCTAAAGATAAAGCAATACTAGCTAGCACGGTATCTCCAGCACCCGTTACATCAAATACCTCTTTGCTTTTTGCTTTTATTATTTTAAGTGATTTTTTAAAATATGATATACCATTTTCTGATAGAGTGATTACTGCATAATCTAATTTAAGCTCTTTTCTTATTTTTTTAGATACTTTTAGTAAATCTTTTTTATTGTTTATTTTTTGTTTGGTTATTTTCTCTGCTTCGCTCTTATTTGGAGTAATTAAAAATGAATTTTTGAATTTTAAATAATTATTTTCTTTTGGGTCTGCTAGAACCTTTTTATTATGCTTATTAGATAATTTAATAATTTTTTTGCTTAGATTATATGTCAAAACACCTTTATTGTAATCACTAAGAATGACTATATCTATATCTTTTATAATTTTTGATATTTTTTTAAAAATTATATTTTCTTGCTTTTCATTAATAGGGAAAATATCTTCTTTATCTATTCTTAGCATATTTTGATGAAATGCAAATATCCTAGACTTCTTAGTGGTTTTTCTATTTTTATCTATTAGTAGCCCATCACTATTTATATTATTTTTTTTAAATAGTTTTTTTACTTTCAGTCCATCATCATCATTGCCTATGACAGAAAATAAGCTAATCTCACATCCGATATTGCTAAGATTATTAGCCACATTAGCACATCCCCCAAGAGAAAAGCTCTCTGTTTGTGAGTCAATAATACCCACAGGTGCTTCAGGAGATATGCGATGACAATTACCCCATAAGTAATTATCTAGCATAACATCACCAATTATAAGGATATGTTTAGAAGTTAAGATTATCTTTTCTTTTTAGCCCAAAAACCTTCACCAGGGTATATTACCGTAGGGTTTTCTATCCATTTTTGTTCTTTAAATTTCCATAATGCCTCAAGATTAAATTTTCTTTTAGTATTTGTCAATTTCACTCCTGTGCCTAAAAGAACCCATCCTAAGTCATATCCACTAAATGTTTGCTCTAATAAATTACCTTCTAAAAATATATCATGTCTTCCATCAATAGTATAAATCCAAAACCCTGTTAATGGCTCTATTGGGTATTTATTAATAAGCCATTGATTTTTAATAAATTGGAAATATGATTTATAAGCCCCTAAATGAGTAACTCCCATTGTGTTTGATTCTTCTTTTTTGCCTTGTGCGGTGATATTTCTATCTGTCCCATTTGTTATTAAACTCCATCCTTCTGCTAAATGAATTAAAGTTCCCTCATCTCTGAATTTTACTCCATAAGAAGTTCTATCAGTAGCATCATCTGGATTTCTAGTTCCTGAATTACCAACTGCTACATAATCATTATAAAAAGGAGATGTATTATTTTTTTCTAAGGCTACAGAATAACAATTATCATCATGAAAACCACCAAGATTTTTAGTCCATAATTCATTACCATTTTTATCAACTTTTATAACCATACAATCTTCTCGTTCCCCATCTGTTCTCGTTAAATCTCTACTTTTGCCTGTAACTAAAAAATCATTAGCAATAGTCTTTAAAAGATTAGGACCATTTAAAAGAACTCTTGAAGAGTTATCAGCCCCTCCCTCACTATATATTTTATGCCACTTTATTCTATCTGCTACTGGATTTGAAGTAGAATCTATGATTCTAAATAGGTGAATGCCCCCTAGAAGCACACCATCGCCTTGAGTAATTATAGCCATACTTGTATTATCTGTAGTAATGGTTTCTATTCTGCCTAATGGAGGGTCTCCTATTATTTTATCATTAGGAATATCTTGCATCCATCTAATAGGAGTTTCATCATCAAATATAAATTGCCATTGTCTATTTATTCTCGTTAGATTAGCATCTACTGTTTGATAAATAAATTTATCATTTGTCCTGCATAACTCATAATCAGTTTTGCCATCTTGATTAGTCAAGGTTCCAGTAAGAGCAGATATTTCTGCTTCATTCCAAGGAACAAGATATTTTTGACCATCATCTGCACAATCTACATCTAACCAATTTATTACTTTATCATATGGAGCACCTAAAGTAACATTATAAAATCCTGTAGTTAATTTACTAATATTGCCTGCTCTTTCCATTACTTGACTTGCATTATCCGTAGGGAGAGATATTCTAGTAAAGCCAGGCCCTAGAATCTCAGAAATATTCAGAGCATTAACTTCAGGACCATAGATTGCTGTAGAGCCTACAGTTACCACAGCTCCTACAGCTTGATTTTCTAATAAAGTATATTCAGGAGCAATGAGCTCAGGAGCTAATAATGTAGGAGTTGTTGTATCTAATATACTTGTATTAACACTTAATGCAGTAAGCTTAGTGCCTAGATTATTCAAAGGATTTGACCCTATAATAGTAATATCTGGCTCTTCAAGTGTGCCTTGTCTGGAATCAAAACCTAAAGTAAAAAAAGTATCTACTATTGCTACAGTTGCATTGGCATCATTTTCTCCACCTAAATCATAAGAAAACTCTCTTTTTATATCTGCAACATCATCTTTATTTATTTCAGCTAAATAGGATTGACGAAGAAATTCTCTACCATTAATATCGAGATATCCTTCGTATATAGTTTTACTAACACTATAATCAATACCAGTATCAGCAACGATTAATTCATGATGAAAAATATCATTTTTAGTAGATACAAAATATAAATAACGATCACCAGTATTATTTTGCACTATATCAAGTATATTGCCTATTGATGGATATGTGTAATCAGTTACAGTTGCATATCCAGCCCCACTAGTATAACTAAAATGCTCTAATCTACCATTTATGGGTGCTACAACACTTTCTCCCGCTAAAATAAACTGCCCTGTATAACCATTTATATCTTTTAAAGCTAGCATTTTTGAAATTTCAATAGTAGTAATATCTTCTACTTTTGTTATCACTACATTAGCACTTGAAGTATCAATTTTAATAAGGTCCTCATCATCAGAACCTGCTTCTACCCCTATAGCTAAATATATTTTACTCTCGCTAGTATTAACAATATGCTTTAAATGTTTATACTCACTATTATTTCCATCACTAATAAAGTCATTATATGAAAATATAAATAAAGAATAAGCAAAAAATAAAATAATTTTTATCATTAAATCTTCTTGGTATTGTTAATATTTAAAAGAATTTTCACACATTCATTATAGTCATTCAAACTCTTATACTTCATATATTCCTCATATTATTATTCTAATAAAGCAAACATCTAGCACTATTATAAGTATCTACATGCTGTAATGCCTTACGACCTGTCCCAAAATCTATAATCCATTGTTTAGTGCCACTAGATACAGAATCAGAAGTCCAATAAAAAACATGCTCTCCATTAAATTGATTTGAGCTTACCGAAGTGCCTTTATAAAACTTAAATAATTCTTCTACAGTAGGCAAACGACCCTTATTTTTTGCACATCCATTTTGAGCATCTTGATATGTAGTATGCCTAAAAACGGCTTTCATCCACTTAATGCCATCAACAGTAATACTTCCCTTAGTTTGCTCATCAAGTATCTCTTGTGCTAATTCATCATCTGTTAAATGAGCAACAGAAGTTTGATAATCACTACTAATAGCAATATTTATATTTTTATTAGCTTTCATCCAATACCCGACACCAGGATGCAAAACCAAAGATGAAAAATGAGCTTGATTAGCAGTATAATAACTCATCCATTGATTAATATATTTATTATAACTAAGTATTCTATCCATATTTTCATCATCAAAAAAAGTAGAAGCAAAATAAGTCTGATAACCTGGTAAAGAAACTAAATTCCAACCATTTTTTATTCTTAAAACAACCGTCTTATCAACAGCATTTTGTCTAATCAATTTTGTCTCAGCAAACACAAAACTACAAACCACGAATAGTAAAATAAAAACTTTCATAACATCCCCCCGAATGTATTATTTATTTACTAGACTTAAAAAGCAACAATTAGAGAAATAATATCAAACTAATATTAAACTAAACTTATAAGCTCTTAATCAAATTTTTATTCGCTATAAAACTCCATGGTTTCTTCTAGCAAACTATACAAACTCTTAGTAGTAGCATATCCTTTAAGCTGAACTATTACCTCTAATGTCTTTGCATCTATCAAATACACCATAGGAATAAAATCAGGTATAAGCTCATCAGGTATATCAACCTCATCTTGATATTTATCAAATTGGATACTTATATATCTTTTATCCAATATAGAAACGACATCTTTATCCATAAATGCATTTCTTCTCATTTTCTCACACCATGGACCACCTTTTTCATGGATAAACATCATAAGCAATTTATTCTCTTTTTTTGCCATATTAATCGCATCATCATAGCTTATATCTAAAAACTTTATAGTTTTAGAAGTTATGCTTTTTGTATCGCCATAGCTTATAGAGATAGTAGCTATCGTTAAAAAAATATAAAATATTATTTTCATTTATTATCCTTTTTTAATTTTAGAACAAAAGAAGTATATTCTTTTTGAAT
>JAJVLF010000229.1 GCA_029255845.1 Campylobacterota bacterium | reverse complement strand
TTCTCCCTCCTAAGCAAGATGTAATTCCTATGTTTACATAGTAAATTGCAATCTTGCTAGCAGTTACCCCAGCATTAGCAAGTATGATATACCTCTGTTATGATGTTTGGCAAGAGGGGTAACGATAAAAAATCCTATGCTACTCCTTTAAGAACTTTCACTTTTTGGCTTTAAGTGTTCTTTTAGGTGTGGCTGGGATTTTTTAAGCTTCCACAAGATAAGAATGTACAGTGCGACAAAATTAGTATTTCCAGGTATTTGTAAATTATAATCTTAATAAAAAAAGGAGGTTATTCCCCTTTAACTGTTGACTGTCTTTTTTTAATCATTTCTATAAAATCACTTTCCTTTTCTATAGAGATGCAGTGTCTTCATAATTTATAGCTTGCAATTCAAGTTGTTCATCACCCTGCAAAGCTATCTAATACAATGTCTTTTTCATTAGTAAATATTTTTATTAGTTGAGACATTAGATCTTCTGGTTTTTCAGTAGGATGAGCTGTTTTTTTAGTTCATTCCTTTCCAATAAAATAGCTCATAATATTTTTCATTTCCTTTTGAGAAGTAAAATTAAAGGTTTTTGGTTTCTTAAAATTTCAATCATCATTTGTTAACCAAACTCACATTTCATAACAACTTCTAAAATTTATCTTCTTAAAGCTTGGTAAAGGATTTATTTTTGATAATATCAAAGGCATTCTAAAGCTGAATAATCCCATTATTTCTAGTTCGTAAGCTATCCATCAGGCATAACGATAATTAAAGAAAAGTACTAAACTTCAATTTGGTTTAAGGATTCTTTTGTATTCCTTACAAACCTTAAAAACAAAATTCAAATAATCATCCTGGTTATCCCATTTGTCCCATTCTCCAAAGTCTGACCTTACAACCTTATCCCCTCTTTTTGTTAATCATGGTTTATTTGAAATATTGTAAGGAAAGTCTGAACAGATGAAATCAATCATATTATCAGGTATGCACTTCATTTTTTCTAAACAGTCTCACTGTACTATTCTATGTTCTACTTTTATCATTTTTTCTATATTTACAATTTAAAAAAAGGAACAGAGCTTAAAGCTCTATTCCTATGTAAGTTGCTATTTTCCTTGCTGTCTCTTCAAATGACAACCAGGCAAAGTAATTTTTGTAATCGCCATCAGGAAGTTTATCTAAAAATCATTCCTCTTGTAGTTCTAATCTCATTTCTTCAATTTCATAGTAGTTGTCATCAAAAAATTTATGTGTATCTGTGTAGTAGATAAGACTTCATATCATTCAGCAAACACAACCATGCTGAAGAAGGTCTGAAAAAAAACACTCAATGTCTTCATAGCTTTTAGATTCTTCAACTACTTTCAAAGCTATATCACTTTCATTTTCCTCTAAATATTCATTCATTTTTTTTAGTATTTCTATATTTTCCATTTTAAGTTAATTAATTTATTAAAGATTTGATTTAATTATTTTTTAAGTAAAATATAGACAACTCCTTAATTGGAGTTATCTACATTAAAGGGTAGATTTGGAAATTTTGTAGGTCTATGGAACTTATCAAGCTCTACTCTTGGTATAGTTCCAATTTCTCCTACATTTACAATATCTATAGGTAATTCTAAAGACTCTAATTCGTCTAAAGAAACACTTCACCATTCGTCTTCAACAAACCCTGTAACATATCCAAAGGCTATTTTGTGAACAGGATCGTATTCAGACAACCACCAATTTATAGAACTTCAAAGATCAAACAGTTTTACAGGAATTACAATATCTTCACTACTTTTTTCAGATTGACAGTTATAAGGATAATTTTTCATAAGTCTTTCAACTTCTTCTATTAATTTTCACATAAGTAAGAAATTAAAAATTAAAATATTGCCCATTATTGATTAATAAGCACTAGTTATACACATTTTGGGTAAGCTCAAAAATCAAGGTGGAGATTGTGAGGCACGAACAATACTACCTTTATTTTTTAGTCCCTAAATGTAGAATGGCTAGGGATTATTATTATATTCGCCCGATACAAGCTATGGTTGATAGTAAGATTTAAAAAAAATCCTATGCTACTTCTTTAAGAACTTAAATTATTAAACTAAAGTGTTCTTTTAGGAGTGCTAGGATTTTTTGAACGGTCGCTTTATTTTAATAGTTGTTTTTTATTACATAAGGCATACAATTAGACTCACTAATTTAGTTTTTATTAAAATAATAATAAATTCTATTATGAGAGCAAAAGAAGCAAAACAAATATCAATAGAGGGCTATCTATCCTTAAATGGAATAAAACCCGCTAAACAGTACAAAAACGGGCTAGAATTATGGTATTCAAGTCCTATAAGAGAAGGAGACTCTAACCCTTCCTTTAAAGTTGATACAAATAAAAACCTTTGGTTTGATTTTGGTATTCCTGAAGGTGGAAATGTTATTGACTTAGTTTGTAAGCATCAACCAGCAACAGTTAAAGAAGCTCTAGTTATCCTTAATGATACTGGGCTTTATAATAGCGGAGCTATTGCTATCCCCTCCCCTACCGTTAATACAACGACTTCAAAAAATAAAAACCTTGCTGGTGAAAAAGAAAAAATTTGTGCCTTTGAAGTCCTTGGTGTTTCTGACATTACCAGGGCTTCGTTAATCAACCTTTTAAAAGAAAGGAAGATTAGCCTGGAAATTGCTAAAAAATACCTAACACAGATTCATTACAGACCAAAGGATAAGAAAAAAGCATATTATGCTTTAGCCTGGGCTTGTGGGGATGGTTATGAAGTAAGGAGTAAATCCTTTAAAGGATTTATTGGCACAAAAAAAGACTTAATCAAAATAAATC
>JAJVLF010000228.1 GCA_029255845.1 Campylobacterota bacterium | reverse complement strand
ATTAGTTAATTTTTCTAAGGGTGGTATTAGTAATAATCAATTGTATTTTTATGAGAAAAAAGATTATTTTTATAAATATGATGATGGTAAAGCTAAAAAAGAAAATCTTATTTTTGAGGCTAATCTGCCTATTAGCTATGTAGATAAAGGAGCATTTCTTGATATTTCTTTTAAAAAATGTGGTGGTTGTGATGAGGTTAGGTTTGATTACTGGGATAAGAGGGTTATTTTTTATTTTAAATTTAAAGCTAGAAATGATAAAGAGATAAATTTATCTCCTAATATAAAAAGAATTCAAATTGCTAATAAGAAAGGTAAATATCCTACTTGGCTTATCGTGGAAGCAAAAGAAAAAATACGAAAGATAGAAAAACTCAATGATAGTGGTGAAAAAGAAATCACATATAGGATTTATCTTGATTAATTTATTTATGAAGATGTTTATTGTAATTGGGTGCTTTGCTTTTGGCTTCTCTAATGATGGCTTTAATCAAAAATCTATTGTTATTATGAAAAATATAATCTTTGAAAACCGTGATATTGAATTTGATATTACTTATTGTGATAATGGAGTGTGTCAAAATAGAGGTAGTTATACTTATGAGGTGGATAATAAGCTTAAAAATAATATGGAGATATTGGCTTTTAAACATCTCTCTAAAAAAGAAAATGATAAGATTTTATTGAAAACTAATGGGCTTAGGGTGGTGAAAAAAGATAAAGCTAGTAGTGAATATATCCCTGATATTGGGCTATTTAGTGGTGATTATCTTGGGTATTTAGAGAAGATTAAAAAGCCTATTAATGATTTTGCTATGAAAAATGATGTCTATAATCCTATCATATATAATGTGCATTTTCCTAAGATAAGAGGCTCTATTAATATCACTAAGATTAAAGCTAATGATAATCTTTATTCTTATAATAGTAAAATGAGTATTTCTTTTGATGCTACTATTGGGGTAAATGCTTTAGGTGGTGATGGGCATAATGAAGATGTGGTTAAGATAAATGAGTATTTGGTTTATGATTTTGATATTATAGCTAAAAAGGATGTTTGGAATTTTCTTTTTTATGATTTGATGCAAAATGCTTCTAGTGATGTGTCTTATGCTTTAGCTAATCTTGAACTTAATTCAAGGACTTATGAGAATAATTATAAAAATGATGATGAAATGCCTGTATTTAGAGAAAGTGCGGTAGATGTGGATAAAA
The DNA here is from genome assembly GCA_029255845.1 of Campylobacterota bacterium. GTDB lineage: Bacteria > Campylobacterota > Campylobacteria > Campylobacterales > JAJVLF01 > JAJVLF01. The sequence goes on along the minus strand of JAJVLF010000228.1, from coordinate 1,639 downwards.
GAGAGTTTATGTATAGGCATTTTATTACATTAGGTGTTGGTGCTATTCCTTTTGAGTTGTCTTTAGGTCGTGATTATAAGATGCCTGATGATTATTCTCATTATTTTAAAAGTATTTCTTTTGGTTATAATTGGTATATGGCGGATTTATATAATGTGTCAGCTAATATAAATATCAATATAGGGAAAAAAGATTTTTTGATTATGGATCAGACATATGCATTTAAAAATCCTCTTTTATTATCTTTAAGTGCTGGTTTGTCAAAAAAGATATATTTTAATTCTGATATTTATATATCTCCTTTGATAAGTGGGAGTATTACTAAGGTTAGCTCATCTGAATTAAAAGGTTTTGAGAGTGATGCTTTTGTGCAAAATTCTAATATTCTTATAGGAGGAGAGATTGGATTTAGTGGAGATGATTATGAGGTGGCTTTTTGGGTTCATAAGTTATTGAAGAATAGCTCTAAGGTTATGGGGAAAGATAAAGTATATATGGCTACTGTGAGTGATGGGGTTTCTTTTGGGTTAGAATATAGGCATGAGCTATAAATGTTTTTTAAGTTAATATACTTAACTTTCGTAAAATAGGGTTATCTTATGGATATAGTTTTTAGTTTTTAAAGTAAATGATTAGCTTTTAATGATTTTGCTATTCTTTCATTATCTTGTGCAAATTCTCTTAGGGTTGAAAGTATTCCTTTTAAAATCTTAAAATTCTTTTTATCTTCTATTTCTTTTTTATCTCTTAAATATATAGCTATAAAAGGCGAGGCAAATACAAGACCCATTAAAATATATAATATATTAAATACTGTTTCAAATCTTTTATCAACTTGTTCAAACCTTTTGTCCATATTGTGCTGTATTGCTGTAAATTTTTTATCCATTTGCTCAATAAGTAATTTTATGTCGTCTTTTGTCGCAGGTTCAGAGTATAAAAAAACTCCTAATGTTAATATAAATAATAAATATTTCATAAATAAATCCTTAGTGATATGTATTATACATAGTTATGTTTAAATATTTTTTATTTTGTAGATTAAAAATTAGGCGGTAAATTAATTTGTAGTAATTAGTTATTGTAAAACTAATATTAATTCTGATATTTATATAGCACCTTTTATAAGCGGGAGTATTACTAAGGTGTAAGTCATTGAAAAATAGCTCTAAGGTTGTGGGGAAAGATAAAGTATATATGGCTACTGTGGGTGATGGGTTTTTTTTTGGTTGGGTTATCGGTATAGGTTTTAGGTTTTTTAGAATTATTATTCGCTACTAACTATTCTTTCTTTTGCTTGCTTATAAACTTCCATATCTTCTCTTTTACCAATGGCTATGACTTTTATTACCAAAATATTATCTATAATTTCATAAACTATCCGAATTTTCTTTTTAGACACATATACTTTTTTTAATTTTGTTAAGTTGAGTCCATATTTATTGCCGAGAGGTTGTCCTATCTTGGGCGAATTTCTAATTTTTTCTAATTTTCTAAAAACCTCAATACGGATAGAATGATTTAATTGTTTTAAATCTTTTTCGATAAGTGGGTGATACTTTACATCATACATAAATTAGATTTTATTTAAATCAATATCAAATTTTTTAGCCATATCTTCCATTGATATATATTCAGA
>JAJVLF010000227.1 GCA_029255845.1 Campylobacterota bacterium | reverse complement strand
TCAAGGTCATGATTGTATGGTAGTTGGGTGTGTATTTGAGATGTGAAATGAGGGGACTTCATGGTCATGATTGTATGGTAGTTGGGTGTGTTTTTGAGATGTGAAATGAGGGGACTTCGTGGCCATGATTGTATGGTAGTTGGGTGTGTTTTTGAGATGTGAAATGGGGGTTCTTCGTGGCCATGATTGTATGGTAGTTGGGTTTATATCTATGTATGCAATCTGTGCCTATCACCAATTAAGTTGTGGGTTCGATTCTCACTCATGTCAATGTGCACTTGATACAATTTTATATGTTACAGTCCAGTCTGTCAAAGCACATGACAAACCTATCTACTTATAATGTATAGTGTCAGGTCGTGGTTTTCTCCACATAAAACTGATTGCTGTGAAATAATTGAAATATAAAGTGGTGTTAAACACCCATAGCCCTTTGATATAGAAAATGTGTATAGTTATTTGAACTAGAAACGAATCCGCAGTATTAATTTAGATATATAATTAAAGCTATCCGGGATTGTCTTTGGTGAAATATGACTTTTAAGGTTCTTTTCAACACTTATCAAGGAAACATTTCATATGATGTAGTCTATTTTCTTTTTATCTAATATTTCTTTAATATCCTTCTAAATTTTTTGCTTCAATGTTAAAATAAATCTTAAAAAACAAAGGTTACTGGAAATTTATTTGTTTTCACAAATATATCATCCACTACTTATAATTGGTTGTAAAATTTTCTGTTTTTTCTTGATGTAATACCATTTTTGATGGATTTTGCATTTTTTATTTTTAGTCCAAAAAAAATGTAAAAAACAAAAACAAATCATGATGTTTATGATGAAAGCTAGTGACCCTTGCCATATAAATGTATATAGGTTATTTAATTTGAAAAAAAGTAGAAAAGGTACCTTTGATCTAGAACATATAGGAAATATAACATACATTTTGTAATTCTGTCCACTTTTCAAAAACACAACATATAAACATGAAAACAGTGGGAGTTCCTATCTTTGATCCACACACTCAATGAATTTTGCATTCATCCAACTATATAGCAAATAAAGAAAATATTATATTTCATAAAGAAAAAAAAAACATTTCTATTAAGAGCAGAAAAAGACTAAAACACTGATATTTCAAAAGAAAAACAATGGAGCAGAAAAATCATTTATTGCCTTTAAAAACAACTTTATTGATAATGTAGGATAGTAGAAAAAAGCTTTGGCACCACTTTTCAGAAATTGTTATTTTAGTTCTTATTTTATCTATCAAAAAAAGGCATTGAAGGGCCTGTTTGATTTATATTCTTATTTTTTGATCAGATACAGTTGTCCCCTTCTTATAAGACTCCTCCCATTAAAGGCCACCCCTCTTGTCAAGTCAGATTTCAGATTCACTGAAATTGTAAACTACTACTAAATTGTCCTCCTGAAGAGAGGCCACCTCTCTTGTAAGGCCACTTTTTCATTGCAGAAGAGATGACCTTTATAAGAAGGGAACTACAGAATTGGTAGTGTGGCGGTCATATTCTACTTTATTTGAATCCTTAGTTAAAATCTATTTTTAATGCACATTTCAGAAATATACATGATGGACTCTTATTTGCCTTTTCATAAAGCAAGGCCTTGTGCCAACTCCAAAAATAAACTTGTTGATAACTATAGTTTTATTGATAAACTCCATTTTAAAGGGTACCCTTGTCTTATATATATATATACATGTACATGTATTAGGCCTTAAAAAGCCTCATTCTGGTTAAAAAAAAAAAGGTCCTTCTCATTTTAGAAAATGGGGAGATTACCCATGGGAAACCATATTATATTAAAGTCCAACTCTTTGCTAGGTTAAATATAAACAATAATAAAAAAGGAACTATTACAACATTTAGCCCTGTAATGAAAGCTACTATAGAACTTAAAGAATATACTAATGCCCAAGTTTGTGTAGCATAAGCGATAAATAATGATATTCCTAGTATCGTTCCTATTTTTATAATATCTTTATTAAATTTCTCTTTCCATTTTGTAGTGATGGCAAGCATTAAAATACTAGCTATTAAAAATCGCCAAAATAAAAAAGAAAATACCCCAATATCCTCTAATGCTTCTTTGACCATTAAAAAAGTAATGCCCCAAAAAAAAGTGGCACTAAGAAGTAGTAGAGTCGCTTTATGTTCGCTCATACTACTTTATTTATCACATACCACCTTGTGAAGCCATTTTTTGCTCTATTTTATGCCCCATATAAGATAAAACAGAAGTTAAACATAGATACACTAATGCAATTACAATCCAAGTTTCAAATGGAGAAAATGTATTTGATACAATTTCTCTACCGACTTTTGTCAAGTCTGTGATAGCTATGACAGAAACAAGAGATGAATCTTTGACAAGAGATATAATCTCGCCTACTAAAGTAGGTAATGCTCTTTTTAATGCCTGCGGTAAAATTATGTATCTCATAGCAGAAAAATACGATATTCCTAGAGATTTAGCTGCCTCCATTTGACCTTTATCTATGGATTGTATCGCTCCTCTTAAAACCTCCGCCATATAAGCACCATAAAAAATACCTAAAGATAAAAATCCAGCAACAAATCTATCTAAATCAAATATATCTGCGACAATAAAATAAAATAAAAATATTTGCACCAGCAAAGGTGTGCCTCTAATGACAGTTATATAAACTGTGGCAATATCTCTTAAAAATCCATATGAAGATAATTTCATAATTGATACTATCATCCCTAAAGATATAGTTATCAAAGCTGCAAAAAAAGATATTTGTAATGTAATACTTAAACCCTGTAAAATAGGACCTGCTTTTATTTCTTTTTTAACAGCTAATAAATCATATTCATATACACTCTCTCCTACTTTATACTCAAATTTAAAGTTATTATTAAGCTCTTGTATTAAAATATCTTTATTT
>JAJVLF010000226.1 GCA_029255845.1 Campylobacterota bacterium | reverse complement strand
AATTAGTTTTATTATCTCAAATTTTTAATTCTAATAGTAAAAGAATACTGCCAGATAAAAAAGAAAAAAACTATAAAAAATATCTAAATCTATCAAAGACGCTTAGTCCGATAGTATTTGCAGTAAAGCCAAAACTTAGAGAATCGGGAGAGGGTTTTGAGTTTCCTATTTTTGATTATGAAGAGAATGTAGCAATTAGTATTAATTTAGTATTTCAAGTGATATTTTTTATTAAAATGAATGATGTTAAGAGTTTGATTAACTCTTAAATACGACCAATCAAGGAAAAAAATGATAACTTTACTAAAACATACAATAATAGCCGTATTCTCCATATTAATTCTAAATAGTTGTGGTAGTGATGATGATGGCTCTTCTAATCCTCCAAGCACTGATTTTGCTCCAAAAAATGCTGGTGGATTTGAAGATGTCTTTGAAGGAAGAACAATGACATCACCTTCAGGAAATAAAGTAACAATACTTGAAAATAAACAAGGCAGATATTTTATCTCTAATCAGCTTCTATCAGGGTCATACATATATTCATATGTAAAAATTAATACTGCTACTATAAAGCATACGATAGAAGACGGTACTATCTGTAATCAAACTTTGACTTTTACATCTCATTATGATGGAATAATGAATGAAAATTGCACAAAAAATGGTGCTAATAATAATATTAATGTTGAGACATCTAGTGGTAATTTTAGTATTGGCGCTAAGCTACCAAGATAACTCTCTTGGTTCTTTCTTTTACTTAAAAGAAGTTATAGAAATACAAAATAGATAAATAAATTGAAAATGATACCATTATAGTTTTTAATATTAAGTATAGAAGTCAAGTTTATTGTAACCATTCACCACCCTAACCCAAAACAACAAAGCACTCCCCATTCAAAGCATCCCTTAACCCTTTCAACACAGAAATATTATTCTTCTTAAGAGTAGATATATAACTCCTAATCCTACAAAACATTTCACCACCATGAAAACTAGCAAATGTGCCTGATATTTTCTCTTTAACTTTAATCATTCTCAAATCTCGTTCTGCTAAATTATTAGTAAATGGCACTATAAAGTTATTTAAGAATCTTAATGTTTCTATTTGATATTTTATTAGTCTATCTAATAAGTTTTTACCTTTTTCTTGTTTAACTCTTCCTTTAGTATTTTTACTCTTTTTTGGTGGTGGGTAATAGTTTAAAGCACCTTTTGTTATTTTTTCATAATATTTTGTAAATTTATTAATCTGTCTATAAGAGAGAGCTTCTTTTTCTTGTTCTTAGTTTTATGAAGCTTTATGAACTGCTATATTCATATTGGTAAGTAAATTAAACATATCTTTACTCCATAATGTATTATCTTTTACAATAATCCCATTAAGTTCTCTTAATATATGAGCATTACAATAACTATGAATACAGCTATATTTATTATATGGGTAAAAATGATCATGAACTAATATATTATTATAGTATGGTAATATTCCCATACTATGAGACTGTGAAATAAC
>JAJVLF010000225.1 GCA_029255845.1 Campylobacterota bacterium | reverse complement strand
AAGGTGTAGAAGTAGATAAATTGCAGGAGGTGATAGGGAATTATCTTTATACGGAAAGAACACCAATTAGGGATGAAATTGTTGCTATATTGAAAGTTAAGCCAAAGATAAGAGAAAGGAAGACAATTACAGAAAGAATTATAGAAAAGATAAAAGTTTTTGTTGAAACTTTTATTGATGGGATTGGTGGGTAGTTTAGATTTTAAAAGGATAAGTTTTTATGGAACTAGAAGAAAGTAATAAATATTCAAGGGGTTCTATTTGGAGAAAATGGGATTTACATGTGCATACACCATGTTCCTTGAATCAGGAATATGGTGGAGATACTGTAGAAGTCTGGGAAAAATTTATTTCTGATTTAGAAAAATTACCAAAAGAATTTAAAGTTATAGGGATAAATGATTATATTTTTTTAGATGGATATAAGAAAGTTATTGATTTTAAAAAAAAAGGAAGACTACCTAATATAGATTTAATTTTACCTGTAATTGAATTAAGAATTGATAAACTTGGAAGTGTTGGTGATAAAGCATGGAAAAAAGTTAATTTTCATGTGATTTTTTCAAATGAAGTTACAGTTGAACAAATAGAACAGCAATTTCTAAATGCGATAACACATTCACATGTGTTATCGCCAGATTATAGTGATTTGAATTTTTCAGGAGTTATTACAAGAGAATCTTTAATAGACTTTGGAAATAAAATAAAGGAAAGCTCTAGTGGTAATGTCAGTGGGTCTGATATATCAGTAGGATTTAATAATATTACTTATGGATATGAAAAGCTCTTAAGTGCATTAAATTCAACGTATTTTACTAATAAGTTTTTGACAGCTGTAGGTAAAACAGAATGGGATTCATTAAGGTGGGATGGATCTGTTTCTGATAAGAAAACAATTATAAATAAAGCTAATTTAGTTTTTATTTCATCTGAATCACCAGATAAATTTGAAATTGCAAAAAATAAATTAAAAGAACAAAATGTAAATTATAATCTAATTGATTGTAGTGATGCACATAGTTTTTCCTCTGCTAAAGACACAAAAGATAATTATATAAAAGATAGAATAGGTAAGTGTTTTACTTGGATAAAAGCAGACCCAAGCTTTGAAGGATTAAAGCAAATTATTTATGAACCTGAAGATAGGGTAAGAATACAAGAATTAAGTCCTGATGAGAAAGAAGACTATCAAGTCATTGATAAAGTAAAGTTTATTGATAATGATTTTTTAACCAATGATATTTTAATTAATCAAAATCTAACAGCAATAATAGGAGGTAAATCAACAGGTAAGTCTGTTCTATTAAGAAATATTGCCCAATCAATTGACCCAAAAGAGGTTGATAATAGACTAAAAGAAGTTGGATTAGACTCATACCCAAAGCAAGTTTCAGATTTTAGGGTTATTTGGAAAGATAGGCAAGAAAATAAGAAAAATGACACTGGTATAATAAATAAAAAAATTATTTATATACCACAATCTTATCTAAATAGGTTAGTTGATAAAAAAGAAGGAAAAACTTCTATTGATGACATTATAAAAAATGTTTTAGATCAAGATCCAGATATAAGATCTGTTTTTAATGACCTGGATTTTTCGAAAAGAGAAATAGAGAAAGTTATAACAAAAAATATAGAAGACCTTTTTTATGTAAAGAATGATATTAAAAAATTATCTGAAAATATTAAAACAATTGGAGATAAGAAAGGAATAAGATCTGAGGTTGAAAAATTAAAGGTTGAAATAACTGATTTGCAGAGTAAATCAGGAATGAAACAGGAATCAGTAGATAAGTATAATGAATTAACACAAGAAAAAGAAAAATTAAATCATGAAAAAGAGCTGTGTGTTAAAGATATAAGAATACTAAATAATATTAAAAATAAAACAACTTTTAATAAAGTTGATTTTGAAAATATATCTGATTATTTGAAAGAGTCATTAGTAAAAAGTTTTGATTTAATAGTAGAAAAGTATTTATTAGAGTGGCATAAAGAGTTAGTTAGTAAAATAGATTCGTTAATAGAAAAAGATAACAGTATTTTTAATTTAATAGAAAAAAATAACGAATCATTAAAGCCTTTAGTAAAGATGTTAGTTGAATCTAAGTCTTTAGATGATAAAATAAAAAAACTAGCTGTAGAAGAAGATAAACTTAAAAATATAACCTTAGAAGAAAATAAATTATTAAAACTTAAAGGCACTTATAAGTCATTAATAGAGGATATATCTTTAAATCATTCTAACTTTTTTGAAAGATTATTTAGTTCAATATCTAAAATAATAAAACAAACAATTATAGTAGATGAACTAGAGTTTAATATAGATACTTCATTTGAAGAGAACAGTTTTAAAAAATATTTTATAGATGAGGTTTGTAATTTAAGAAATATAAACCAGTTTGAAGAAGGGTTTTTAAGTGACTACACTTTTTCAAGTAATGAAAAATTTAAAGACGATATAAAAAAAATAATAACAGGTATTTTGGAAAATAAGTTAACTTTAAAAAATTCCTATTCTAAAAAGGAAGCAATTACAAAGCTTGTGAGGAATTGGTTTTATTTTGACTATATAATAAAACAAAATGGAGATAAAATATCTGAAATGTCTCCTGGTAAAAAGTCATTTGTATTACTTAAACTTCTTATAGAACTAGATAACAGTAAATGCCCTATTTTGTTAGATCAGCCTGAAGATGACCTTGATAATAGATCAATATATAATGATTTAGTCAATTTTATAAAATCAAAGAAAAAAGATAGACAAATTATAATAGCTACCCATAATCCTAATCTGGTTGTAGGGGCAGATGCAGAGTGCATTATTGTTGCAAATCAAAGAGGAAATAAAATAGAAGAGGTTCAAATTTTTAAGTTCGAATATGTAGGAGGAGCTTTAGAAAATACTTTTGTTAAAAAAGAAATTAATGAAGTTTTATACAAACAAGGAATACAAGAACATGTTTGTGATATTTTAGAAGGTGGAAAAGTAGCCTTTGAACAAAGAAGAGAAAAATATAATTTAACCTGAAATAGCATAAAAACCGTATAGTAAGTATACGGTTTTTATATGGTTAAAAATCAAACAAATCAGTTTGTCCTTTTTTATCACTCTCCTTCGCTGTCAGCCCCGGACGGGATGATAGTCTCCAGAAGGCGCAGGGAAATTTGCCAATCCGAAGTGCGCGAT
>JAJVLF010000224.1 GCA_029255845.1 Campylobacterota bacterium | reverse complement strand
CGGTAGAAATAGAAATTGGTATGCCACCAAAGATTATCCCATCTTTTTCTAAAATAGAAGATGTAGCAGAAGAGAATATGCAAAATACATTAAATAAATATAGCGATAAAAAAATATCAACATTAATATTATCCTCATTAATTAAAGCTAATAAAATGCAAAATGCAATTCACATCAATAATCTAATTTTTACAGGAATATCCCTAGAAGTAGGAATAATCCCCACAGTAAGACTTAAATTTATCCCAAATATAAATAAAAAATTACAGATTGCACAATGATGAAAATAGTATTTCTATAATATGGAGAAAATATGTTAAAAAACCATGATGCTCATGAAAGTGAAAAAGACAGCCCCGATATTTGCTTAAAAATAGATAATTTCATATTTCGTCTTGGAAATATTATAAGTTTTCTTAGTGTAATATTGATTGCTGTCATTATAATGCAAGTTATATCAAGATATGTTTTTAATGTAAATTCTATAGCGGTTGAAGAATTGCAATGGCATTTATATGCTGTTTTTATTATGTTTGGGATATCTTATGCTATGGTTAATAATGCTCATGTTAGGGTGGATATTTTAAGAAATAATTTTAGTCCTAAAACTCAAAGTATTATAGAAATATTTGGATTATTGTTTTTAACCTTACCATTTGTTTATATCGTTATGGAATACGGATTAGAGTTTGCACAAGAATCTTATAGAACGAATGAAAGATCAAATGCTGTTGATGGATTATCTCATTTATGGATAATTAAAAGTGTAATCCCTCTTAGCTTTATGGTTCTCGCATTAGCCACTCTTTCTAAGCTAATCCATAATATAAATAGAATTATAAAAGGATAATTAATGGAAATTGCTGATTATCTAGTCATATCGATGTTTGTTACTTTTATGTTGTTTTTATTTATGGGTATTCCTATTGTTTGGGTTTTATCTGGTGTTGGTGTTTTATTTGCAGGTATTGGGTATTTTTCTGATATGTATTTTGATACAGTAACGGGTCTTGATTATTCTCTGCTTGGATTAGTCGTTAATAGGCTGTTTAAAATTATGGATAATTGGATTTTAATAGCCTTACCTATGTTTATATTTATGGGATTAGCACTTGATGAATCTGGGAGTGCAGAAAAATTATTAAAATCACTACAAAGACTTTTTGGGAAACTTCGTGGAGGTTTGGCGATTACCGTTGTAGCTATGGGAGTAATTTTAGCAGCTTCTACGGGCATTATAGGAGCTTCTGTTGTCTTACTAGCGGTCATATCCTTGCCTTTTATGTTAAAGCAAGGATATGATAAACAAATCGCATTAGGAACGATAGCAAGTTCTGGAACTCTTGGCATATTAATACCTCCTAGCATTATGCTTATTATAATGGCAGACCAAACAGCTATAAGTGTTGGTGATTTATTTATGGGGGCGGTTTTTCCTGGATTATTGCTTGGGTCTTTGTATGTTGCTTTTATTTTAATTTATGGTTTTTTAAAACCAAATAATATGCCAATATCCGACCAAGAGGGCGATGATAAATTAGGTTTAGAGTTTGCAATAGATTTTTTCAAAAGCATACTTCCTCCAGGATTACTTATTTTAACAGTTTTAGGTTCTATATTTTTTGGTTTAGCTACATCCACAGAAGCTAGTGGGCTTGGTGCATTTGGTGGATTAGTGCTTATGGCAATAAGTGGAAATTTTAGCTTTAAAAAATTAAAAAAAATATCATACAACACTATGAATACCACAGGCTATATAATAGCTATCTTCATAGGAGCGACTTGTTTTTCCTTAGTTTTAAGAGAATTAGGCGGAGATGAGCTAATTAGCTCTGCCATCCACTCCATTAGTGATGACCCTATAATTATTGTCATTTCTATTTTAGCTATAGTATTTTTATTAGGATTTATCTTAGATTGGATAGAAATTACTCTTATAGTTTTACCTTTAGTAGCTCCTATTATAGCGGGACTTGATTTGAATATAGTTTCTTTTGGAATTGAAAATGCTAATTTAATTTGGTTTTTATTATTAGTAGCTGTGGCATTACAAACCTCATTTCTCACCCCACCTGTAGGCTTTGCCTTGTTTTATTTAAAAGGAGTCTGCCCACCTGAAGTTGAATTAAAAGATATTTATAAAGGTGTTATTCCTTTTGTTTTATTGCAATTATTAGGACTTGTAATATTATTATTATTCCCTGCTATTGTTACTTGGTTGCCATCAGTGGCTTATTAAATTTACAGCATAGGCTAAAAAATGATGAGACCACTGCACAATAGACATATTTCAGATAATGTTAAATTTTATTGTGCAGTGGTCTCATAATGATATATTTTTTACCATTTTTATTTTTAAGTGGTTTTTTATTTGCGAAACTTTACAAAGATATTTCAGATTTAATCATCAAAATAGTGATGAATGTCTTAGTCCCTATTATGATATTATATCTTTTACAAGGCTTAGAGCTTAATAGAGTAATTTTAAATGTCGCTCTATTAGGCTGGATTGTCATCATTTTTGGAATTATCACATCTTTAATTATAGCTAAAGTCTTACAATTAGATAAAAGAAGCCTAGCTGCTTTAATTTTAATATTATCTTTTGGAAACACCACATTTTTAGGAGTCCCTTATATATCAGCATATTATCAAAATGAAGGCTTAGCATATTTAGTATTTTTCGATGCCCTAGCCACAGTAGCCCCGATATTCATAATAGCCCCTTTATTAAACATCTATGTAAATCACAGCACAAATGTCCTTGGAGACATACTAGTAATTTTCACAAAACCAAGCATTATAGCAATCATAGGAGGCATATATTTCAATGACAAAGAAATGCCAAAATACATCTATGATTCAATGGGAATGATAATACCCCTAATAGCTCCCATAGCAATATTTGGAGTAGGAATGAAATTCAATATAAATGCCTTTAAAAAAGAAATAAAAGAGGTATCCATACTAATTTTCATAAAAATGATTATAACCCCATTAATAGTATATACAGCTGTTAGAATGTTTTTAGACATAAATCACATAGCCTATCAAGTATCCATATTAGAAAGTGCATTACCTACAATGTTTACATCATCCATATTTGCCATAATGTATAATTTTAAATACTCTTTAGTGATAGGCTCCATAATATTAGGAGGAGTTTTTTCTATGATTAGTATTCCTTTGTGGTATGCTTTTATCCCTA
>JAJVLF010000223.1 GCA_029255845.1 Campylobacterota bacterium | reverse complement strand
ATGTGCTAAGTCTTGCAAGTAAGGAAATATAGTTTTTGTTTTTGCAATATTTGCATATTTGCATATTAGCTCTTTAGATATATTAATAGTGTTAATATTTTTCGATACATTTTCATATTGTTTTTGTATTATTCCCATAAATAAATTTAATAAATCGTGATGAACTTCTTTATATGCTACCTTATCACTAGTAAAAGCATTAATTAAGGCATTTTGTTTTTTGAACTTTTCCACTAAATAGCCCTTCTTACATAAAGTGTGTTTTTAAATTTTAGACTGATATAAATGAATGTGATTATTGTGTTATATGAATTTACAGAAGATATTTTTCTCATTTTTTATCTCTTAATAATTTTAATATTGAATAAGCATTAAAAGATTGTTTCTCGCCTCTTATTGCTATTTCTTTATTAGAAAAAAATATCTCAAAACCAGAATCAGAATATATTTTTTTTATTTCTTTTTCTTGAGTGGTGAGTATATATTCTTTTTTGGTCTTGTCAAGACCACTTTTTTCTTTTATTGTTTGATTAGAACTAGCTTTTATATTGGTAAAATCTTTTTTTAAAATTTCTTTTTCTATTTTTTTAGAAACATTTTTTTTGGTCTTGACAAGACCAGCAATTATTTGAGTAATAGATAATTTATTATCAATTGCTTTTTTTCTATCATCTATAGATAATCTTGAGAGATATAAACGATTATTAATATATCCTTTGCTTTTACCAATAATATTTGCTACTTTTCTTTCTGAGCTTTTGCTAACTAATTTTGCTATAGCATCACTTTCTTCAAATAAATTTAAGTCTTCTCGTTGTAGATTTTCAATAATTGCTAATCTTTCCAGCTGAGAATCATCAACATCTTTAACTAAAATAGCCTTAATGGTTTTTAGACCCAATAACCTACAAGCTCTTAATCGCCTTTCTCCAGCTATAAGAATATTATCTTTATTTATAGAAATAGGCTGAAGCAGACCATCTGTTGAAATGCTTTGACTAAGCTCTTTTATGCTTTCATCATTAAAGGTTTTTCTTGGTTGATATGGGTTTAGTTTAATGTCTATTATTTTCACATTTAAAACATCATTTAAAAATTGTGTATGGTTAGTTAAATGCTCATTAGCTCCTTGAGCCATTTTCTCTCTTCTAGTCATTGAGTATATCTTTTATTACTTTATTAATAATAAAGTTAGTAATAAGTAAATATTCATCACAGCATTTATGGTTAGGTTGGTATGTTAATATGCTATGTTCTTTCATCAATGTAGTTTCACTAAATATGCTAGAGTTAGATATTTGAGTATCGCATATTTTAGAATTAGCACTTAAAAATATATCTTCAATTTTTTTTATGTTTACACTGTCTGCGATAATTCTTTTATTGCTAGTAGAAATAACCCCACCAAGTAAAGACACTTTAGATTTTTGGATTAAGTTTAGAAAGTTAATAGCTCCAGAAGTTGAATATGGGTCAGGCTTTAAGCACATAAAAGCATAATCACTAACAAGTAAACATTGAGGAGTAATATCTACAATATTAGGAGGAGTATCCAAAATAATAAAATCATATTTATTAGATAATTTTTTTAATAGTTTAGATAATTTTTTATCATCGAATCCACTAAATTGAGTAGCCATAGATAAATCATTTACTATTAAATCAAGTTTACCATAATTATATGCTTTATGTTGAAGATTAATTACAGTGTCATCTAAGCTATCTAACTTGTTAGCTATAGTGTCATATAGTTCATTTTTATTAAAATGCCTCGATAAATTACTTTGCATATCCATATCTATCATTAAAACATTGAATCCATAAAATGCTAAGGTAGAGCTAATATTAATAACAGCGGTAGTTTTATTAACCCCACCTTTATTATTTCCTATGGTAATAACGTTGCATGTGTTATCATTTTTTATAATTTCCCTATTTTCACAAATAGTTTCATAGTTTTCAAGATAAAAATATTTTTTACCTCGTTGCATAAAAGGAATTTTATTTTCATCCCTAATTTTTTTAATGGAATTTGGGGAAACTTTCAATTTTTTTGTAAAACTACTATTACTAATAAAGTTCATTATCATTCCTTGATTTAAGTTAATGTCCTGATTTTAATAAATAAAACTTAAATATAGCTTAATCTTTTCTAAAGGATTAATATCTTTTCTAAGTAAAGTTAGTTTTCTAAAATAGAACAAATTTTAAAAGAAATAATTCCCTCACCTCAAATAAACATTAACAATCTCTTTCCTCTGATGCCCCATAGCCTCAGAAACTTCTTCTTTAGTAAAACCTTTTTTCAGCATATCTTGAGCATAGCTATGTCTAATACCATGAGTTCCATTATAAATTTGTCCTGATTTTTCAAGAGCTATCTTTAAATATTTAGTATATTCATACTGAACAAGGGTATATTTACCTTTTATAGCATAATCTCTAATACTACTAGCTAATTTACTAGAAAGTTCTTTTTCACTCCATTTTCCACCTTTTTCTTGATAATGTAAGGTATTATCTTTTAGGTTATCAAGATTAATATGACTTGAAGCATTAAATCTTAATCCATAATCTCTTTGTAGTTCAAATGTTATCTGACTTTTGTTTGGTAATGTTATTCTATCTAGGTTTTTATATGCTCTAGTATCAAACTTTGGTTTTGATAAAATACTTCTTAGGTTACTTCTTAGAGTTTTTATTTCATCTCTAGTTATATTAAGATAACTAGAGACTTTATTAATGATTGATAGATAATTACTAGAACTACGATAAGATATTTCTTTAGATCCTATCCATGATGTTATAATCTTTATATCTATTTTACTTATATGATTTATATCATATTTGTCTTTAGCATAAGCACCTAAACTCTTTAATTGTACTCTTGCTTGTTCTAAGCTTCTAAAGCTATGAATTTTATCACTTATAAAATGATTACTCTCTAAGCTTTTTAAATTGCCCTGTTCTCTATTTTCTTTTTTTGATTCTCCTATGCCATTTACTTCTTTTAATATATCTGCTACTTGATAAGGTGTTCTATCTCTTGGCATACTTAAGATATCTCAGATGGGTTTTTTAGAAAAAAGTAATTATTTTGACTTAATACTTCACATTTATGGATTAGTTTATTTATTTGTGTGGCTAATATAATACAATGCACTTTACTGATATAAATTGTTTTGTTTACTTTATGGAATACAATTCTTAATTTGGTAGTTTTATCTTTTTTAACTGCTTTAGCACTAAAGGATTTAAAGTCATACTTTACATCTTGACTTAATTTATTATAATTATATCCTTTTAATACCTCTATTAGAGCTAAACATTCAAATATATCATCTATTAATATTTCATAATCATTAGTTGTAGCAAATCCTAAATATTTAAAATATATAACTGTTTTAGTTTGTTTTCTTGCTACATAACCAGATGGTTTATTTCCATTTACTTCTGTTGGAACTACTATTTCTTTATCTAGCTCTACTTCTATATTATCTAGTTTAATTATAAAGTCCATATTTTTGTTATTGAGCATTTTTATTTCCTGATATTTTTGTTTTATTGTTTTAAAGTAGAAGTAGGCTTCTTTAGTTCTTTTATTTTTCTATTTTTTCTATTTAATGCCAATCCTAGTATATCTTGTCTATCACTTATAGAATCCATTTTATCATCAACTTCCTTCATTTTATCATATACTTTATCTATACTATGACTA
>JAJVLF010000222.1 GCA_029255845.1 Campylobacterota bacterium | reverse complement strand
GAAAGGCAAGCAGTTAAACCAATAGATTTTGTTAAATTAAGCGTTCTTTTTCCATCTTTTCCAGAACAAACAAAAATAGCAAATTTTCTAATTAAAATCGATAACAAAATAAATCTTGTAGAAAAACAACTAAGCAAAACAAAAAATTATAAACAAGGGTTACTTCAACAAATGTTTGTTTAAATTTTAATAGTGTAGAAAATGGATATAAATAAAAGAGTTGTAATTCCAGGGAAAATGATTTCAACTACAGCAACTCATGTGTATTTCCCATCGGTTATTCCAAAAGAAAAGGATAAATTAGAGGTGTTTTGGGTAGAACAACTACTTTGTAAACTCCCATGTTTTTCAGAAAAAAAATATAGTGTATTATCTAATGAAGATGATTCTGAAGGTAATCACGATGTAATTATTAATTTTTATGAAGATAAAGTAAAAAAACAAGAAGGAGTTCAAGTAACAGAACTTACTAGAGAGCTAAAAAGAAGCCTTACTCCAAGACGAGATAATTATTTAAAAAAAATAATTGAAGAACTCTATAAAAAAAACATATCATCAGCAAAAAAAGTGATAGTAGGTATTAATTTTCCTAAGTTAGAATTAAATTCAGGTAAACCAAGGCTACCAAAACCTAAAAAAATAGCTGAACTTATTGATAATAATTTGAATAATAAACCACTAGAGGAAAATGATTTTATAAAAATCACTGTCTCATCAATGAATAGTACAAGTTTTTGTATTCCTCATATCAATAATATAGGTATAAATGTTAGTTTTGATGAACTACCAAGAACATTTGAAATGTACATCCAAGCAGTTGACTGTATTATTAGTAAAAAAAGTAAATCTAAATCATCTAGTCTTGTCATTTGGAGTACATCATTGGAGAAAGATAAACATTGGGTTATGAATGAACTTGTAAATTATATGAAAATCAAATTTGAGAATACTCATTTTTTAAATGTTTATTTAATAGAATCAATGGATGGTGAAGGGTGGTTTCAAGCAAATTTAAGTATAAATATAATTAAAGCAGACGGTAAAATTTGCACATTGAAGAAAATTAATTAATTCATAAAAAGGACTTTAAATATGAGTACACAATCAGAACAAGTGTTAGAAGATAACCTTGTTAAACAACTGGTCTCATTAGGTCATAACTTTGTCACTATCAAGGATGAAGACGACCTACTAGTAAACCTGAAAACACAGCTTGAAAAACACAATAACCTTAGCCTATCTGCTAAGGAATTTTCTAAGGTGATTAATCACCTGGATAAAGGAAATGTGTTTGAAAAAGCGAAAATTCTTAGGGATAGAATGCAACTTGAAAGGGATAACGGGGACTCTGTTTATCTTGAATTTATAAACCAGGATCACTGGTGTAAAAATCAGTTTCAAGTAACAAATCAAGTCACAATGGAAGGAAGTTATAAAAATCGTTACGATGTAACTTTGCTTATAAACGGTCTTCCCCTGGTACAAATTGAACTAAAAAGAAGGGGGCTAGAACTTAAAGAAGCTTTTAATCAAACAAACCGTTATCAAAAACACTCTTATTTTGCTGGATCGGGACTTTTTAACTTCATTCAAATTTTTGTTATTAGTAACGGGGTCAACACTAAGTATTACACTAACAACCGTAAAATGTCGTTTAAGCAAACTTTTTGCTGGTCGGACGAACACAATAAAAATATAAATCAGCTAGAAGAATTTGCTGAAGATTTTTTAGAAAAGTGTCACATTGCCAAGATGATAACTAAGTATATCGTTTTAAATGAGACTCAAAAAATCTTAATGGTGCTTAGACCTTATCAATACTATGCAACTGAAGCTATTATTAAACGTGTAACAGACACGGATAAAAACGGTTATATCTGGCATACAACAGGTTCAGGGAAAACATTAACATCATTTAAAACTAGTCAAATTTTAATGAAACTGCCAGAAGTGTATAAGGTGGTTTTTGTGGTGGATAGAAAAGATCTTGATTTTCAAACAACCAAAGAATTCAATAGTTTTTCTGATGGTTCGGTTGATGGTACAGACAATACTAGAAACCTGGTTAATCAATTTGCAGGGACTTATAAAAATGCTAAAGGTGAGCTGAAGGATAACAAACTGATTGTTACTACTATCCAAAAACTGAATACAGCGATCAGTAAAGATAAGTACCTAAAGAAAATGGAGCTGTTAAAAGATAAAAAAATTGTCTTTATTTTTGATGAGTGCCACCGTTCACAATTTGGGGAGACCCATAAGCGTATAAAAAAATTCTTTGAAAACCATCAAATGTTTGGTTTCACTGGAACACCTATTTTTGTACAAAATGCGGTTGCGGGTGAAAAAGGAAAAAGAACTACTAAAGAGCTTTTTCATGATTGTTTACATAAATATGTAATTACGGATGCTATCAGGGATGAAAATGTTCTTAAATTTTCAATTGAATATGTAGGTAGATATAAAGAAAAAGAGGGAAGTAAAAATGAAGTTGATATTGAAGTAGAAGATATTGATAAAAAAGAGCTATTAGAAAGCCCTCAGAGACTCGAAAAAATAACAGACTATATAATCAATAATCATGCTCGTAAAACTCATAGCAGGGCATTTACGGGTATGTTCTGTGTAAGTTCTATTGATGTTCTAACTAAGTATTATGATTTATTCCAGGATAAAAAACTTGCAGGGGAGCATAACTTAAAAATTGCTACTATTTTTAGTTTTGTTGCTAATGAAGATGATAAAGACGCAAACGGTTTTATCCCTGATGCCTCTTTGGATATTAAAGAAGGTGCAGTAGTTAATCAACATAGCAGGGATAAGCTTGATAGCTATATTTCAAACTATAACGAAATGTTTAACACTAAGTTTTCAACAAAAGATAGTCAGTCTTATTACAACTATTACAACGATATTGCAAAAAAAGTTAAAGAGCAAAAAATTGATATTTTGCTTGTAGTAAATATGTTTTTAACTGGGTTTGATAGCCCACCTCTAAATACATTATATGTTGATAAAAACCTTAAATTTCATGGTTTGATTCAAGCTTTTTCGAGAACAAATAGAATTTTAAACGAGCAAAAATCGCAAGGGAATATTGTTTGTTTTCGTAACTTAAAAAAGGCTACGGATGATGCTATTGCTTTATTTTCAAATAAGGATGCTAAAGAAACAATTTTAGTTGAGCCTTATGAAGATTATGTAACTAAATTTAATAAGTCTTTTTCTGAATTACTTAACATTGCTCCAACGATAAAAAGTGTTGATAGTTTGGCAAGTGAAGATGATGAGCTTGCTTTTATAAAGTCTTTTAGAGACTTAATGAGATTAAAAAATGTACTAGCTAGTTTTGCTGATTTCAAGTTTGAAGATTTAGCAATGAATGAGCAAAGTTTTGAGGATTATAAAAGTAAATATTTAGACCTACATGACAAGGTTAAAAGTGAGCATGATAAGGAAAAAGTTTCTATTCTTGATGATGTAGATTTTGAGCTGGATCTTATTCATCGTGATGATATAAATGTTGCTTATATTTTGAGATTATTAGCTAATCTTAAAGACTCTAAATCAAGTGATCGGGAAAAACAGAAGAAAGCTATTACTGATTTATTATCGGGTGATATTAGCCTTAGAAGTAAAAAGAAGCTTATTGAAAAGTTTATCAATGAGAATGTTTTGAACCCTGAAGATAGTGAAAATGTAGAAGAAAATTTTGAGTCATTTTGGGATAAAGAAAAGCAACAAGCTATTGCCTTAATTTGTGAAGAAGAGGGCGTAGAAGCTGATAAATTGCAGGAAGTTATAGGGAACTATATTTATACAGAAAGAACACCGATTAGGGATGATATTGTCGCTATACTTAAGGAAAAGCCAAAAATACGAGAAAGAAAGACGATTGCTGAAAGAATTATTAACAAGATAAAAGATTTTGTTGAAACTTTTATTGATGGGATA
>JAJVLF010000221.1 GCA_029255845.1 Campylobacterota bacterium | reverse complement strand
CAATTATTATTTCCTTTTTGTGATATTTTACTATTTTTATAATTAACAAATAAAATAATTTTATTTGTGCTTTTTAGCCTATTCATAGTTTCCCTTATTTAGTTTTGCCCATTTTCCTCAATAGAATGCTCTATCTTTTCTATCATTATTCCATACTCATTTTCAAAATTATCTAAAAACTTACTATCTTTTAATGATATGCTCGTCAATAAAAATACAGGAAATGTTTTAAGTCTTATAATTAAATCATTATTATTAAAATCATTTTTTGTATGTGCCACTCCTAAAATCTCATTCCAGCAGTAGCTATAACATTTATCAATTAAATATATGTCAAATATATCTTTTGGATTATCTCTTCCCATTATTGCCGTTATTTTATTTGATAATATATTTTTACAATTATCTATAATGTAGCCATTGTCTAAATGTATTGTTTTTTCATACCTCATAACCCTATCATTTATAAAGTCAACTTGTAAAATATCGTCTATTTTAAATCTTATAAAATCTTTAGATGAGACTTCATTTGTTATTTTAAATTTTTTATCTAAAGCATTTCTTATTTCTTTAATTTCACGACTAAAATCATTGTTTATATGTGTAAAAAGATCTAAATCATCTGAGTATCTTTTCTCCTGATAAAAACGACTTAAGCAAGTCCCACCAGTCAGATAAAAAATACTCCCTATATTAAATATTATATCTAAAACTTTATCTTGCAAGCTATAAAGTTTTACATAATCTATACTACCCATTTTAACTCATTCACTAAAACTTCTTTATCAAAAAAATAAACTTCTGCCATATTTTTTCGCTTAAAAGTATAGTCTTTGTTGAATTGTGGGACTTTATAATTTTCGAGCAAATTAAATAAAACTTTTTTATCGAATATCTTTAAGTCGCTAAATAAATTTGTGCTATTTAGCAATATCTTTTGAAATAAAAAAGATTTTTCTCTTATATTGTCACTAGTCGCTAGTTTTAATATATCTTCGTTTGAGAAGTTATATTCCCAAAAACAGTCTTTTTTTATTCTCTTGTAGTTTATCATAATCTGCTTTTAAGCTTTATTCTTTTTTGGTATATTGCTTATATCAATACTAATAGCTTGGAGCAAAAATTGCACAGCCAATATAATAGTTAATGCCGAAAGCATAACAGTTCCAATACTTGCTTCTACTTCATTATAAGATGCCTGATACCAACTAACACTACCAAAAATTATTCCAAATATAAACATAGGAAACCCTAGTAATAAATAAATAGATGCCATATTAAAATCATAGATAAAATATTTATAAAATATTCTTTTCATAAATCCTTTTATTAGTTTAGGAGGAAACTCAAATAATACTTTCGTGACACTTAAAGAGCTTTCTTCATTTTCATATTTTGCAGGTAATGATATATCTTTCACTACTGCATTTTCGATATTTAGATTAATCAACATATCAGATTCAAAAAAATATCTTTTTGAGATATTATCTAAATCAAGCCCTAAAATTGTATCTTTATTTATAGCAGTAAAGCCATTAGTAGGGTCCATTATATTCCAATAACCGCTACTTGCTTTTAGCAGAAATGATAATGCACTATTTCCAAATAATCTTATTTTTGGCATTTTTTTTAATGCCTTAAAATCACTAAATCTATTACCTTTGCAGTAATCGGCATTATCATCTATTAATGGCTGTATAAGTTTATCTATATGTTTAGGGTTCATTTGTCCATCGCCATCTATCTTTATAACTATATCAGAATTTAATGCAAGAGCTTGCTTGTAGCCATTGATTACTGCTCCTCCGACACCTAAATTTACTTTATTAAAAACCAATATTACTTTAGGTATATTTAATGATTCTATAAACTTCCCACTTTCTTGAGGGCACTTATCATCTATTACTATTATATGATTTATAAATTCTGGTAGAGTTTTAACCACATCTTCTATATGGCTTTTTACTTTATAGGCAGGTATAACGGCGGATATTATTTTATTATTCATTTATTTAACAATCTCATATTTATCTAAATACCATTTTATAGTCTTAAATAAGGCACTTTCAAAACTCTCACTGACATTCCATTTAAGCTCATTTTCTATTTTAGAAGAATCAATCGCATATCTTTTATCATGACCTGCTCTATCTTCCACAAATGAGATTAGTTTTTTATATGTTTCATTTTGTGGTTTTAACTCATCCAAAATATCGCAAATCTTATTCGCTATATGAAGATTATTTTGCTCATTGTTTGCACCTATATTATATGTTTCTCCATTTTTTCCATTATGATAAGCCAAATCGATAGCTTTTACATGATCCATCACATACAGCCAGTCTCTTATATTTTTTCCATCCCCATAAATAGGAATAGGCTCTCCTTTAATGGCTTTTCTGATAATCGTAGGAATTAATTTTTCATCATGTTGCTTAGGACCATAATTATTAGAGCAGTTTGTGATTATAGCATTCAGGCCATAAGTCTCATAATAAGATCTAATTATCATATCACTTGATGCTTTAGAAGCACTATATGGAGAGTTAGGAGCATAAGGAGTGCTTTCTTTAAATAAATCTGTATCATTTGATAAGCTACCATATACTTCATCGGTGGAAATATGATGAAATCTTGCATTTTGATATTTA
>JAJVLF010000220.1 GCA_029255845.1 Campylobacterota bacterium | reverse complement strand
TGGGCATTTTACTACCGAGCATCCTGCTAAAACTTGCCCTAGAACTCTTGATGTTTTTAATTCTAATCCTTTTGATAGGACATCATTAGAGGTTATTCCTCCTTTGCTTATCATAAATCCTAGTGTTTTTGGTAGGTTTGCTACTATTTGCATTAAAAATGAAGATACTTTTTCTCCAAATTCTAGTCTTTCTTTTTCACTAGAGAATGCTTTTTCTACACGAGAAGTATAAACTACTATGTGCAGATTTGACTTATGAGCCATATTAGCTTTATCTATAATCTCATCTAATAACTCATCAGAAATTTTATTTACATCAACCTCAATAGGGGATATATCATCTAATTTTAATATATTCTCTAATTGTGATGTTGTCTTTTTCACATGAGAGCCTATTATTAATGCTCCTTTATTATTGCTTACACAATATTTAGACATTTCTTCTTGAGGTATTTCTTGAGGTTTTAGGTTTGCTAAGGCTGTTAGCAAGCTAGCTCCACTACGAAATAAAAATCTTTTTCCTTTTGTAGTAGCTAAATTAAGATATTTTGCAAAATTATTCAAATCTTGTTGTGTTTCACAATCAACAGCACAGCATACATTATTTTCTAATTTAGCTAATCTCTCACTACTATCACCCCTCACATCATCTAATAAAAACCTCTCTACTTCATTTGCTTTGATTTTGCCTTTTGTTTTTTCTTCTACATAATCAGGCAAATAAGCAGTGCTAAAAGAAAATACAGAATCATTAGCAAATTCAGTTTCATGCACAGGAGTTTCTTTGCCATCTACCATTAGATAATGCATACTATCACGAGTAAAACGACCACCCTCAAAAAATGCAGGAACCAAGAAATGTGCATCAAATCCACCAAGCTCACTAGCAATAACATCCGTTTCTACTGGATAATGACCCCTTAGAGTAGAGTCTGACCTGCTTACTAGTATAGGGCTTATTTCATTATCTTCTGCTTTTAATGTAGATAGGGATTTTTTTAAATTAACACAAACCTCACGAGTTAAATCCTCTGCTTTTAAAGCACTCATACCTCTAGTGTTTGTTAATATAAAAAATATAGGTGAGGCATCTAATAATGCCTCTTTTAATGTCCCCTCATCCCATTTAGTTAATAAAAGGCAAGAATGTGATGTTTGTGAGCCTGTCGGGTCATCATCTAAAACTATTATTTTACTAATTGGCATTATTTATCCATATCTTTAACACATTCAAATATAGAATCTGCTTTGATATTATTAAAGTCCATAAGCTCCGTATGACTAGCTGTAGTTTCACCTCTTTGCCAAGCAAATACATCTCTTTTTGCTACTTTTGTTCTTAATAAAACAGGCTCTAAGCTACCACTAGCTCCACCACTTACAGCTATTAGCATATCTCCACCAAACATATCATCAAAAGTTTTATCATCCATAAAATTATTATCAGGCTCAGACACACTCTCCCATGCCACATCTTTTGCTCTATAAAGTTGTCTAGGATTGACCATAGAAACTATACGAACTCTATAACCATCATTTTCTAATTTATCTTTAGCTTCAAATACAGGCAATAAAACCATATCTCCCGTAACTGCAAAAACCACTAATTTTTTATCTGATTTATCACTCTCATATAATACACCCGCACCAATCTCCATAGCTTTTTTTGATTCTTCTAAGCTTAAATATACAGGCAATGGAGTTTTAGAAGCTATTATTACCATAGTCTTATTAAAACTATTAGTAGCATAATCATAAGCCACCTGAATAGCATTAGCATCACAAGGAAATAATGCAAAAGCATTACCATTTCTCATCATAGCAGCAAAAAAGTTTTCAATCTCTGGTCTTTGATGAGTCCATCCATTTCTACCTTGCTCCAATGCACCAGCTGTAAACATAGACACAGTAGATGGTGTTTTTCTTCTAAGCTCCGCCATAGCTTGTGAGACTGTCTGCACAATTGGCCATCCATTAATAGCAAAACTCTCATAAGAAAGCCAAATAGCCCTAGAACCAAACAAACTAAGCCCAGCAGCCAAACCAGCACAAGCATCTTCATTTAAAGGCTCATAGCATTGACCATTTGGTTCTTGATTATACAATGGGTCTGTTTGTGGATGACGAATTTTTAAAGCATCATTTATATTTTTCATCGCAGAAGCTTCATTGCCATCTGCATTTGTTACGATATAGTTTTCATCTATTTTTCCTACTTGTGCCACCATCGCACCCATAGCAGTAGAAGGCACACTTTTGCTACCTATTTCAAATTCTTCTTTTTTCACATTTGATAAATCTTTTAATTCTCGAACAGACTCCGTTACTACAGTCTTAGAAGCAGCTCCTCCACCAGCTCTTTGGAAATTCTCTCGCACAATCTCCCAAGCTTTAACTGGAACGGCTCTTCTTTTTAGCCCATCCATAATATGAGGAACTTCTAATGAATCAGTAGGATAAAGATTATGAGATTTTGCTCCTAGAGCATGAACTCCTGAACCTTTTAATTGCTTAATAATAAAAGCAGTAAATGTCCCACTCATAGCTAACTTAGAAGCTTTATCTACTTGAGCTAACACAGAAGCCGTAAATTCTAATCTTTTCTCAAAAGAAAAACGAGTGCTATCCACATAAGCACCTTCTTGATTACTATCATCAAAATCTTTAGCATCTACTAGCACGACCTCTTCAAAGCCATGAGCTTTCCAATAAGCTATCATTTGCTCATTAGTCATTTCTGAAACCATAGAATGATGTTCTTGAGAATAACCATTCCATATTAAGCTAGGTAAGAAATTAGTAGTTTTAGGAAAAGCCGTATGAAAATGCATCATAGAGCTAAGTATATAAGGCTCACCCATACCACCATCACCAATTGTTACAGGAAATAATTTATCAGGATTTAATAAAGCCCCACTCATAGCAAAATGTTGTCCTTGTCCCAAAGGACCAGCAGGTGATAGCAACCCAGGAACTGCCCCTGATAAATGCCCTAATAATCCATCTCGCTCACGAAACCTAGTGCATACATCATTAACTGTTTTTATTCCCATATCTTCCAATGAAGTATCCAAAAACATAGAGCTATAAAACCCAGGTGCATGATGACCAACCTCTGTTACAATATTAGTATGCCCTAACATAATCAAAGATGAATGCAAGTCTGCACTACTAGCAAACCCACCAGGATGACCAGAACCTTTAGAACCTGTAATATGTAAAGTAAGATAACGAAGAACATCCGCTCCTAATAAAGTTTGATAAACCGCCTCAGATGACTTAGCATCAGATACTTTTGATTCATCACTTGAAATAATAGCCTTACTAGCTAATTCATCAAATTGAGGTAAATCTTTCGCAAAATACTCAATGCCATCACAAAAATCAGGCTTTTGAGATGGATTTGAAATTATATTATCTTCATTCATTTAATTATGTCCTTTTTTTATTTTGAATGATATTTATAGCATATTTTTTTTATTTAAAGAAGTTTTTTTACAAATTCTGATATTTTTTATAAAAGTGAATTATAATCTATGAAATGTAAAGCCTGAATATGAATAGGGGAACCATATTATCAATCCTTATTTTTTTGTTATTTTCTAATTATTTCTTTTATTTTATTAATAGGCTTAGAGGTAGAATAAAAAGCTAATAAAAAATCTAAGTTTATTTTAGCATACTTGCTAAAATAATTAATTAGATTATTATCCATTAATTCATATTTAATTATGTATAAATACACCATTGTAATATAGACATATTTATGTTGTGCTGTATCAATTTTCCCTTTTTCTACGATTTTGATATTTGATTTTGGAACTGTTCCGACAGTGTGGTATTATTTTTATATCATTTTCTTTATCTATACATGTACATGCATATAATGCAGTTATATTTTTCTTAAATGTTAATATTATATTTGTTTTCTTATTTGCAATAATTCAATATCACGTTTTATGCTAGTAATTGCTGATATTAAATATTAATTCCAGTAGGCGCATAGCTACCACATGGAAGATTTACTATGCATGCAGTTTACAGACACAATGTAATTTAATTAAAAATCTTGTTAATTGACGTAATTTTGGTATTCACCGGGTTATGCCCACATTTTATTTTCATTATGCAAATTAACGGATAACACTGAATTGCTTGCACACA
>JAJVLF010000022.1 GCA_029255845.1 Campylobacterota bacterium | reverse complement strand
TATTTTATAAAAATCACTCTAAGACTAAAATCTAACATTATCTAAATTATTTGAATTAATAGAGGTTCCCTAAAGTAAATACTTATTTTAACTATCCATATCTTTAATCAAAGCCGATGTATCAAGCTTACCATATCCATTAGAGCTTAGTTTTTTATATTGATTTAATGTTTTTTCTAATATAGGCAAATTAAGCCCACTAGATTTGCTTTCATTCATAGAATAAGTTAAATCCTTAATCATTAAATCAATAGCAAAACCAAAATCAAATTTATCTTGGAGCATAGTAGTTGCTCTATTTTGTAGTTGCCAAGAACCTGCTGCACCTCCTGATAAGGTAGGGGCTATTTTATCTTTGTTTAGATTATGTTTTTTAGCAAAGCTTAATCCCTCGCTTAATCCTTGTAATGTCCCACAAATTAATATTTGATTTACCATTTTAGTTAGCTGACCATCTCCCGCTTTTCCCATAGCTGTTATGCTTTTTGCATAATTTGAAAGTATAGGATTTATTTTTTCTAATGCCTCTTCATTGCAACCAGCCATAACGGTCAATATCCCTTTTTTAGCACCTTCTTCACCTCCAGATATGGGAGCGTCTATAAATTGGATATTATGTTTTGCACATAATTCACTCATCTCTATAGCACAGGTATGAGAGATAGTAGAATGGTCTATTATTGCACTACCCTTTTTCATTGTAGGGTATATCTCATTAACTATACTTCGCACATCTTCATCTTTGCTTACACATAATATGGCTATATCTGTTGTAGCTGTTATGGCTTCTTTAAGACTAGAAGTAGATTTTTTATTAAAAGCATTTTCCCATTCTAAAGCTTTACTATTTGTTCTGTTATAAGCTATCATATCAAGACCAGCATTTGCTAAATGACCCGCCATATTAAAGCCCATAACACCTAATCCTATAAAAGAAATTTTCATTTTCATCCTTGTATCTATATTGCCTAATTTTACCTAAAAATATGAGTTTATACAAAATTATCTTCATTAGAAAGTATCGCAAAACCTTAGTTTGATATAATACCACAAAAATTATCAAGGTTCAAATTGGCGAAACTAATTACAGATGACAATCATAGTGAATTACTTAAAAAATTTAATGCTTCTTTATTATTTGATAAAGAGCTTTATGCTCAAGATATAAAAGGCTCTATCGCTCATGCTAATATGCTTTGCTCTCAAAACATTATCAATGATGATGAATATTCTCAGATAAAAAAAGGATTATTGCAGATAAAAAATGAGATTGAAAAAGGGGTGTTTAATTTCACTCTTGAGGATGAAGATATTCATATGGCTATTGAGTCTAGGCTTATAGATATTATCGGAGATAGTGGGAAAAAGCTTCATACTGCTAGAAGCAGGAATGACCAAGTGGCTCTTGATTTTCGGATGTATTGCCTTGAAAAACAAGATGAAATTTCTTTGCTTTTAAAGGATCTTATCGGCTCTCTGCTTGAGATTAGCTCTAAGCATACAGATACTCTTTTGCCAGGGATGACTCATTTACAGCATGCTCAGCCTATTAATTTTTCTTTTCATTTACTTGCTTATGCTTCTATGTTTAAAAGGGATGTTGATAGATGTGTTAGCTCTAATAAAAGAAATAATATATCTCCTATTGGATGTGCTGCATTAGCTGGAACTGGATATGAGATTGATAGAGAAAAGACGGCTAAGGAACTTGGGTTTGATTCTATTTCTATTAATTGTTTGGATACGGTGAGTGATAGGGATTTTGCTTTGGAGCTTTTATTTAATATCTCTACTATGGCTATGCATATTTCTCGTCTTTGTGAGGAGCTTGTTAATTGGTCTAGTTATGAATTTGGGTTTATTAAGATTTCTGATGAGTTCTCCACAGGAAGCTCTATAATGCCACAAAAAAGAAATCCTGATATTCCTGAGCTTTTAAGAGCGAAAACGGGGAGAGTTAATGGGAATTTATTAGGATTGCTTACTGTGATGAAGTCTTTGCCACTTGCTTATAATAAAGATACTCAAGAAGATAAAGAAGGGGTTTTTGATTCTGTAAAAACTGCCTTAAGTTCTTTGGAGATTTTAAATGCTTTAATGAATAATATCACCATTAATAAAGATAAAATGAAAGAAGCTACTAAAATAGGACATCTAAGCTCCACAGATTTAGCTGATTTTTTAGTTAATAGTGATAATCTAGCTTTTAGGGATGCTTATCATATTATTAAAAAAGTTGTCCAATATGCTGAAGATAAAAATATAGATGTCTCACAGATGAGCTTAGAGCAATTAAGAGAGGTTTATCCTGATATGAAAAAAGAAGCATTAGAGTATCTATCATTAGAAGCTTCTATGAATAGAAGAGTTTCTAAAGGCGGGACGGCTACTAAGGAATGCGAAGAGCAAATTAAATATTTTAAAAATTGGCTTAAAGATAGCTAAGTGGAAATAACTCAAGGTGTTGTTGATAGTATAAATAATGCGAATGACAAAGAAGAGCTAGCAAAACAATTAGAGACTATCATCGCTATGAGCGAGACGATAGAAAAAGAATACTCTCATATGACTTCTATTATCGAAAATATAGAACATGCACTTGTTTGGATTATAAGTGAAGATGGGAGTATTTTTACTCAAACTAAGGCTTCAAGAAGTCTTAATTCTCTTATAAGAGATATTGATTTTTCTAAAGATGAGCTTGAGTTGAGCCTTTCTGATAAACTGTATTTATTTAAAATTCAGCATATTTCTGATAAAAAGGTGATTACCGCGACTGATATTACTCTAAGCAAAATTCATTCTATGAGTAATATAGCAACTCATCTAGCCCACGAGATAAGAAACCCCATAGGCTCTATCTCTCTTTCGATTTCTTCTTTGATGGAGAGCAGTGATTTAAAATCCAAAAAGATTATTTTAGATATTAAAAAGGCTATCAATAGAGTAGAGCGAACTATAAAGGCTACTTTACTATTTTCTAAAGACCATCAAAATATCAATCTGTCTGAATTTAGCTTATTAGATTTATTTACAGAAGTTAAAGCTAATTGCGAATATTATTCTTATTCTAAAGATATTTATTTTAATTTCAAATTACCCGAATTAACAATAAATGCCGATTTTGAATTACTTTTAATCTTATTTCAAAATTTAGTCTTTAATGCTATCGATGCTATCGAAGAAGATGATAGCCCAAGAGGAGAAATTGCCATCAATTATAGAGATAATGATAAATATTATATTTTTTCCATTGAAGATAGTGGAGTGGATATACCTAATAGAGCTTCTTTATTTCAGGCATTTAAGACTACTAAGCTAAATGGAAATGGCATTGGGTTAAATTTATCAAAAAAAATTGCTGTAGCTCATAAGGGCGATATTAAGCTTGATAATAATAAAAAAATATTCTTTGTAGCCATAAATAAGGACTTATTCTAGTATGAAAATCTTAATCTTAATTCTCTTAAATGCTTTATTCCTTTTTTCTGTGGATTTACTTAAAAATGTCCATACTTTAAAGATGAATTTCAAGCAAAGCATTACCTATGATTCTGGAAAAAAGACAACTTATTCTGGGATTATTCATATTAAAAAACCACATTTTATAAAATGGGAATACATTTATCCAATGAAAAGAAATATATACATCAAAAAACAAAAAGTAACATTAGATGAGCCAGAACTAGAGCAAGTAAGCTATCTTAAAATAGAAAAAAAATTAGAATTATTTAAGATTTTTAAACAAGCTAGAAAAATATCTAAGCACAACTATATCGCAAAAGCACAAGGCAAGGAGTATAAAATAAATTATCAAACTAGACTAATAAATAAAATAACCTTTAAAGATGAATTAGAAAATGATGTCCGTATGGTTTTCACCAAACATAGAAAAAATATCACCTACAAGAATGGCTTCTTCACTTTTAACCCACCATCTCATTATGACATTTTAAAATGAGTATGAAAATAGGAATTATGAGTGACACTCATAGAAAAATAGGAAAAGCAAAAAAAGTTATTGATTATTTCGTCAAAGAAAATGTAGAATACATCATCCATGCTGGAGATATAGTAGAAGTAGAAGTTCTCGAATATATCAAAAAAACAAATATAGAATACAAAGCTGTATATGGAAATAATGATAACCATTTATTAAAATACCAAGACGATTTTAATCTAGTGGAAGAGCCATATTATTTTTATTTGGGCAAAAAGAAAGTAAAATTAATGCATAAGCCATATTACCTAGGAACTGACGCGGACATAATCATTTTTGGGCATACTCACGATGTGCATACAGAACTTAATAACGGCAAGCTATTTTTAAACCCAGGTGAGACCTGTGCGAGAGATACAAATTATAGCAATTTTTTAATACTTGACATCAACGAAGATACCTATAAGTTAAAACATTATTATAGAGAATCAAGAAGCGATAGCTGGAATATGAAGAAGATAAGATTTAATGATTAAAGGAAAGTAAAATAGAAAACTACTTGTTTCTTTTTACATAAAATTTATATAGCCTTTTGATGGGTCTTAAAAGAAGTATAATATTTAAAATTGAAGATAAAGGAATAATTAAGGTATATTTGTTATATTTTCGTCAAATTAATAAAAAGAAAAATAAATGTCAGAAAAAGAAAATGAAACAGTAAATATAGATTTTTCAAAGCTAACAAAAGAAGAGCGAGTAAAAGCGGTAGATGATGTTTTAGATGATAAGGTTAGGCATATGCTTGCTATGGATGGTGGGAATATGGAGATTGTTGATATTAAAGAGAATGATAATTCTTATGAGATATATGTGCGGTATTTGGGGGCTTGTGATGGGTGTGCTTCTGGCTCTACTGGGACTCTTTATGCGATTGAGAGTATTTTGACTGATGAGATTGATGAAAATATAAGGGTTATTCCACTATGAGTGATACAAGAAAAATAGATAGCACTAATCAAGATAAGGCATTAGATGATGCCTTAAATAGTGAGTATAAGCTTGGTTTTGAGACTGATGTAGAATCTGAGACTTTTCCCGTAGGGCTTAATGAAGATGTAATTCGTGCTATTTCTGCGAAAAAGAAAGAGCCATCTTGGTTGCTTGATTATAGACTTAAGGCTTATAAAAAGTGGCTTACTATGGAAGAGCCTAATTGGGCGGAGCTTAATTATGAGCCTGTGGATTATCAAAGTATTAGTTATTTTTCTGCTCCTAAAAAGCCTCTTGGTAGCTTAGATGAAGTTGATCCTAATATTTTAAAAACTTATGAAAAATTAGGTATTCCACTTGAAGAACAGAAGATGTTGGCAGGTGTGGCTGTGGATGCTGTGTTTGATTCGGTTTCTGTTAAAACTACTTTTCATAAAGAATTAGATGATTTAGGAATTATATTTTGCTCTATTAGTGATGCGGCTATTAATCATCCTGAGCTTTTACAAAAGTATATAAGCTCTGTTGTGCCTATAGGAGATAATTATTTTGGTGCTTTAAATAGTGCCGTTTTTACTGATGGCTCTTTTGTTTATATTCCTAAAGGGGTGAGTTGCCCTATGGAGCTATCTACATATTTTAGGATAAATGCTGTAAATACAGGACAATTTGAGAGGACTCTAATCATCGCTGATGAGGGGAGCTATGTATCTTATAATGAGGGGTGTTCAGCTCCTAGTCGTGATGAAAATCAGCTTCATGCAGCTATTGTGGAGCTTGTGGCTTTGGATGATTCACATATTAAATACTCAACTATTCAAAATTGGTTTCCTGGAGATGAAAATGGAAAAGGTGGAATATATAATTTTGTGACTAAAAGAAGTGTTTGTAAGAAAAATGCGAAAGTATCTTGGACACAAGTAGAGACAGGCTCTGCTATTACTTGGAAATATCCTAGCTGTATTTTAGCTGGAGATAATTCTGTGGGAGAATTTTTCTCAGTGGCTATTACTTCTCTTGCTCAACAAGCCGATACTGGGACTAAGATGATACATATCGGAAAAAATACGAAATCTACAATAATCTCAAAAGGAATATCTGCTTTAAAAGGGAAAAATAATTATCGTGGATTAGTTAAAGTTTCTAAAAATGCAGATAATGCTAGAAACTTTTCACAATGTGATTCTCTTTTAATTGGCGATGAATGCTCTGCTCATACATTCCCGTATCTCGATACACAAAACAAAAATGCGAAAGTAGAGCATGAAGCTACTACTTCAAAAATAAGCGATCAACAGCTTTTTTACATCAGACAAAGAGGCTTAGATGAAGAGCATGCTGTTTCTATGATAGTAAATGGCTTTTGCAAAGAAGTGCTACAAGAATTACCGATGGAATTTGCTGCTGAAGCTAAAGAGCTATTAAGTATTACTTTAGAAGGTAGTGTGGGATAAAAGAGAGCCTCTAAAAATACAAAATAAATAGGAAAAAAATTGTTAGAAATAAAAAATTTACAAGTAAGTATGCAAGAAAAAAAAGTGCTAAAGGGATTTGATTTATCCATAGGAAAAGGCGAAGTTCATGCTATTATGGGCTTAAATGGGGCTGGTAAATCTACTCTTTCTAAAAGCATTACGGGTCATTTTGATTGTGATGTAATGGGTGGAGAAGTGATGTATAAGAATAAAAATATGCTTGATATTCCTCCTGAAGATAGGGCTAATGAGGGTATTTTTATGAGTTTTCAAAATCCTGTAGAAATTCCAGGTGTGAATAATATGTATTTTTTACGAAGTATTCTAAATGCTAAGAGAGTTTATAATGGGCAAGAAGAATTAACTTCAGTAGAGATTTTAAAAAAAATAAAAAAAATTACAAAAGAATTTCATATTAATGAAGATATGATGAAGCGGTCTGTAAATGATGGCTTTTCTGGTGGTGAGAAAAAGAAAAATGAGCTTTTACAAATGCTTTTATTAGAGCCTGATTTTTTAATCCTTGATGAGATTGATTCTGGTCTTGATATAGATGCTTTAAAAATTGTGGCTCATGGGGTTAATTCTATGAGAAGCCCTGATAGGTCATTTTTAATCATTACTCATTATCAAAGATTGCTTTCTTTTATTAAGCCTGATTTTATACATATTCTAAAAGATGGCAAAATTATAAAAACAGGTGATTATACTCTAGCACAAGAACTAGAAGATAAGGGCTATGAAATGGTAGAGGCCTTATGATACTAAAAGAGCTTGACTTTAAAAGCGAAGCACAAGATAGGCATTATTTTGAAAAGCTAGAACAAGAAGGCTTTCCTAATAAAAAAAGCGAAGATTATAGGCATATTAGCTTAAAAGATATGCTAGAAAGAAAGCTTTCTTTAAATGCTAATATAGAAAATAATCTATATGAAGACTATATTAGTGATGATTTTTATTCTTTGATTTTTATAGACCAAGCATTTGATTTGGAGCATTCTAATTTACCTAGTGATATTTCTTTTAGCTCTTCTAGTAAAGCTAAGAATGATTCTAAAAAAAACTTATCATTATTAAGTGAGGCATTTTATGAAAAAGATAATATTTTAACAATAAGCAAGAGCTTAGATAAACCTATAATGATTATTAATGTTTCAAGTGGTGTTGATAAATTTTTTGCTAATAACTTACATATCAAAGTAGAAAATGAAATAAAAGTGGATATTTTAGAGATATTTGTTTCAAATGAAGAAACAGCTAATGTGTATTGCATTAATAGAGATTTTTTTATAGAAAACTCAAAACTAAGCTATGCTAAGTTAAACCTATCTTCACATAAAGATATTTTAAATATAAATAATACTATCTATGTTAATAAAGGAGAATGCACCCTTAATGCGATAGAGAGAGGCTCAAAGCAAAGCATTAATAATTATGATGTTTTTTTAGATGAAGAATTTTCTAGTATTAATATGCATGGTATCATAGAAATAAAAGATAATCAAAATATAGCAAATACTATAAAAATCCATCATAATAAAAAGAATACTTCAAGCAATCAAACCTTTAAGCAAATACTAGATAATAATTCAAGAGCTGTATTTAATTCACAAATTACTATAAATAAAAACTGCTCTTATTCTAAGGCACATCAAAGCTCACAAAGTATTTTATTAAATGATGAAGCAAGAATGTTTAATGAACCAAGAATGATGATTTTTACAGATGAGCTAGAGGCTAGTCATGGGGCTACGGTTGGTAGCTTGAATGAAGAAGCTATTAATTATATGAAACTTAGGGGATTATCTCAAGCACAATGTGAGAGTATGCTTATTAAGGCTTTTTTAACTGAGATATATGATTATGTAAAAAATCCTATTATTAAAGATTATATAGATGGCCATATAAGTAGAATTTCTATTTAAAATGTATAAAGAGCAATTCCCTGTATTTGATAATATAGACACCATATATTTAGATAGTGCCTCAAGCTCTCAAAAACCAAGAGTAGTTTTGGAAGCTATGGATAAATTCTATACTTCATATTACGCTAATGTCCATAGATCAAGCTCAAATATGGCAAATGAAGCTACGATAAAATATGAAGAAACTAGAAATAAAGTAGCTAACTTTATAAATGCCTCAAACCAAAAAGAAATTATTTTTACAAAAGGTTTGACGGAGGCTATTAATTTTGTAGCGAGTAGTTTTGTTAAAGATAATTTTGAAACTGTAATAATATCTTCATTAGAACATCACTCAAATATAGTCCCATGGCATATGCAAGGTCGCACTACTTCTAAAGGCTTAGAAGTTGTCGGATGTAATGATAATTTAGAATTTGATTATGCTCATTTTGAAACTTTATTAAAAAATAATCCTAATTCTTTTGTAAGCATTATGCATATATCAAACTCTTTTGGTGTAGTTCATGACATAAAAAAAATAACAAATCTAGCCCATAAATATAATGGGGTAGTCTTAGTAGATGGAGCTCAAAGCACACCTCATATAAAAATAGATGTGCAAGAGCTTGATGTGGATTTTTACACGATAGCAGGGCATAAAATGTATGCTCCTATGGGTGTGGGCATTTTATATGTGAAAGAAAAGCATTTTAAAACTCTTAAAGTATATCAAGGTGGTGGCGGAAGCATAGATGATGTAAGCTATGAGAAAACCACATTTAGCAAATATCCTATTTGTTATGAATCAGGAACTCCTAATATCGCGAGTGTAATTGGTTTATCGAGTGCTATAGATTTTATGCAAGATATAGGTTATGAGAAAATAGAAGAGATAGAAAGTGAGCTTCGTAATTATTTTATAAAAGAATTAGAGAAAATAGAAAATGTGATAGTTTATACAGATAATAGTAAAGTGATAGGTAGCATAAGTTTTAATATTAAAGATATAGATAATGCAGATATAGGGCTTTTATTGGATAGTCAGAAGATAGCTATTCGGTATGGGAGTCATTGTAGTAAGCCTATTATGGGTAAGCTAAATATATCGGGGACTTTGAGGGTTAGTTTTGCTCTTTATAATGATATGAGTGATATTGATGTTTTTATTAAGGCTTTAAAGAAAGCTGTTTTGATGTTGAGTTAGCTATTATATTTTTTGCTTAGAATAATTTAAAAGCTTAATCGTGAATACAATGTATATGCTATGTTGTAAAATGAAGGCAAGTTAAAAACATAAGGATTTTTATTAATGATAGGAAATGATAGGCAAATAGGCGAGAAGGAACTTGAAAAAAGATTAAGCAAAGTAAGTTGGCAACATAGAGTATGGTTTGCACTTCGTTGTGCTTTGAGAGTTTTACCTATGATTAGTGACAAAAAGAATGAGAGTTTTTCTTATTGGAAAGATAATGAAAAAAAAGAACATTTATTTAATCTATTTAGAGTTTTAAGTTTTCCTATTTTTGTGGGTATTTTTAATGAAGAGATAAATTATGCCTCTGCCTCTGCCTCTGTCTATGCCTCTGCCTCTGTCTATGCCTCTGTCTCTGCCTATGCCTCTGCCTCTGTCTCTGCCTCTGTCTCTGCTCCAATAAGAAGATTGTTAAATCAAGACTTAGAATACATAGAAAGCAACAAAACCTTGGAATGGGAGGAAATTCTAGTAGAAAACAAGGAATATTTCTATAAAGAATTAAATGATATGGGTTTTTCTTATTGGGTAAAGCAATATGAATCTTGGCTTAAAGGAAATTTTGATAAAAATGAAATAAAAAAAATAATAGAAATTCCTAATGAATACTTAAAAGCAAAAGATAATGCTCTTAGTGCTATGCAATACTTACAAAGTAGCGATAAAGGAAAAAGCTTCACTTATGAGTCTCGTGTGATTTTATTAGGACATGGAAATGTCGGTAAAACTTCTCTGGTTCGTAGATTATTTGATGAAGAGATACAACCAAGCGAAGAGGCTACTCCTAATGTAGAAATAAGAGAGCATATAGAAACAATAGATGATAAAGAAATCAATGTCCATTATTGGGATTTTGGTGGGCAGGTATTTTTGCATTCATCTCATCAATTGTTTTTAAGAGATAAATGTATTTATGTGATTATGATAAAAGCTAGAGAAAATCAAAGAGAACTAATAGAGTATTGGTTAGAGCATGTGCGGATATTTGGTAATGAGTCCCCTACTATAATTGTGCAAAATCAAGTAGATGGGGTAGAAAAAGGTATGCAGACTCCTATGCCTTTTGATACTTCTGAAATTCAAAAATCTTATCCTTTTATAAAGGGGCTTTATAATCTATCTTGTATAAATGATGATGGCTTAGAAGAGGTTAAAGTAAAAATCCAAAACCTTATAAACCTAAACCCTCAAATGATGAAAAAGCATATCGAACTCAAAAAGTATTTTAGAAAAAAACTAGAAGATAAAACAACTAGCATAAACAAAAAAGATGTTATTTCTTTATGTGAAAAAGCAGATATACGAGGAACTAAAGAGCAAGAATCATCATTAAAGGTTCTTGATGAATTAGGTGTGGCATTGCATTTTCCATCTATTAATGATGATTGGTATATATTAAGTCCTAGCTGGTTAAGTCAGACTATTTATTATCTTTTAAATAGAAGCTCTCAAAAAGATGAGGGGAGCTTTTTAAATATTTCTAAATTAGAAATAATATTTAATGAAAAAGAATTTAAAAATACTCTTGGTGAGATTGATAGCGATAAATATAAGTCTTTGCTAGAAATATTAGTATATTTTGAATTAGCATATAAAGACCCTAAAAGCTCACAATATCGTGTCCCTATGATAGCTCAAAATGATAAACCTGATTTTAAAGAGCCTAATGGCTACCATATAGGCTTTCGCACTACTATGGAAAAACTACTGCCTACTTCTTTGTTTTATAATTTTCTTGTAACTTGTGGTGGTGAGATTGTAGGAGATAATATATGGCAAGATGGTTGCTATTTGGCTTGGGGTTCTAGTAAGGCTATTGTTAAATTAGATAAATATGCTAGGTTTGTTGATATTACAGTTTGGGGAGATGAGAGAAATGCTGGTGAGTATTTAAGCAAATTACGAATTAGGCTTTTAAAAATAATAAATAGTGATAAATATTCAAATTTAGCTTATGACCCTATTTTAAAAGTTGATAATGATGAGTTTATTTTATCGCAATTTTTAACTGCTATTTATGATAATGTAGAGAGCATACAAGCGAAATATGGGAATAAGGTTCTTATAGATAATATAATTCCTAAAGTATATGGAGAGCAAGATATTAAAAAAATAGTTCAAGAGGAAATGAAAGCTTATAATCCTAATATAGTAATAAATAATATAATGAATAATGAACAAAATACAATTATTAACAATACACAAATAAATAATGACTTACGAGCTATTAAAGATGAAATGGATGAGCTTGATTATAATATAGAAAGAGAAGGGTTAAAGGGAGAAGAGTATGACAAAATCAAAAAAGATATTAGTCGTATTGAGGGATTAATAAATGACTACACTAATAACACACAAACAAATAAAGAAGAAAAAAAGGGAATATTAAAAAAGATTATTAAAACTTTAGAGTATATAGAAAAAGCAAGTCGTATTCTTGAGCCTATTTCATCTACGGCTAATAATATTAAATCTTTTTTAGAAAAATTAGATAAGGCTTTTAATGATGAATAATAGTATTAATGACTTTATGGGCAAACAAGAATCAGAAAAACTTGAATTTAAACGAGAGTTTAATGATAAGATAAAAGAAAAACTTTTAAAAACAATTTGTGCTTTTGCTAATGATTATAAAAACCATGATACCCTAGGTGTGTTTATAATAGGCTTAGATGATAATGGTAAAGAATGTCAATATGACAATATCAAAGAAGATGAAGAAAAAATCTCTAATATTATTAGTGAGGGTCAAGTCTTACCACAGCCAAAAATTAGTATATCAAGGGATATAGATAATAAGATTATTATAATTACAGTCCATCCATCTAAGCTAGTTACTTGGTATAAAAAAGATATTTATATTAGAGTAGGGAGTAGCACTAGAAAAGCAAATGCTAATGAGATGATTAACAGAATAAATAATGCACATAATATATCTTTTGATTCTAGTGAATGTATAGGCTCTGACATAGATGATATACACGAAGAATTATTTGTGTTGTATGAAAAAAGCTTTTTTTCTGAGGAAATTATTAAAAGAAATAAAAGAAGTTTATTAGAAAAATTAAAATCGATAAGTTTTGCGAGTAAAGGAGGTCATCCTACTTATGGAGGATTGCTTGTGTGCGGAGAAAATCCTCAGATGTATTTACCTAATGCATATATTATGTTTTTAAAAGTTGATGGGGATGATTTAAAAGATAGAAGTAAAATAAATGAAAAAGAAATTAAAGGTAATCTTTCTAGCATTATAGACTCCGTAGAAACACTAATAAGACTATATATTGATACCAGTATGCTTAAAGAAGGATTTACCAATAAAAAACAATTTACTTACCCGTATGAGGCTATTAGAGAGCTTATTTTTAATGCTATAATGCATAGAGATTATAGCATAGATGATATGATTCGTGTGTATTGGTTTAAAAATGAAATAATAATTAAAAGTCCTGGAGGATTAAAATCACCTCTTAGTAAAGAAAATTTTCCAAATCCACCAGTATATAGAAATAATATTATAGCTTCTACTATGAAATCTCTAGGTAAGGTTGAGAGATATGGTAGTGGGGTAAATTTAGCTCAAAGCTTGCTAAAAGAAAATGGTAATCCACCTGCTAGTTTTGAATTTAATGATTATTTTGTTAAGGTTAGTGTGAGGATAAAAGATATTACTTAAGGGAGCCTCTATCCACTCTTTCCTAAAATGTGATAAATATAGAACTAGAAAACTTTATCAATGGTTTGGAATATTTTATTTTTTTATAATATCAAATACTTACTTTAAAGGCTTATTGATATAATCATCCCTATAAAAAAGAAAGGCTTAAAATGAAAAAAGACACTTGGACATTTACAAATAATAGAAATAATGAAAGTTTTGATTTTGATATACTTGATGGTAGTAGAGGACCTGCTGTTGTAGATACTGCTAGTTTTTATAAACAGAGTGGGATGTTTTTGCATGATCCTGGGTTTAATTCTACTTCTGGATGTGCTTCTGATATTACTTATATTGATGGGAATAAAGGGGAGCTTAGACATAGAGGATATGATATTGAAGAGCTTACTTCTAAGTATAAGTATTTAGATATTTGTTATTTGCTTTTGAATAAAAGGCTTCCTAATAAAAAAGAGGCTTTTGATTTTGATATGGAATTAAGACATAGGAGTTTTATTCATACGGGGATTACAGAATTATTTGCTTCCTTTAGAGATAATGCTCATCCTATGGCTACTCTTTCGGCTTCTATTTCTGCATTATCTACATTTTATTTTGAGCATTTAGATATAGAGTCTCCTGCTGAGATGAGGCTTATGGAGAGTCGTATTATTGCTAAGATACCTACTTTGGCTGCATGTGCTTTTAGGCATTCTCAAGGTGTTCCTTTGATTTTTCCTGATATTGAGAGAAGCTTTACTGAGAATTTTTTATATATGATGAGAGCATTTCCTGATGGTAAAATGCCTCTTGTGGATGGTAAGCAAAAATTTATCAAAGATGTTGAGGTTCGTGCATTAGATACTATTTTTTCTTTACATGCTGACCATGAACAAAATGCTTCTACTACTGCTGTAAGGACTGTGGGTTCTACTGGAGCTCATCCTTATGCGGCTATATCTGCTGGTGTTTCTGCTTTATGGGGTAAGGCTCATGGAGGAGCTAATGAGGCTGTAATTCATCAGCTCGAAATGATAGGAGATATTTCAAATATAGATACATATATTGCAAAAGCTAAAGATAAGCAAGACCCTTTTAGATTGATGGGTTTTGGACATAGAGTGTATAAGAGTTATGATCCTAGAGCTAAAATACTTAAAAGACTAAAAGATGAATTAAGAGATGAGTTGGGAATTGATGGTAGGCTGATTAAGATAGCTGATAAGCTTGAAGAGGTTGCTTTAAATGATGAATACTTTATTAAAAGAAATTTATATCCTAATGTTGATTTTTATTCTGGGCTTATTTTAATTGCTTTAAAAATAAAAACTAATATGTTTACTCCTATTTTTGTGATTGGTAGGACTGTGGGGTGGATTACTCAATTAGCTGAGCAATTAGAAGATAAAAGTGGTAGGATTGTGCGACCTAGACAGCTTTATGTGGGAAAATAATTGACAAAACATATAGAAGTTGTAATTATAGGGGCTGGGATTTCTGGCTCTGCATTATTTTATGAAATAGCTAAATTTTCCAATATTAAATCTGTTTTGATACTAGAAAAGTATCCTGATGTAGCACCTTTAAATTCAAATGCTAGTGGTAATAGCCAAACTCTTCATAGTGGGGATATAGAGACTAATTACTCATTAGAAAAAGCAAAAGAAGTTAAAAAAACAGCCTCTCTTTTAATGCAATACACAAAACAATACGGCTATCAAGATAAATATATTTTCAAATATCCTAAAATGCTTCTAGGGGTGGGTGAGGAGCAAGTGGAATATATTAAAAAAAGGCATAATGATTTTTCAGATATATTTCCAGATATGGAGTATTGGGATAGGGATAAACTATCTAAAATAGAGCCTATGCTGTGCAAAGATAGAAAAAAAGATATTTCTGCTATGGGTGCGATGGATGATTATTGTGCTATTAATTATGGTAAGATTGCTAAGACTTTTATAGAAAATGGTATGCAAGAAAATGATAATGCTAGTTTTGAATTTAATTGTGAAGTTAAATCTATTAAAAAAGAAAAAGATATTTATAGAATAAAAACCACAAAAGGCGAATGGACGGCTGATTTTGTGATGGTTAATTCTGGAGCTCATTCTTTGATATTTGCTCATAGGATGGGATATGGGAAGGATTATTCGGCTATTCCTATGGGAGGGAATTATTATTATTTGAATGAGCCTCTTGTTAAAT
This sequence comes from Campylobacterota bacterium, assembly GCA_029255845.1. GTDB lineage: Bacteria > Campylobacterota > Campylobacteria > Campylobacterales > JAJVLF01 > JAJVLF01. The sequence goes on along the minus strand of JAJVLF010000022.1, from coordinate 9,968 downwards.
CTAAAATATACACAGTTCAAAACCCCAAACTTCCCTTTGCAGCTATTCATGCTGATCCTGATATAGGGATTAAAACTAATGATATGATTAGGCTTGGTCCTACTGCTTTGCCTCTTTTTGCACTTGAGAGATATAAAGAGGGAAATAAATTTTATGAGTTTTTAGAATTATTAGATTTTGATACTAGGGTGCTAAAAGTCATATTTGATTCTTTGAAAGATAAGGATATTAGAGAATTTATAATAAGGAATATTTTTTATGAGATTCCTTATTTTGGAAGAAAATCATTTTTGAAATATGCTAAATTAATAATCCCTAGTTTAAAAATAAATGATATAAGATTTGCTAAAGGAATTGGGGGACTAAGAACTCAAATAATAGATAAAAAAAATAATAAACTCCTTTTAGGGGAAGCTAGGATAAATAAAAATGATGGCATTATTTTTAATATGACTCCCTCACCTGGTGCTACATCTTGCCTTGGCAATGGGGTAAAAGATGTGCAATATATTTGCGAATATCTAAATAAAGAATTTTATGAAGATAAATTTAATGAATTATTAATAGAAAATAATGAGTAAAAAAATATTTATTACAGGTATAAGTTCTGGTTTAGGAGAAGAGTTTGCGAAGCAATATTTAGCAAAAGGCTTTAAGGTGTATGCTTGTAGTAGGAGTGCGACTTCTATTAAAAATGATAATTTATTTTTTACTAAAATAGATTTATCTAATTTAGAAGATATTCATAAAAATCTCTCTTTGTTAAATATGCAAAACATAGACTTAGCGATACTCAATGCGGGAATGATAGATGATATTAAAACTATGCATAATAGCTCTATGGATGATATAAATAAAGTAATGAATGTAAATACTTTTGCAAATAAAATAATCTTAGATTTTTTCATAAAAAGCAAAATACCATTAAAACAAACAATAGCAATATCATCAGGAGCTTCTATAAATGGGCATAAAGGATGGGGGAGCTACTCTTTATCAAAAGCCACATTAAATATGCTAATAAAACTTTATGCTGATGAAATGCCAAATAATCATCTAGTAGCATTAGCCCCTGGTGTCATTGAAACAAAATTAGTTAATAAAATATTAAATGAAGCAGATGAAAGTGAATTTAAATCTGTAAAGCATTTAAGAGATTGCGATAAATTTAGTTTAAAAGAAGCTGTTTTAAATATCATCTCAAATTCTGATACATTCTTTGATTATGATAGCGGTGCATATGTAGATATAAGAGAGCATATAAAAAACATTCATTAATACTTCATTAACACTAATTAGATAGTATTTAAAGATACAAAAAAGGAGCATAGATGAGCATATTAAATAAAATTTTCCAATTTGGAGAAAAAATAGAAGAATACGATTTTAGAGTTTTAAACGAAAGAGATGTTAGAGCTAGTGCAGGGATAATGTTTTTATTTGGGATTATAAGTTTATTTAGTTTCATATTAACAAAAAACTTATTTTGGGCTAATCTTTTTACTATTACATTTATTATTGAATTTGTGCTTAGGGTATTTGTAAATCCTGTTTATACCCCTTATATGGTTTTAGGACATCTTGTAGTTTCTAATCAGGCACCTGAGTGGGTGGAGGCCTCTCCTAAAAGATTTGCTTGGAGTATTGGGGTTATACTTGGGGCTATTATGAGTTATTATATTTTACTTGATATTGTAACTCCTGCTAGAATACTTACTTGTGTATTTTGTTTAATCCTTTTATTTATGGAGTCTTCTTTTGGTATATGTCTAGGATGTATTGTATATAAGATGTTTGATAAAAAACTAAATAAATGTGCGGGAGATACTTGCGAGGTTCAAGCAAAAAAGCCAAGCTTAATGCCACAATTTATTGCATTAGTAGTATTTATGGGATTATTTTATGGGGTATTTAAAGCTTTAAAAGAATATAAATATTATGGAACCACATCATCTATAATGACTCAAGCACAAAAAGATGAGATTGAGCTTGCCAATGTTGATGAAGAAGAAGAAATTGAAGATAATTCAAAATCTACAACAAAAGATTGTGAGCCTCCTCAATTTGCTATAGATATGGGGCATAGAGATATATGGCTAGAGCATAATGGATGTAAAGAATAGCAAGACAATAAAATGAAAAAATCAATATTAATATATTTTCTCGTAAGCATAAATTTAATGGCAAATATGTATGACATAAAGCCAATACAAATTACAAAAGATGTCCATTGTGCGATAGGTGATTTTAATCCCCCGACAAAATCAAATAAGGGCTTTGTATCTAATATCTGCTATATTGATATGGGTGTATCTATAGTAGTTCTTGATTCTGGTCCTACATATAATTTTGCTAAAGAGTTTCATAATGTAATAAAGAAAGATTATCCTAATAAAAAAGTATCTTATGTTATTATCTCAAACTATCACGATGATAGAATACTAGGAGCTTCTTATTTTCAAGAGATTGGAGCTAAGATAGTTGGGCATAAAAGTATTGAAAAAGATATAAAAGATAATCCCGATAATTTTAAAAGATTATTTGCTATTTTAGATGATAAGATTATGAATAAAACAAAACTTGTGAAAATGGACATATTAGCAGAAAGTGGCTTCACAATCAAAGGTCGCAATAAGGCTATTAAAATAATAAAACCGAGCATTACATCTGAAGAAAATAGCGATATAGCTATTTACAGCAAAGAGGATAGTTTTTTATTTGTAGGCAATATTGTATTTAATGGAAGAATGCTAAATTATACAAAAAACTCAAAAGTAGATGGCTGGATAGAAGCGATTAATAATCTAGCTAAACTAAATGCAAAATATTTATTGGGTGGGCATGGAAAAGAATTTGATAAGCATTCTTATAAAGATACGATAGAGTATCTTAAAATATTGCGAGGTGATATCCAAAAAGCTTATAAGGATGGAACTGATAGAGAAAATGTAGCTATTAATATCTCAAAAAGCGGATACAAAAAGAAAAATATTCCTTATTTGAAACAGCTTAATTATAATAATATAAATAATTATTATAACCAGCTAGAATGGGCTGATAATTAAAAGATTAGAATATATGGATCTTTGTAATTAATGACTACAAAAAAAATACTCTTAGTTGAAGATGATTTAATTTTAGGTGAGAGCATAAAAGAGTTACTAGAATACGAAGAATTTGAAATAACTTGGGCTAAAGATGGAAATGAAGCTTTAGAAGCAAGCTATGATTTTAAATTTGATTTATATTTATTTGATGTGGATATTCCCTTTATTAATGGGTTTGAGTTATTGAAAAGCTTAAGAGAGATGGAAGATGACACCCCTTGTATTTTTCTCACGGCTAAATTAGATATAAGCTCTCTATCTTCTGGCTTTGATGTGGGTGGGGATGATTATATTAAAAAGCCATTTGATAGTGATGAGCTGATTATTAGAATAAATTCTCAAATTAAAAAATCTTTTAAATCTCATAGCTTTGATATTACTTATAAAGACATCATATATAATCTTAAAAATCAAAAGATATTTAAAAGTGATGAAGAAATATTATTATCTCCTATGGAATTAAAATTATTTGAGATATTTATAAAAAATATCGATAAAACAGTATCTAAAGAAGATATTTTATATGAGCTTTATGATGGAGATGAGGGGAATGAAGCAAGTCTAAGAGTGCAAATATCAAAAATGAAAAAAATTGGGCTAGATATTACGAATTTTCGAGCGAAAGGATATAGACTTGAAAAAAAATAAATATGAAAGACAGTCATTCCTGCAAATATTTTTAGGATATTTTATATCTGTAAGTGTGTTTATTTTATTGCTTGGGTATTTATATATAAATCAACAGCAAATGCTGATAATACAAAAGACGGGTATGGAAATGCACGGATATTTAATGCAAGTCCATAGAACAAATTCTAATTTTAAAAAAGATGGCTTTAGTTATGAGGTGGTTAAAGCTCCAAATATCGAAACAAAGCTACCATACAAAGTCCAAAATCATTATATTAAGATATTTGGTAAAAAAATGATGGTAAAGGTAGATAGTGATATTGTAGATACTAAGATAAATAATTTAAAAAAAATGACTATTTCGATACAAATAATTTTAATTGTTTTTTTTGCTTTTATAAGCTGGGTGCTAGCAAGAAAGTCCTTAAAGCCTATGATAGAAGCTATATCATATCTTGATAGTTTTACAAAAGACTTAATTCATGACTTAAACACTCCAATTAGCTCTATTTTAATAAATGCAAAAATGCTAAAAAAAGATTTGCCCAAAGAAGATATAAAAAAAATAGAAAGAATAGAACTAAGTGCCAAAAGTATGCTATCTCTTTATGAAAATTTAGATGTTTTACTAGATGAATTTAATCTATCAAAAGAAGAATTTAATCTATCAAATCTACTAGATGAGATTATAGAAAGATATAAAAGCATATACCCAGAAATAAAGTTTAATTTTGAAAATAAAAATATATCAATCCTATCAAATCAAAATGCAATCAAAAGAATAACAGACAATATAATCTCAAACAGCTGTAAATATAGCAAAAAAACAAACCCCATCATAAACATTAAATGCTCAAATAACACAATCACAATAGAAGACAATGGAAAAGGCATAAAATACCCTAAAAAAATATTCCAAAGAAGCTATAAAGAAAATGATAGAGGATATGGGATAGGTATGCATATAGTGCATAGATTATGCAATGAACTAGATATAAAAATTGATATAAATTCAGATGAAGATGTTGGGACTAATATTGTGTTAAAGCTTAAATAGATAAACTATAATCCCTCCATTTTCAACATCACTTTTAAATAAGTCTAATAATAAAGTCAAGGAGAACTTGACAATTTTAGCATTATTGATTATAATAACCATTCTTAATATGAATATTAAAATAAAAAGGAATGGATTGAAACTATCGAATCTAAAAGAAAAAAAAGAAGCAATAATAAAAGAAATAAAATGCAATGATGAATTAAAACAAAGATTTTATTCATTTGGGATAATTAAAGGTGCTAATATTTTTGTGAAAGAAGTATCATTAAGAAATAATACTATGGTTATAGATATTGAAAATACAGAAATAGCGATTAGAGTGGAAGAAGCGGAGCAAATAGAGGTGGATAAAATATAATGGATACTATTAAAATAGTTTTAGCGGGTCAAGCAAATGTAGGGAAATCATCTCTTATTAATGCTATGACTAAATCTCGTTTGAAAGTGGGTAATTTTAGTGGAGTAACGGTTGAGAAAACTGAGGTTCGTTTTGAGCATCATTCTCATATGATTGAGATTGTGGATTTGCCAGGGACTTATTCTATAAATGGCTTTTCTAGTGAAGAAAAAATAGCTAGAGATTTTTTACAAAATGAGCAATATGATGTGATATTAAATGTCTTAGATTCTACTCATATTTCAAGAAATTTGCTTTTGACTTTAGAATTATTAAATATGAATAAAAAAATGGTGATAGCTTTAAATATGATAGATGAGGCTAAAAAAGAGGGCTTAGACATAAATGCTAAACAGATTGAGGCAATTACAGGCATTAAGAGTGTAGCTGTATCTTCTAAAACTAAAGAAGGGATTGGTGAATTACTAAATACTATCCATGATGTAGCTGATAATGAAGTGAGGGCATTTTCAAATATAAGCTATAGCGATATAATAGAAGAGCAGATTTTCAAAGTTAAGAAATTTTTAGATGAGGATGATTATAGTTATTTGGATTTAAGCAGTAGAGAAATGGCTATTAAGCTACTAAATGATGATGATAAATTTTATAAAGAAATCCATGATAAGCCAGTGTTTATGGAGCTACAACCTTTGCTTTTAAAATGCCATGATAATATACATAATTATCACAACACAAAAAGCCATGCAGATATACAAGCCATAGAGCATTATGCGATAGCAAAAGGTATTACTGCCGAAACCACCCATAAAAAAACTACAAATAATAAAACATTAACAAAAAAGATTGATGATATTTTAATTAATAAATTTATAGGAATTCCAATATTTTTATTTTTAATGTGGGGGTTATTTCAATTAACATTTGAGTTTGGCTCTATTCCTATGGACTATATTGATATGGGTTTTGGCTTACTTTCAGAGGCAGTTAAGTCAAGCATAGCTCATGAGGGATTAAGCTCTCTTTTGTCAGATGGGATTATTGCAGGGGTTGGTGCTGTTGTTTTATTTCTTCCTAATATTATCATTCTTTATATTGGTATCGCACTTCTTGAAACTACTGGATATATGAGTAGAGTCGCATTTTTATTAGATGGCTTTTTTCATAAATTCGGTCTTCACGGTAAAAGCTTTATGCCTTTAGTAACAGGCTTTGGTTGCTCTGTCCCTGCCTATATGGCGACTAGAACATTAAAAAATGAAAAAGATAGACTCATCACTCTTTTTATTATAGGCTTTATGAGCTGTGGAGCTAAGCTCCCTATTTATGTGCTTTTTGCAGGAGCATTTTTTGATAGTGATAATGCAGGAAATGTTCTTTTTGCTATATATATCGCAGGTGCCTTGCTCGGTCTTGTGATGGCGAAAATATTAAGAATGCTCGTATTTAAAGGAGAAGATGAGCCATTCGTTATGGAAATGCCCAAATACAGACTACCAACAATAAAATTAATATACATAATAGTATCACAAAAAGCATTATCATATCTCAAAAAAGCAGGGACATTTATACTGGCAGCCTCCATCTTAATATGGTTTGCAAGCACTTACCCAAAATCAAATAGCGATAATCCATCCATCCAATTAGAGCAAAGCTATCTAGGGCAACTAGGAAAAGCCTCAGTCCCATTTTTCGCCCCTTTAGGATTTGATTGGAAACTTACCGTAGCTCTTGAGACAGGTCTTGCAGCCAAAGAAGTAGTAGTAGCAACTTTAGGTATTTTATATAATATAGGAGAAGATGTATCCGAAGATGACAATAGATTATTAGATAAATTAAAAAAAGAAGTCCCATTTGCCACAGCTATGGCTTTTGTAGTTTTCTCGATGATTTATCTACCTTGCTTTGCTGCTTCTATGGTCTTTGCAAAAGAAACAGGGGGATATAAGTATCTTTTATATTTATTTGTATTCACTACGGGAGTTGCTTGGATTATGAGTTTTATTACTTATAGATTGCTTTTATAAATCTAGGGTCGAGATATTAAATCTTAAATTATGTAGCTTTATTTAGCAATTTTTATTGCATTTATCTAAAGTTTATAACTTAAGTTTGGCACAAATTTAAGGGTCAGGCATAGGGTGTCGAAAAATAATGTTTTAGACCATTTATCTATTCCTGACTTTATGCTAAAGTATTTTACTTATACTCTCTTACTATAGGCTCTTATAGATTAAATTATTTATCTATTATTAAAGGTTAAAAATGGTGCAAAATGCTACTAAAAGTAACTTTTTCGACAGGCTAGGTCAGGCATTGAAAATGCACCAAAAAAATGATACACCTGACCTTTTACCTTAACTTATAAGTAATGTGGTGCATTTTCAACGCCTGACCCTTATTTTAAGCTTATTTTATATATGCTATAAAACTGGAGCTTGGTAGCAAAATATAAATGTAGTTAGCGAGGTTCAAAAAAACCTCTTTTTTTATCTTCTTCTTTCGAGGTCATATCTTTTGTAATATGTATATATTTTTTACCCTCATCATCATATTTTTTCAAATTTAAGGGTCAGTTGCCACCTTAAACTTCCCTTAAAATAAAAAAATAAAAGGGTCTGGTAAAATAAAAGGGTCTGGTAACAACCCACTACTTATTTCTTAAAAGTAGTGGGTTGTTACCTGACCCTAAAATTCATCACCTGACCCTATTTTACAAAAAAGCAAACCATAAAGAAAAAACTTATCAAGTATGGGAAGAGGGTTATCAACCAAAGCTTATACAAGATGATAAAATGATGATACAGAAAATTAAATATATTCATCATAATCCTGTAAAAAGAGGATATGTAGATGAAGCAAAACATTGGAGATATAGTAGTGCTAGAGATTATGAGGGAGTAGAGGGACTTGTTTTTGTTGATAAGTTTTTTTGATGTATGTGTTTTATTTTATGGGATTTTTTGGTTAATTGGTTAATATATGGGTAGGCTTTTTGTAGTTTATGCATTCCACCTTGGGAAAGGTGGAACGAGAGAAACTATTATGATTTTTAATAACATTGCTACTTATTCTTTTATGAACTTTTTTAATTCTTCTTTGCCTAATTCTTTCCAATTTTTTTTGTTAAAAATACTTCTTTTAACTTCAAATATTTCTAATTCCTTAAGGTCTGCATCTAAGGCTTCTACATAAACAAGACTTCTATTTTCATTATAATTCTTAATAGGATCTAGTGTAGTTTCAATATTATGACTAATTCCACTAAGAGCTATACCATAAGTATCCATATTTGATAAAAATTTATCTGATATTTTAAGAATACCTTTATTATTAAAATCCTTAACAAGCATTAATGCACTACTTCTCACTTTATGAATAGGAATAAATTTAGAATTAATAGTATTACCATGGCTTCCATGATCAGATACAATAATTATTTTTGTTTTATCATATACTTTCAGTGTTTTTAATTTATCAAAAAAGTCAACCAATAATCTCATGGAACAATAAGCAGTATTAAAAAGACCTGAGTAACCGCTAATATTCTTTTTAACAATTTCACATTTTTCATTAATCATTTGTGGTGAATGAGTAATCATATTATGAATTATTTTAAATGTTTTTTTATTACTATTTGTGTTGGCAAAATCATTCATGTTAATCAGTTGAAAATATTGTGCTAAATGATAAATGTATGCTTCTAATGATGTATTTACAAATATCTCTTTAAAGTTTATTTTAGGAATAATATTCATTTTAAGGTTATGAGGTATGCTTAATAAAAAAGATACTCGCGCAAATATCGTAGCTGTAATCTGAGCATTATTAGTTGTTTGTTTATGCTTACTATCAATGTCTTGCTTAATTTGATTATTAGACATTAAATCCACACTCTTAACCTCAAAAGTATCTAAACATATGCTTGTATCTGATAAAAATAAGCTACATCTTCCAGAAATAGAACGTTGAGCATATCTAGAATAAGAATGGGAATATTTTTTTGCTATAAGCATACTATCTAAAATAGCTTTTTCATAATCTACTTTTTTAAAAAAAATATACTTTTTCCCACCAAAAATAGGGAAAAGGCCCAATCTTGTCTCGGCTCCTACAGATAATGTATTTGGATAATATGTAAAACCTGATAATTTATTTCTCAACTTGGGATATTTTTCTAAAATATCGTAAAACATATTTCCTTGAAATTCATCCATTATTACAACTAAAACATTTGAATCTTTAGAGAAAGAATATGCTTTAGATAATTTATTCTGACTAACTTTATCAAAAGTACCAAATGTTGATAAATCACTACCAGACATAGAGTGGATAGTTTTTGGATTTACTGCAATAAATAAGGTATAAAATACTAGTATAAAATTACTAAATAGAATTAATGATAATAAAAATTTTGTTATTTTTTGGAAACTAAAAAATAACAAAATTAGAAAAATAAATATCAGCACTATAGATATGATTCTATCATTTCTAGTATTTTCCATAATACGAAATTCATCAAGTGCTGGAATTGATAGTGAAGTCATAGCTCCTAACTCTAAAGGAATAACAAAAGAATAAAAAACCCCACTCAAAGCCCCAAACACAGCTAAAACAGTAATAACATACTTAATTCTTTCAGGCATAAAATAATAAATAGCATAAGCAACAATCACACAAATAAAAAACAACCCAACTAAACTAAGAGCTACCATAGGATAACTAGCCAAATACATCCCAGTATCAGAAGCAGCCATAGGAATAGCTTTATAAATAAATATAGTTCCAAAGAATAATATAAGAGCTTGAATAT
>JAJVLF010000219.1 GCA_029255845.1 Campylobacterota bacterium | reverse complement strand
TGGAACTGGGCTTAGGACCATTGCATACACAATTTTCTCCAGTAGATGGTGAAGTTTATACATCTTTATATGTTGATTCTCAAGTTGTGAAATGGAATTATAAAAAACTAAAAATAATTGATAAACAAAATGTTCATTACAATATAGGACATTTAGCTGGTATGGAAGGTAAAACTGCTGACCCTCAAGGTGAATATATCATAGCATTAAATAAGCTAACAATAGATAGATTTACTCCTGTTGGTCCATTGCATCCTCAAAATCATCAGCTTATTGATATTTCTGGTAAGACTATGGATTTGTTGGTAGATATGCCTTTGCCTCTTGGTGAGCCACATCAAGCTGTGGGAATTAGAGCTAGTAAATTGCATCCTGGTATTAGGTATAAAATGGGAACGAATACTAAAACTGATAAAATACATGAAGGTAAAACACTTGCTGGTGAAGAGAGAATTGTGAGAAAAGGTAAGAATGTTACTGTTTATGCTACTTCTGTAAGATCTCACATAAACCCTGAGAGAATTACTGTAAATAAAGGCGATAAAGTAACTTTATATATGACAAATTTAGAAAGAGCTCAAGATCAAACTCATGGATTTACAATCGGTAACTATAACATACATGCCTCACTAGAGCCTGGTGAGACTGTTAAAATGGAATTTGTAGCAGATACTGAGGGAGTATTTCCTTATTATTGCACCGAATTTTGCTCTGCTTTGCATTTAGAAATGATGGGTTATTTTATGGTGAAAGATCCTAATAAGACTTATGTAAGTGCAAAAAAGCTTAAAATGAAAACAATGAGTAAAAAAGAATTAAAAGCTGAATATAAAAAAGTAGTTGGTGTTAATGATGCTACTGATAAAGTTATACAAAGTGTTGTGAAATTTCTAAAAGATAATAATTATGCTAAATATCCTGATGTTTCTGCTCTTGTTACTGATGCATTATCTCAATATGGAAAAATACCAAAAGAGAAGAAAAAAGCAAATAAAGCATTAAAAAAAGGGGATATGGAAAAAGCTATTTTATTTGAAACTATGATATGGCAATATATGGTAAAAACAGCAGATTCTGGAATAAGAGCTAAAGATAGCTTAACAAGAAAAATGGCAACTAAACAAAGTGCATCAGAAAGCCGTGGAGAAAAAGCCTTTGTAGAAAATGGATGTAATGGATGTCATGTAATTGGTAAAGTAAGTTCTGGTCCTAATTTAGTAGGAGCTTTAAGCAGACATGGTAATCTTAAAGAAAGCACAAAATGGGTTCGTAATTTCATAATGGATCCAAAATCTATGTATAATGATGCTTATGTTAAAGCTATGATTTCTTTTTTCAAAATAAGAATGCCTGATAATGATATAAGTAAAAAAGATGCAAATGACATTATAGAATATATGAAATGGGTAGATGAGAATGCACAATTACTTAATTAAAACTTACCTATTATGAATTCTAGTTATATAAAGTCTAAAATATATGGCACATTAGCACTTACCCTGCTAAGTGTGTCGTTTACTCTTCCTATGATTGTTTTCCATGGTAGTTTTAATAAAATAGATGATAATAAAGCTAATCAAATATCATCATTTACTAAAACTATTTGGAATATTTATAATGGGGGTAGATATAAAAGTCCTTCAACTTCTAAAGAAGCATATAATGATTTAGATAAAATGATAAAAAACTCAGCAGAAATTGGAGTAGCTTCTTTTCCTCTTTGGGCAGTGTCTTTAGAAGCTGCGAATTACCCTAAAGATATTTTTCCTCAAGGTATTCCTGTGTATTTTCATTTTGACGGATTTTCTGGAGAAGTGCATGAAATGAATACTATTAATCACTATATAGGAATGGATCCGATGTGGGTAGGTGGTAAGATAGAGCGAGAAATAGCTATTTATGCATTTTTAACAATATCATTAATTATGGTATTGTTTATAATTTATAATAATAAAATAACAAAACTATTAATGTTTATACCTGTATTATTGCCTATATTGTTTATTGTAGATTATGCATATTGGCTTTATTGGTTTGGTCATAATTTACATGATTGGGGTGCTTTTAGTGTGAAACCTTTTATGCCTACACTTTTTGGAGATGGTAAAGTAGCACAATTTACTACTCATTCTTATCCTGCTATTGGCTTTTATATGCTGGTAATTATTAGCATAAGTTCACTTTTGTCAATTTTATCGATCAATAAACTACAAAACAATAAATGAGGATAGTTTTAGTATTATTGTTTTCATTAATATTAAATGCTAATTTACTTCAAGAAGCGATAGATAATGCAAAAGATGGGGATATTTTAAATCTTGCTTCTGGTATATATGAGGGTAATATTGTTATAAATAAAGCTATCTCTATTATTGGAGATGGTGGAGATGTGACTATAAAAGGTGATGGCAAAGGAAGTGTTGTTAAAATATTAAGTTCTTTCGTTACTTTAAAAAATCTTAATATTACAAATAGTGGCAATAGGCATGATTTATTAGATTCTGCAATTTTAATTAAAGAAGTTAAGCAAATAGAGATTAATAATATTAAAATTACAAATTGTTTGTTTGGTATAGATATGCAAATAGTTCATAATTCTATTATTAAAAATAATTACATAGAATCATTTGATACAGAGCTTGGACTCAGAGGAGATGGACTTAGAATATGGTATAGTAATGATAATATTATTACAAATAATGAATTATATAAAACAAGAGATATGGTTGTATGGTATTCGCATGGAAATTTGATAGAAAACAATAAAGGTAGTTTTGGGAGATATTCTTTGCATTTTATGCATGCGGGTAAGAATATTATTAAAAATAATTATTATGAGAAAAACTCTGTGGGGATTTTTTTTATGTTTAGTAGAGATTCTATTGTGGAAAATAATACGATAAAAAGCTCTTTAGGAACTACAGGAATGGGTATAGGATTAAAAGAAGTAGATCATTTTACTATTAAAAATAATATCTTAGCTTATAATGCTATCGGTATTTATATAGATAGATCACCTTATGAGCCTGATTCTGTTAATGATTTTATGGGAAATAAAATTTTATATAATACAGAAGCTATAAGATTTCATTCTATAAATATAGATAATAATTTTACTAAAAATACATTTCTTGGAAATATAGAAGATATATTAGCAGATACTCCTAAAAGTGATATTTATAAAAATACATTTTCTGAGAATTATTGGGATAATTATAAAGGCTTTGATATGGATAAAGATAATTACGGAGACACAAGCCATAAAAAATATGAATATATGGATAAAATATGGGCATATAATGAGAATATTAAATATTTTTATGGCTCACCTATTATATCTTTATTAGAATTTTTATTAAAATTAGCACCATTTACAGAACCTACATTTTTATTTGAAGATTTAAAACCTAAAATGTATCACGAGGAAATATTAAATGGTTAAGTTGCAAAGAAGAAAATTTATACAATATAGTTCTTTAGGTGCTTTGTCTTTATTTGCTGGTTTTGGTGCTTTAAGTAGTCCTTATCTTAAAGCTTCTAAATTTAGCCTAAGACCCCCTGGAGCATTAGAAGAAGATAAATTTTTAGCATCTTGCATTAAGTGTGGACAATGTGTGCAAGTATGCCCTTATCATACTCTTAAACTTTTTGATATATTTCAAGGTTATGGAGTAGGAACCCCTTATGTGGAAGCTACTAATCGTGGATGTTATTTATGTGAGGCTTTTCCTTGTGTTCTTGCTTGTCCTACAGGCTCTTTGAGTCATGATTTAAATAAGCAAAATGAAGTTAAAATGGGAGTTGCTGTTGTTAGAAATTTAGATAAATGCTTAGGCTTTAACAAGAAAAAAGTAGATAAAAAATCAATATCTGCAATTTATAAACATAAAAACACAAATGAACAAGAACAAGAATTAATAAAAAAAGTTGAAAGTTTTGAGGGTAAAAATTGCACAATTTGTGCCGATGTTTGCCCTTTGCCAAATCCTTTAGATGCTATTATTATGGTTGATAGTATAAAAGGTGGTAAAAAACCAAAAATATTAGATGCTTGTGTGGGGTGCGGTGCATGTGCTGAACTATGCCCTACTAATGTGATAGAGATTGAAGCAAGAATAAGCTATGAAGAGTATTATCAAAATGCCTAGAGCCTTATTTAAAAAAACTATTATTTTAATGATTTCT
>JAJVLF010000218.1 GCA_029255845.1 Campylobacterota bacterium | reverse complement strand
TTTGATTCTCATAATTCATTTAATAAGCTAAGACTATATAAAAATGGCGATTTTATAGATGAAATAGATAGTTCTACTATAGTGGATGACAATGGGGATTTATATTATTTTAAAAATATCGGTAAAGAAAGATGGTTAATTAAAAACAATAAAAAACTTTTTTCTTTTAATAGCAGATATGCTTTTGTGGTGGATAAAGATAAAAAATTTATTTATTTTATATCACATTCATCTAATGGTAGCACTTTATATGCTTGGAATAAAACAAATAAAGAAATTCTTAGAGTTTTTAAAGGTGATGACATATATAATGCTAAAAAAATAAATGATGATTATTTTCTTATATCTACTATTGCTTCTAACTCGCATAGATTATTAAAATCTAAAGGCTTATATTTTAAAGAGAAAGTAGTAGAAATTAAAGAAAGCAGTATCTACCCAAATGGGGTGAAATATAAAGATAAAGATTTTAAAATATCATCTTATAGTCCATATTCTTCTATGAGTATTAATTCTATAGGTTTTTATTTTCATAAAAATAAGATTATTGATTTCATATCTTCAGATGTGAGTAATAAACTAAAAATAAAAGGAGATGTCGCGACTTATAAAAATGCATATTTATATACATTAAAATATGAAAATTTCTATAATGATGACTTTATCCATGCGATAACAAGCACCGTAAGTGGGCAATCTGAATTAATGCTTTTTAAATTTTTATATAAAAATAATCTCTATAGGCGAGGGTATAAGAAATTAATTTTTAATCTAGGATATGAGTATTTAGATAAGAGAAAAAATAAAAATTCTTTGTCTTTGTCTTTGAAATATAATAATATGTTTGTAAATCCTTTTAATTCTTCACCATCAAGAGGGTATGCTACTAGCTTATATGCAAATCATATTATTTTAGATGGGGTAAATGTAAAGGGAGGAGCAAGGGTTTATAAAAAAATGAATAAAGGATTATTTATAAGTGGAAATATCCAAGGTTCTTTTTCTACTTCAAAAGCATATAAAAATAAAATATCAATAGAAAATAATGAGCTTATTAATGAGCATATCAAGGCAGAAAATTATGCTGGAGATACATTTAATGATTGGATTATTAAAAGTAGTGTTAAGGTTAGTTATGAAAAATACTTAGGGTTTTATTCTAAGTATTATCTCTCTTATGTGAAAGCAGATGTATTTGTTAATATCGCTAATTTTCAATCTGAAAATGATAATTTTAATGAACATATATTTGGCATTAAAAATACTCTACTTATGGGATATAATAATGAAGTTGATTTTATTGTAAAAACTATATATAATGACATTTATGGAAAAAAATATACTTTTGAAATATCTATGGACTTATAAAGGGGATTTATTGTGCATAAAATATTAATATTGCTATTTACTTCATTAAATTTATTAGGATTTGATTATTATTTTTCTTTGGAGAATAACTCTATAAATATAAAAAGAAATGTGATTATAGATATTGTTTTTAATGTCCAAGCATTCGATGTAAATAGTGGAGATTTTGCAGGAAATAAATGGGTGCAACAATCCATAAGCATAAAAGAAAATAATGCAAGTGGGAAAAGAATACTTTTTGATACAACAGTAAAGCACGAACAAGATAGCACTTTTAGTCTGTATCCAAAAAATATGAAAAGTAATTTTACATATTTTATTGAAGTTAAAGGAAGCAGATTTAAAAATAGACTTGGTGATATTGCTGTAGATAAAAATATGAGCTTTAGCACAGCTGATTTTTTAGATATAGTTTATCCTAAAGAAGTGAATATCTCTCTTAGTTCTGATAAGATAATAAATATCGCATTAAGTGAAGCACCATCACAGGATATGAAAATACAAATATACAATAAAGATAAAGATAAAGATAAAAATATAACTATATCTCCTTCTATCATAACTCTAAGCTCCTTAAATTATATGGATGGAGTTGATGTTACGATAAGTACTAGCAATAAATTACTTAAAACAGATGGTAATTATTCTCTGTTAGTTAAAAATGACTCTTTAGGTATAACGAAAAAAATTAAGCTAACAGTTGTTAAAAATAATATATCTTTAGTAACAAATATGGAGTATTCTTTTAGTCCTCAAATGACTAAAAATCTTTCTATTCATCTAAGCAAACCAGCATTTGAGCCTTATGAAGTCAAAATATCTAATACTAAAAGCACGATTACTCTTTCTAAGAAAACATTAGAATTTACGAGAGATAATTTTGGGACATCGCAAAATATAATTATTAATGCTAAAGCAATTATAGTGGATACTAATGATACTATTTTAGTAACCTCAAGAGATATCAATAAATCATTTGATATAAAAATAATAGTGCCAAAAGAGCCTGTAATAGAAGAGAATACTACCGTGGTTGAGGTTATTGAGCCTATCACAATAGTAAAAAATACAAGTCTATTTAGTCAAACAAAATGGGGAGCAAAAAAAGCCTATAAAGGAAAATTTTCTATTTTTATAGGTTCTTCAAGAGAGAATGTTAATCTTCCTATAGGAGATGTGGAAACTCTTACTTACACCTCTATGCATAAGCCAAACTTAACCTACTTTTTGGAAGTAAAATATAAAGATGATTTACAAACATTAGGAGTCATAGAAATAAAACCTCCAAAGGTTAATTTAGTAGATAGCGATAAAGATGGGCTTTCCGATGATTTAGAAGAGCTTTTTAATACAAGTGGAAATACGACAGACTCAAATAATGACAATATAGCAGATGTAATCCAAGACTATTTGCTTAAAATAGAAAATAAAGCAGGAAAAACATTATCTAATTACACTTTATCAAGCGATATGGATAATGATAAAATCGGAGATATTTTAGAGCTTAACACAGGAAGAGACCCCACTAGAAGTGGTTTTAATGGGCATAGTGCTTTAAGTATTACCGTGCCATCAGATGGTGTTGCTGTATATGTGGCTAATTTCTCAGAACTAAAAACTGCTTCTGGCATATCTTCAAGTCATAATGCTTCTATCAATGGATATATGGGAGATAGTTGTTTAAATAATGGCATTCTTGTTGCGAACTTTTTAACTTTAGATACATGTAAAGATATAACTACGGAAACATTTACAATAGGCAACAAGACCATAATATGGGTAGCCATAGATGATTTTGGAAATATAGCATATAAAAAACAAATTTTATCAGTTTTTGAAAAATCCAATACGGGGAGTTCTAGTGCTATCATTTTTACAGTGGATGATATTAATTATACTATAAAAAGCACGAGGGGACAGTCCGTTTCTTTTGGTAATTTAGCTACATCTAAATCATATCAAAACCCTATAGTTTTTGAAAGTGATACTTTAGCACGTGAATTTGAATTTACGAATAATATTTTTGATATTATTATTCAAAGCAATGGAGGAGTTGCTTCAGTTGTTATAAAACAGCCTACTACTTTAAAAAGTAATTCTTATTTTAGAATATTTAAAGATGGAAAATATCATATTTTTAATACATCACAAGGAGATAAGGTCTCTTCAACCAAAGGAAATAATAATCAATGCAATTTTAGCGATATATATCAAGAATCCTTGCATGAACGGGATTATTGTATTAAGCTGGACATAAAAGATGGTGGATTAAATGATAGTGATGGTCTACTTAATGGCTCGGTATCTTTGATTGGTGGAGCTTCTACGACTCCTAAGATAATTTCTATTAATGATAATGACAGCATAGGATGTTCTAGTTTACATGCGAGTGGGATTGATGGAAAAAAGGCAAAATTTGACTATTTAATGGTGTTTGCTTTTTTAATTTCTTTTGCTTATGTGGTGAGAATGTTTGCTAAAAAAAGATACTAAATGAGGATATTTTCTCGTCTATTAGATTATTTTATAATTATTATAATGCTATTTTTAATATATCTAGCGACCCCTATTAAAACTACTCTTTATGTAAATATCCCTAGTGGAAGCATATCGAATATTGTTCAGTATTATAAAAATAGAGGGCTTAATATAAATAATTTTGATAAAATCTTGATATATCTAATGGGTATGCCTCAAAAGGGCATTTTAAAAATGGAAAATACAGAAATATCTAAAATCGACTTTATATATAGTATCACACATTTTAAAAGTATTACAAAAGCTATCACGATAATACCAGGCGAAACCTCTTATTTTTTTCTAAGAGATTTTTCAAGAAAATTAAACTTAGATTATTTCCTACTAAAAAAACTTTTCGATGAAAAATCAATATTTAAAGATGGCACGATAATAGCAGACACCTACAACATCCCCTTATATATGAAAGAAAAAGACT
>JAJVLF010000217.1 GCA_029255845.1 Campylobacterota bacterium | reverse complement strand
CTTTTCTTTTAACTGAAATAAGTGCTGTTTTTCTCTTTCGGTCAAAACCGCTATATCATTTGTTTGTCTATTAAGTTTTTCTGAAAGTTCTTGAATTTGTTCTTTAGTTTTTACTTCATCAGCTTTGTACTGTGTAAGTTCAATCTCTTTTTGATCAAACTCCCCTTCCCTTTTAATTAATTCGTCCCCTTTTTTAGTAAGCTCACCATTCAACCTTTCTATAGCAACATCGAGCTGATTAATTTGTATTTTATCAGCCTCCATTTTTTTAGCTAAAGACTGTTCCTGTTCTTCAGCTTGTTTCAACATAAGATCCTTTTCTTTTAACTGAAGAGTTTGTTGTTTATCTCTTTCGCTCAAAGTGGCAATCTTAATTTTTTGCTCATTAGACTCGCTTAACAAATTTTCAAGCTTTCCCTGGGAAGAGTTCAAGTCAGTATTAAGCCTTGTCAGTTCATCATCTTTTTTAGTTAACTCCCCTTTTAAATTTTTACTAGATTCTTCCAGGTTATTAATCTCTAGTAGCATTTCAGACTTTTCAACTTCCATTTCCTGCCGTGATAAGTCTAGCTGTTGCCTTTCACTATCTAGCTGTTTCCTGTTTTGTAAATATAGCTCCTTATGAAGCTTATCTACAATACGGTATGCAAAATCAGGAGTATCAGGAATAAAAACATTTTCATCTTCTTTCTGTCTCTCCTTCCATACATCTAGCATTTGCTTGATTGTTGAATAACTCCCCGTCCCCAAAACTTCACGAACATTATTAGGACTAGGTTTTACACCTTTACTATGGAGTTCTTCAGCAGTTTCATTAATTATTTCTTGTGTTAATTCAGTTTTTCTAGCCATTTCACTAACCCTTTTAAATCATAATAGTGTAATTACGTAATTATGATATTACACTATTTAACTTATTGTAAGTCTTTTTTATAAAAAACTGGTTAAAAACCGTTTTTATACCTCTCTCCTGCCCTTTTTGCTAAACTGTTTTTTAGTAAAAAAGAAGCCATTTTGTTGTTTTATGTCTGTATAAATCTTAAAAAAATAAAACTTTGACTTGTATAGCTTTGATATGATATGCATATAATAACAATATGTTTAACATATATAAGCTATATGGTTTACATATAATAATCACTTATAAACAGGTTTTAAATGATTATAATTTGAGGTGGAATTAAAGGTGGTGGTGGCAAGACTACTACAACTATAAATCTTGCAATCATGAGAGGGCTTTCAGGATCTGAAGTTCTTCTTATAGATGCTGACAGTATTGATAACGGTAATGCTTCAGACCTTTCATCTATTAGAGATGAAATCATGGAAAGTAAACATTACACGGCTATTCAAATTAATGGGAAGGCTATTGCTAAAGAACTCCCTACCTTGGCTAAAAAATTTGATGACATTATCATTGATGTTGGTGGTCATGATTCAATTTCTCAAAGAGCCTCTTTAACAGTTGCAGACCTTTTATTACTTCCTGTCTTCCCTTCATCTTTTGATACCTGGGTTATTGAAGCAGTAAACACATTAGTAGAAGAAGTCTCGACTATTAATCCAAACTTAAAAGCTTACTGCTTTCTAAGTCGGGCTGATGTTGTCGGAAATCAAAATAATGATACTTCAGAAATTTTAAATGAAGACTATCCTGAAATTTCCTTTATTGATTGCCCTGTAAAAAATAGAAAGGTTTTTAGAAATGCTTCTAGTCAAGGACTTGGAGTTGTTGAAGTAAAGCCTAAAGACAAAAAAGCTATTGATGAATTAAAGAAACTGTATAAAACAGTTTTTAACGAAGACTTTAAAAACTATAAAACCATATAACTATCATATATAAACAGTTTAATAACTGTATTATTATCATATAAAAACCATATAACTATTATATAAAAATATCATGGGTACAGTAGCTAAAAAACCAACAAGAAAAAAAGATCAGGATACCTTTATTGAACAAGCAGGTAGTAATTTAGTTGAAGGAGAAGTAAAAAAAACTAAGCCTAAAAAAGCTCAAATTCCTGTAATTATCCCCCCTTTACTTTTGAAAAAATTAGATGAGCACATTGAAGAATCAATGATTGGTCTAAGTCGTTCAGCCTGGATTTGCCAGGCAATCAAAGAAAAATTAGACAAAGATTCATGATTTTTTTGATTTTCTATAAAAAATGCTTATAACTATATGTATATAAACAGTTTTTACACTGTTTAAAACGGACTTGAAACAGTTTATAAACTATCTAACTTAGCCTATGCAATACAGTATAAAAGACCTAAGCCAGCACTGAATAAGTAAAAACTTAATCTATGAGGCATTAAAAAACGGTTTGCCTTTTTCTAATGATTTCATAAAAAATAAAAGAATTTTTAATGAAATGGATCTAGAAATTTTTCTGTTTTACAAAGATTACGGAGTTAATAAAACTGTTTCAAAATATTGAACATCTCGTGAGACTGCTGATAATTCAAGTAACTGAAAACAGTTTGAAACAGTTCCTAAACAGAATAATGAACAGTTTCCAAACAGTAATGAAAACATGACCCAGCTAATAAAAAAAGCTGTTAGTGAAGAAGTTGAAACAGTAAAAAAACAGTTTGAGGGCAGGGAAGCAGAGCTTTTGAGTGAAATTAAGCAAAAGGAGGAGGTTATAAAAATTAAGGATAATCAAACTCAAAAATATGGACTTTTGAAAGTTGAGCAGGAAAAAGAAAAAAAGCAGTGGATAGAAAAATATGAAGAAGCAAATGAAAAAAAAGGGGAGTGGATGAAGAAGTTCTACTGAACCAGGACTTATTTATTTCTTTTCATCATACTTTTTTTCTTATCAGTAGCTTTTTCTATTCTTTTCATTACAGGAATAATTAAGTTGTAAGCTATATAGCTTACATATAAAAACCATATATTAATTATATGGTTTTCGGTGTTTTTGAGGATCTCTATTTTTTAAGTTCCTTCCATTGTTAAAAAGTAGTAAAAAATCGTCACATTTTAAGCCTTACAGGGTTTTTAATAGAAAACCTATATCTTTCTATGGTATTACTATAAAAACCTCTTAGAAGTTCTTATAACCTCATTTTATGTTTTTATATTCTTCAGACACTAGAAAAATTATTTTATAAAAAAACAACAACATTTTTTCTCTTGTTTGTTGTTTTATTACTTTAACAACACTTTAATACTTTAGACCCCCCTGTAAGGGGCATTAAATAAGGCTTTTTTGATACTAAAGACGAGTTATATAATGGTTTAAACGAGTTATTTAATGGTTAAGTACGAGTTATATAATGGTTAAAACGAGTTATATAATGGTTAAGACGAGTTATATAATGGAGTAGTTAAAGTTGAGATCTACTGTTGTTTTTAGCTTATTTTCGATGATTTCTACTTAAATATCACTTTTTTAATGCTCTAAAGACGAGTTATTTAATGGTAAGGTGATAGTTGAGTTAAAAATAGTATATTTATATTATAATCAATGACTTATTATTAATAATATATTGTTATTTTAAGGCTTAAAAGCGAGAAGTTTAATGTTTTTTGTTCTAAAGACGAGTTATTTAATGGTTAGTGATACTTAGAATTTTTAACTTAAATGCGAAAAAAGTTTTGACAGCTCGTATTTAAGAAATATACTCTTAGTTAATTATTACTACTATTTTACTTTTTTAGGATGAAAAACTTTAAAGAGTTAGTTGTTAAAGCCAATAAACTTATAGAAATGCCTATTGATTTCAATCTTATGCAACTAAAGCTATTTGCAAAGATTGTTATATCTATGAGGGATAATCCAGAGGAAGAGTTCTACACTTTTCCTATCAAAAATTTGTTAAATGATTTTGACTTAACAGATACGAACTACACTCAACTAAAACAAGCAACAAAGGGACTTATACGATCTGTTGTTATAAAAGGGGAGGGGGGAGCTGAACAGCAAAAAGCTTTTTTTACTGATGTAAATTACACTGATAAAGGAGTTGTTTCATTCAAAATTCATCCTGATTTAAAGCCTTTTATTCTGAATTTAGAAAAAAATTACACAAAGTATTATTTCTCAAATATTGCTCGGTTAAAGAGTGCTTATGCTATTAGGTTTTATGAACTTCTAAAACAGTATCAGTACAGAGGTGAAAGGGTATTATCTATTCATGAAATAAGGTTGATTTTGAAAATTGAAGGTACTAAGTACAGTAAAATTAATGACTTAAAAAGGTTTGTTATTTTAGTAGCTCAAAAGGAACTTAAAGAAAAGACAGATATTTATTTTGAGTTTGAGGCAATTAAGGAAGGTAGAAAAATTGTAGCTTTTAGGTTTCTAATTTACAAAAACACCAGGAATACTGGCTTTATAGAAAATGGTAGAACTGAAGCTTT
>JAJVLF010000216.1 GCA_029255845.1 Campylobacterota bacterium | reverse complement strand
AAAAATTAAATATTTTGAATCTTCACAATATTCTTTTCCTACTCTTACATTTTCTTCAATCTCAATAAAATTAGTAGAATAGGAAACTTTTCTATTTGTTGCACTGCACCCATAACTTGAATAATCAAAGTTAAAATCAGTCACATAATTTTTTAAATCTTTACCTGTAAAAGACTTAAAAGTAATGGATACAGGATATTTTTCATCACTATCTAAAACAATTAAGTCTACTTTATAGCTTCCCGTTTTCAGAGAAGTTTTTGCACACACCAGGGGAAGATTTAGACTTACTAGTATAAAGAGTAATAGCCTTAAAAAACTAGAATTCATCGGTAAAGCTTTTAGGATCAACCTTTACAGCATACTTATTAGCTATTTCTTTCTTTACCATTTCTAAATATTTTTCACTAGATTGAAGAAATTGTGTATTTGCCTCATCAAGCCTAGCACTTATTTTTTTCAATTCATCCTCTGATTTCCAGTATCCGTTTTCCCATATTCCCCTGCCTGTTTCTTTATTAAAATAAATAGTAGAAGGGTATTTAACCGAGCTTTTGGTGTCTGAATAAGCAGTAAAACCCCTGTCTCCTCCTCGCTCAATTTTTGACTTAACAGCCCTTCCCTGCTCTGTTTTTTTATTAAGCAACAAGTCAAAATCTATGATTTGACTTGTTTGTTGTGAACTATCTAAGTACTTGGCTACTTCAAAAGTGTAGCGAACATTTGAAATATCAAATCTTAAATGTCCATCAGAAATTTTTCCAATAGCAATAGCTTTAAAAAATTCATCATCTGTTTTTAATCTATACGCTTCACGAAGAGAACTTAAACGAAAACCATCAAGGTTATTCTTGATAATTTCAGGGTGTAAACTCATATCATGAATTATTTTTTGGTCAAAGATTGTAAAGAGAGCTTCAGAGGACACCGCTAGTTCACCTACATAAACATTACTATAGAGTTTATCAACATCTATCAGAACAGCGTTTGAAAAAATCTCTAATAGATTGGCATGAACTTCTATGTATTCCTTTACTGCTGTGTCAATATTTTCTACAGGGACACCATTTGAAAGAAAGGATTTTTTAACAGAATCAATGTAATAAGATGTTCCAGAATTAGGGTATAAATCGTTATAATCAAAATCTAAGCTAACCCCCCAAGCTTCGGTTTTCCCTGGATTAAGCTTAATATTGTTAATTGTCCTCAAAAAATACTTATTTTTGATTCTAGGCTCCACCCTTCTATCAACAGGTCTATGGAGAAAATATAAGCTTGTAATACCAGAATTATAATTATTTAGGTAAAAAGCAGGTTTGATCCCCCAAAAATCATTTTTTACAAAACTTCCCGTTTCCCCTACTCCATTTATATAGGTCTTAATATCAGCTATTACACTTTGAATATTTTGTATGTCTGACTCTATCTTTGGCAGTAAACTATTAGCTGACTTAATTTTTCCAGCAAAACAGTTGCTTGAAAGCATGAAAGATAAAGTTATGTAAAACAAATATTTCATATTTTTTGTGTACCTTTTTATGAGTTGGGGATTATCCTAAACGCCCTGAAAGGATGTTATAGGCTTTCTGAATTTTCTTAAATTCCTGCTCTGCTTCTGTTCTAAATTCTTCACTCATATGAGAGTGTTTATCAGGGTGAAACCTTGAAGCAGATCTTTTATAAGCTGTTTTTAGTTCGGTTTTTGTATATCGTGAGTTCACTCCTACTATATCTTCAAAGCTCCGAGTGTCTTGTTTTTCCTCTTGTCTTTGCGTCTCCTCTCTAGCCTGCCTAAACTGCTCCTTTGCTCTTTGGCTATGTTCTTCATAAGCCTGGCGATTACCTTGATTATTTATACTTTCATGCTGATTTGAGGTATTAGAATAAGCCCTGTCTTTTGGTTTTCTTGCTGGCTTCAAAAAAGAAAACATAAAGCTTACAGCTTTATTAATACCTGAAAAAATGAATTGAAAAAAACCGCATACACTAAAAAAAATATCTTTTATAAAGTAAAAGGTATCAATTAAAACATATTTTACACTAGAGAAAGCACTTAGTACCCCACCAAAATAAGCCGTTATAGCCCCTAAGAATGAAGCTAATGTTAGTGGGAGACTATCCCACCTCTCTAATGGAATAAATATAGCAAAGCTAAGAATAAATATGAAAATTTTTAAAAAAGTACCAGCTCTAATAAACAAATACGTTAGAAACCATGTAATGCTAAATAGAAATAAACTAAGCACTAAAAGTTGATTATTAATTGCAATACTCATTTGAGATGTTCCTTTGCTCTCTGTTTTTTTTTGGTTCTAGGCTTATATCAGGATGTTCTAATCAAACCTCAACAAAATCTACTTTATCATGCAGTATCTTTTTTTCAATAGAAGACGCTCCCCTTTTAGTAGCATTATTAAAACTAAAGTTTTTATAAAAAGGAGTCACCTGAAGAATTAATGGATGTCTATTTTTTGATAAAAAGACACACTGGTTATCATTTAATGTTCTGATTTTATCAGGACTTAAAAGATCTAATTTCTGATAACTTTGCTGTATATCCGTAATGTTTTTTCTCGTAACCAGTAGCCTTTGTCCCATGATATCACTCATTTCTTTAGCCGTAGAATAATCAGCACCAGAAAATATTAAATAACTACCTATTCCCCCTTTAATGGCTTCTTTAGATTTCCCATATTTAGCCTCTAATTGTGAAAGACTTTGAAAAACAAGTGATAATGAAACTCTATATTTTCTTATATTGTTAATTAGAGATGCAAAGTCATGAATATACGAACTTCCAAACTCATCCATTAAACAATAAATATTTAAGTCATTTTTTTCAGGTAATCTATTCATCATCTGACTAAAAAAACTAGTATAGAATAAATCAATAATAAATTGATAATAGCTTTGTTGGTTAGCTGGAATAATTATATATAGAATTGTTTTTTGTTTACGGAAACTTTTAAAGTCTAAGTCATTGCTTGCGAAAAGATGTTGTAAACTACTATTATTAATCTGTTTAAGTGCAGTTTTAGCAATAGTGGCATAACTGGTTAGCATTTTTATATTATTCTTTGTCAGTCCCATCCAAGAATTAATAATAGTTTTATCATTAATATCTTCAGGATTCATAGAATTCTCAGCTACCCAAACATCCAAGGAACTACCATTCTCTCCAAACAAATTAATCAAATAATTAATATTAGGTAAGTTTAAATGACTAGGTGAACTAAAAGCTAGACATTTTGCAAATATTACTAAAATACTAATAGCCCCCTCATTCCATATTTGATCTTTATCACCACCATATTTTGAAAGAATAATTGAAGCACATATTTTTTCAATTTCAATAATATCCTTAGCTCCTAGCCCCGCAAAAGGATTAAACCTTGAACTAAATTCTAAATTATCAGGGTTTAAAGTAAGTATATTAAACCCTTTGCTTTTCATATAAGCAGATGTTTGGGAAAATATTTCACCACTAGGATCAGTAACAACTAAGGAACATTTTTGTTTTGCTTTATCCAATATATTAGGAATAATATAAGCTGTTGTCTTACCTCCTCCTGGTTTAGCAATAATTGCTATATGCTCAAAAGAATCTTTTTCTGAAAGTCTTTTGTTTTTACCATCTATTAAAAGACCTTTATTACTAGCATTAAATATATTTTTCTGCTCATCGTTACTAGCAAATCTTGCCCCGTCCTCTTTTTTTAATGTATAACCCCTAACTAGGTATTCTCCTAATTTTAAAAACACATTAAATGTTTGTTTCATAAACATAATAAATTTTCACATAGTATTGTTGTTAGAAATCTTTATTTAACTCATGTTCTAATTCAATTTTACTTCTGTTATCATCAAGCTCTTCTTTTCTTCTATAAACTTCTTGTTTATAGGCAAATAATTTATTTTTTGTTAGTTTATTTTTTATTTTTTTACTTAATCAAGAAACAGAAAATAACTCTAAAACATACATAATTTTTCATCTAACCTTATTTCACCGACTTTTGCTTTTACTGTACTCTTGTTTTATAGAGCTCTCTCTTGATTTAAGTAACTCGTCTTTCCTTCTGTTTATTTCAATATCCTTTTCACTAAGTATTTTTTCTTCATTTTGTTTTTTAGAATAATCAAGGCTCTCACTTTCTTTATCTTCATTATTATCAAATTCACTATTATTTCTTTTAATTCTAATTTTTTCTTTATACGGTTTTCTATTTTCTTTTAATTCTTCTCGGCGAGATTCTTTCTCTTGATTAACAGTTTCAGATTTTTCAACAATGTTACTTATTTTGTTAAAATCATCAAGCATCCCTAAAGTTTTAAGCCTGTGATTTCTTCCTGTATTTTTATCAACAACCCCAATCGTTTTTCCTCTAACATAAATTTCCAGGTTTTCTTTTTCAATATTTTCAAAGAAACTTTGCTTGTCTTTTGATTTTACAAAAACTGTTTCTAAACGGTTTTTTACCGAGTCTCTTTCCTTAGTCTTCCCCGTTCTTCTTTTTACTTCAGCACCTTTATTAGATAGTTTTTCTGTACTGGGTTTATTAATTACAACACCTTGTTGTAATTCAGGGTACTTTTCAAGTACCATTATTTCCAGGTCTTTTTTAATTTTATCAAACTCGTATTTTGATAAGCGATGTTTTTTTGTTTCTTCAAGTTCGTTAGAACTTATTAAAAGATGATAGTGAAAATTATCTTTTTTATCATCGTGTAAAACTCCAAAAACTAAATTGTTTACTGCTCTTTTTTCTATGTACTCTAAGGATATTTTTCTAAGCAACTCTTTTTGTTGTTCGTCAGTTAATTGTTCACTTTTAGTAATAGAGATTACTTCATGGTACATATAAACAGAATCCTTTCTTTTCTTAAAAAATGAAGCATTTTTGACAAACTCTTCTGTTATTTTTTCTGAAGTATTTGAAAAAAGGTTGTTTTTTAAGGTAAATTTACTATCTTGTCTACCATCCTCCATATAGTCTACAAGCTGTGAAAATGTGGCTTGTTTTCGAGACATTGATTTAATAATCATTGCTGTCTTTGAGTCTCTTTAAGGTGTAATCATGAACTATATTTTCAAGTCGCCTTAACTCTTCCAACAAGTCATTTTCATTAACTAATCCATTAATTATATTTGAGTGGTGGGCTACCTGGTTTACATTATTTGCTACATTGCGTATAAGCAATTTGAGGGCTTTTAATTCGTCACTTATTTCTTTAGGAACATAAGTCTGTTGTTGCATATAGGCTATTGCCATATCTCTAAACAGCTTTGAAACTTTTACATCCTGATTAATAGCTAAATCTTGCATTTCCCTATATGTTTTCATTGGGATGGAAACATTCAGGTACTTTACTTTTTTAGCGTATTCTTTCCTATATTTTTGATGATATTCTTTAGTAGCCATACTCTTAAATATTAATAGTGAAGGACTATAAATGTACTCTTTACTTGGTTTTTGTCAAAAAAATAAAGGGGGGTTCTTA
>JAJVLF010000215.1 GCA_029255845.1 Campylobacterota bacterium | reverse complement strand
GGCTTCCTTATATGATATGTACAAAACAGGTTTTTACCCGTTTTATAGACGGGTAAAATTAATAAAAGATCTTTATAAATCTTTTCCTTTATGTAATAGAAAAATAATTCCTACTAGCTTCCTTTGGAAGCAAGCAGGAGGATTCCTCTATTACATAAAGATTAGGAATTTAGACTATACGAGCTATAGAATGGATTGCATTATGCTTCAGTGCGTCCCTGGTGTCGTAATATTTGATCATTTCTACTGTTGAATGTCCTGTAGCATTAATAATTGAGATAAAGTCTTCTTTATTATTTAATGCTAACTCTATAAATGTCTTCCTGAAGGAATGAGGTGTGATTTTTTTCTCTGGAACAACTTCAAAAGCAATTTTTTTAACCATCTCAAAAATGTAATTACTTCTGATTGGTTTGTTTAGCTCTTTGGTTCTGTTGTTTCTTACGGGGTGGAAAATATAAGGACAATCAGCAGAATAATTTTGTTTAAAACTATCTAGTAATACAACTATGCTGATTGGTAAAGGCAGAAGTTTGTAACTTCCTCCTTTTTGGTAAACATTTATAGTTTGCTTTTGTAGGTTCACATCATCCCATTTAAGGCTTACAACTTCTTCTCTTCTAAGAGCTAAAGCAAACATAAATACTAATATAAGGTAATCTCTAAATTTCGCTTTACTCTCCCTATGTCTGCCTTTGGCAAATTCAAGTAAATCTATAATTTCAGCCCTGGTTAAGCTTATTGTTGTACTTTTCCTGTCTGTTTTTAGTGGTGAGAATTGCTTTATAGGGTTTTTTGGGTAGCCGTAAACATCAATTAAATAATTGAAAAAAGCAGAAAGAGAATAAGTCTTTCTGTTAACTGTTTGGGGGTTTAGAACTCTATGTGTTTGGTTGTCTTTTTTTGTATGATGTTCAAGATAGCTTCTAACTTTATCAACAACAGCAGGAAAGGGAATTTCAGCAAAATCTATTAAAAAGATAACTTCCAAACCATTAAAAAAACTAGTTATGTCACTCCGATAACTTCTGGATGTATGAACTGAGTTTTTAAGGCTTACAAAATCTTCAATAACATCGACCATTAAAGTTTCTTGGTTTGTAATCTCTTTCCTGGTGCTAAGTTCTGCATTCATTAGTATTATTGTTATATTTTTTATGCTTACAACTTAGTATATGGAAAAAAATATCTTAGTCAATCTAATAGCGATAATATGAATTATCACCATTAGATTAAGTCAAAAAACTACTTTCCCAGAAAGCTAGAATTTTTAAATAAATGCTCAAAAGTTTGGTAAACGGTTTCTCTTTTTTCAATAATTGCAATTAGTAAGATTTCTTCTTGAAGAGTATAAATCAACCTAAATTTCCCAACTCTGATTTTTTTAAACTTACTATATCCTTGAAGACTTTCACCACTTAACAGATCACTCCTTAATTTTTCTATAACTTCCTTTAGCTTTTTTGCTGTTTTTATATCATTTTTTGCAAGTAGCTTTAACTTTTTAAAAGCCTGGTTTGTTAATTTATATTCCCTCATTTTTAAATGCTATTAAGTAAATCTTGTGCTTGTTTATCAGAAGCAAAACCTTCTTTAATTGCTAACTCTGCCGCTTTCCCATACAAAATATCTTCTAGCTTTTTAAGCTCCTTATACCTAGCTGAAGAGATAATAACAGCAACGTCTTTATCTTGTTTTGAAATAGCTACTGGCTCATCTTCTACAGCAGAAATAACCGAGCTGAAGCTTTGTCTGGCTTCTGTTGAGGTAATAGTTTTCATTGTAATCATACCTATAAATAATAGAATAAATGTACAAAATAACCTATATTTTGTACATTTATTCTATTGAATTGTAAGCTGATGTCAATTTTTTTATTTCAATCGGTTATAAGCCCAGTTTATTAGCTTCTGTTCCTCTGCCATTAGATCTTGTATATTCTGTGGTTTTCCAGCCCATTTATCCGGGTGTGTTCTGTTAGATTCTCTTCTATAAATATCTTTTAATTCCTTTTTACTAAACCCTGGTTTCAAGCCTAAAACTTCTTCAGGAGTCCTTTTTGAATTATTAAACCCTGAATCTTCTTTATTAGATTTTGTACGTTTTTTCTCTTCCCTTTCTCGGCGAGCTTCCTCAGAACGTCTTTGGTGTTCTCTTTCACGCTTATTTAAGTCTTCCTCTCTTTGCTGGTAATCTCTTTCAGCTTGCT
Organism: Campylobacterota bacterium; assembly: GCA_029255845.1. Classification (GTDB taxonomy): domain Bacteria; phylum Campylobacterota; class Campylobacteria; order Campylobacterales; family JAJVLF01; genus JAJVLF01. Next base: position 3,427 of record JAJVLF010000215.1, on the reverse strand, counting down.
CTTTACGATACTGATTTTCTTTATATTCATCCGTTGCCTCTTCTTTTTTTCTTGCCCTACGTTCCTTTTGGTAAGCAATTGAGTCAAAAAAATCATCAAATAAATAACTATATGAATAGAGTAATCCAAATAAAAAAGAGGCTGTCATTGCAACAACATAAAATTTATTATCATTTAGATAAACAACTGGAGCTATAAAAACAACTAAAAATAGGAACTTAAACACTCCAAATTTTTGTGAGTTCCCTACAGCATACCCAAAGCCTAACGATAAAATTGAATAGAGAATTAATGTTGTAAAATTAAACATCTTTTTTAAAAAACCTCAAAAGGAAAACAACTGCAAAGAAGATTGTTAAAGCTGTATTATTTTCTGTTTCTAAAGCTGTTGAAAAAAACAATAGCCCTATAAAAATAGGAATATGAATAAATATAACTATTATCCATCCCTTTTTTTCAACAAGGTTTGAAAAATTTTTCAAGTAAAACGCTAACGTATAAGCTACTAACCCACCAATAATAAAAGCTTCCCAATCCATATTTTAATTATTCCTATAACTTAATGTATCTTATGTGATCAATAACTGTTGAGCCTACTTTGTGAACACCTCTAGCAGTCATTCGTTTAAATTTGTTCAGTTCAAAAAAGGGATATGATCTAATAAGAATAGGGTTCCTGTTGGATGTAACTATAAGCACCTGGTCTTTATCCATTGTACGAACTTCGTTGGCATTGAGTAAGTTCTGTTCTCTATAATGCTCTGTAAAATGTTGTATATTGTTGGGTAGTTGAGTGATTCTCTGTTTACCAATAATTCTTTCAAAAAATGAAGATGTTTCTGGATCACTTCCACTATATGAAAGATATGAATTAAAACCACCCTTAATAGAGTCGGCATAATCACGCCCATAACGTGCATTTAATTGAGCTATAGACTGTAATATTATAGAAATCGATACATTGTACCCCCTGATAGTATTAGCAGTTGATACGAAGTTAGGAATAGTTGAATGACCAAACTCATCATAAAGCACATAAACAGGTAGTGTTGTCCTGCTTGGCATTTTTCTCATACAAGAGTTAAAAACTGACCTGAAAAAAATACTAGTTAAAAAAGAATAATACTCAGCATGTTGAGGTGGAGTTATAAAATAGATGATGATTTTTTCATCTCTCATCTGTTCCAAATTAAAATCAGATTTTGAAGTTAGTTTAGCTATTTTATGGTTTGAAAGGGCTTTTAATGCGGTAATCGCATTAAGTACAAAAGATTGTACTCCTTCTTCATTTCCTGTTAAAACACCTTTCCATTCATTCCATAATCTTGGGTCTTCTGGATCATCGGGATTAATGGAATATCTAGCCATAAAATCATCAAGTTTACTTCCATCATTTCCAAAATTTTGAAATAAAAAATAAAGATTGGCTAACGTAAAATAAGCTGGATCTTCTCTCCCAGCATTTTTAAGGGCTTTCATAAAAACACTAACAAACCTTATAGCTCCATTATTCCAAAAACTTCCCTTTTCCTCTGAGTTTCCACACTTCACCAGAATTTCAGCAATTTGTTCTAGTTCTATTTCATCCTTTGCTTCAGTAAAAGGATTAAAAGAGCTTGATCTCTCAATATTTTCAGGATCAATAACTATAATTTTGAAGCCCTTTGATTTCATATAACCAGAGGTTAATTCATAAACCTCCCCTTTTGGATCATTTACAACTATAGAACAATTTTTATTAGCTCTATTAAGGACATTAGGAATAATGTAACGAGTCGTCTTCCCCGCCCCTACACGGGCTATAACACAAACATTTTGAAAACTGTCTTTTTCAGATAAACATAAATTTTGACCGTCTAATAAAAGTCCTTTATTTTTTAAATTAAGGTATTTTGAATAATCCCTACTTTTTGAAAATTCTGCACCTTCATTTTTCCTCAGCACAACGCCTTTAAAAAGAAAAACGATAAAGAACCACATTATCCTAAAAGGAAGAGTTAAAAGATTAGTTGCTTGATTTCCCATCTACAGTTTATTTTTTATATTATTAGTTTCAAATTTCTTGATATTATTTATAACTCTAAATATATTAGATTTAATCATATTTACAACATCAGAAATTAAATATCATCTTTTATTAGAGTTTGAGCTTTCATTTTTAGTTTGCTCTTTATGTACCCTTTCATCCTTCATTTCTTGTTTTCTTTGTTCAAGGACTTCTTCAGCTGTTAAGTCCCCTTTTATAAACTCTTTAACCTTTCCTACGGTTTCACTAATGATATTTCCTTCTTTATCATTAATGTTTCCATGTGCTTCTTGACTGGTTGTGTTTTTTTCAACCATATTATCCGCCCCTTTATTATCTTTTTGTAATGTCCCTGTTTTTATCTTTATTTTTTCTTTATACGGTTTTCTTTGTTCCTGTATCTCTTCTTTTCTTTCTTTTATTGTTTCTGACTTTTCTACAATAGAACTTATTCTATTAAATTCATCTAACATTCCAAGAGTTTGTAAGCGGTGTTTTCTTCCTGTGACTTTATCAACAACACCAATATTTTTTCCTCTTACATAAACTTCTAATTTTTCATTAGTCATATTTTCAAAAAATGACTGTTTGTCTTCTGATGAATTAAAAACAGTTTTTAAACGGTTTTTAACGGAATCTCTTTGACTTGTTTTCCCCGTTCTTCTTTTTAACTCAGCTCCTTTTTTTGAAAGTTTCGCTGTAGATTTTTTATTTATAATTTCTTTTTGTTCTAGTTCTGGATAATTTTTTAAGACCTGATTTTCTAATTCTTTTTTTAAATTATCAAATTCTTTTTTAGATAATCTATGTTTACTTGTATCTTGGACTTCATTGGAACTTATCATGAAATGATAATGTAGGTTATCTTGTTTATCATCATGTAAAACAGCATAAACTAGATTATTTTGTGATCTTTTTTCTATATATTTAAAAGCTATTTCCCTTAGCCTTTCTTTTTGTTGTTCTTCTGTTATCTTATTACTTTTAGTAATAGATAACACTTCATGATACATATAAACACCATTTTTCCTTTTTTTAATATACCTGGCGTTTTCTTCAAACTCTTCTTTTATTTTTTCTGTTTTATTTGAGTATAGATTATGTTTTAAAGTGTATTTTTTATCCTGTCTTCCATCTTCCATGTAATCGACTAATTGCCCGAAAGTGGCTTGTTTTCGAGACATAGATTTAATAATCATTGTAATCTCTCAATTTTTTTAAAGTATAGTCATTGACTATACTTTCTAATTTTTTTATTTCTTCTAACAATTCATTTTCGTTAACCATTCCATTTACAATATGTGAATGGTGAGCCACCTGGTTAACATTGTTAGCTACATTTCTTATAAGAAGGCGTAACTGTTTTAATTCTTCCTCAACCTCTTTAGGGACAAAAGTTTT
>JAJVLF010000214.1 GCA_029255845.1 Campylobacterota bacterium | reverse complement strand
CAAACTTTTTTTTTATTCTAATGAAACATTGTATGCATTGTTGTCATTGAAAATTCCAGGTAATCAATTACATGATTTATGTCATGGTATATGTGTAATATCACAAGTCATCATGCAACATTCCGTTATTTAAATTTTTTTTTTTTAATCAATATCAACATTTTAATTTGATACTTTAGATAGTTTCATTAGAATAAATAGAGATAACAAAAATATATTTGAACATTTTTACCCAGGACAGTAATATATGATTTGATTGTTGCAAATATCTCATCAAATTCAAATCGATTACAGATAGTGAGGATGAAATCAACGACTGATGTTAGCATATATATCAAAACATGGTTACATTGTATCTCCTGATCAAAATTAAGAAGGTTTGTTAAATGTTGAAATTTTCCCTTCCATAATGCAGGGCTTTCAATATTTCACCAGTACTTCACTATTTACAAGTGGTACTTTTATATTAAAATGTGAACATAATGATCAAGAATTAAACTTCACTCCTGTTCGAGTTCTCAAAAATCTCTTGACCTACATGTGTAAAGGTCAACTTTGAACTGCTCACACAATAAAATACCACATATAAAGTTTTCTATAAAATTCTGTCAAAAATAATAAATGGCCGCAATTTTCCCGTTATAAGCAAAATCAATGATTATTGACATAATTATCTTGTCAGAATTGATTATTGATCACGTAAATCTACAAAAACTACAGGAATTTGTGTGTATTAGAACTCCTTTAGTTGTCATTCAAGAGATAAATACATATGCGTCATTTCAATATAGCCTCAATTTTACAGATAAAATACATGACCTTCATTTAAATTTTTAATTGTAATTGTATATTTTGCTATATATTTTCTATTCTATTATTATCATTTTTCTCATTATCGCCTTTTAATGTCCCTCTTTGGGTTTTCATAGAGTGTGCAACTTGCCAAGTTCTAAGTATTACTTCACCTACTCTACCCATAGCTTGAGAATCACTACTCGTCATAGAGATAGCCCCTATATCGTGCAATACATCCTCTGCTGCTATTGTTTTTCCTCTTATTCTGCTTTCTGCGAAACTCACATCTTCTGGTATTTTAGGGCTTAAATGATGGCAAACCATTAGCATATCAAGATGTTCTTCTATTGTGTTTTTGGTATATGGTAGAGTTGGATTAGTCGATGATGGCAAGATATTTTTTAATCCAGCAACTTTCATAATATCAGGAGCATGACCACCGCCCGCACCTTCAGAGTGAAAAGTATGTATCACTCTATTTTTAAATGCTTTTATTGTATTATCTACAAATCCAGATTCATTTAAAGTATCTGTATGAATTGCCACTTGCACATCAAAATCATCTGCTACTCTTAAACAAGTATCTATAGCCTTAGGAGTAGTTCCCCAATCTTCGTGAAGCTTTAAGCCCATAGCCCCAGCTTTTACTTGAGATTTTAAGGCATCGTAAGAGCTAGAATTTCCTTTTCCCATAAATCCAAAATTTAATGGGAAATTATCTACTGATTCTATCATTTTTTTTATATTCCAAGCACCAGGGGTGCAAGTAGTGGCATTAGTTCCTGTATTTGGTCCTGTTCCACCACCTATCATAGTTGTTATACCACTCTCTAATGCTGTATCAATTTGACCAGGGGATATAAAATGTATATGTGCATCAATTCCTCCTGCTGTTATGATTTTACCTTCCGCTGATAATATTTCTGTATTTGCTCCAATTTCCAAGCCCTTTGTAATATTATCGCAATTATTAGGATTTCCACTTTTTCCAATAGCAGATATTTTTCCATCTTTAATGCCAATATCCGCTTTGTATATACCTGTATAATCAATAATAATAGCATTTGTAATAATCAAATCAGCAACTTCATCACCAGCAGTAGGAGACTGGCTCATACCATCTCTTATAGTTTTTCCTCCACCAAATTTAGACTCTTCCCCATAAGTAGTATAATCTTTCTCAATACAAGCAATTAAGCTAGTATCTGCTAGTCTAAATCTATCATTTAAGGTCGGTCCATACATTGAAGCATATTTTTTCTTATTTATTTTCATTATTTTTCTTCTAGAAATTTATTTAAATTTATCATAGCATTTTCCTTTACTTTTTCATCATCCAAATTTCCCTCGACTAAAGCATTAAAGCCACTTATATATCTTTTACCAGTAAAATCAACTAAAGATACTTCTTTTATGGAGCCTGGCTCAAAACGAACGGATGTCCCTGATAGTATATTTAATCTTTTCCCATAAGCGGCTATTCTATTGAAATCAAGCTTATTATTAATTTCAAAAAAATGATAATGTGAGCCAATTTGCACTGCTCTATCTCCATTATTTACAACTTCTATTTCTATACTTTTTAAATTATCATTTAATATTATATCTCCATCATCAATAAAGTATTCACCAGGAATAATATCACTTTTTTCCACCCCAATAGGATTATGAACAGTAACGAGCTTAGTCCCATCATCAAATGTAGCCTCAGTTTGCACACTTGAAATCATAGAAGCTACTCCTTCTAATAAGTCATCTACATTTAATATTTTAGTAGCACTAACCATAAGCTCTGCTACACTTTTACCATCTCTTGCACCCTCAAGTATAAAAGCACTTATTATTGCTATTGCTTCTGGGTGATTAAGCTTTAAGCCTCTATTTTTTCTTTCTTTTGCAAGATTAGAAGCTAGATATATCATAAGTTTTTCTTGTTCTGTGTTGTTTAAAAACATTTATTATCCTTTACCTAGATTAAATGGTTTTTTATTTAATTGTATTCTATAAAAATCCCATATTTTTTTTATATTTTTTTTCAACTTACACATATTTCTTTTATTAATAACCCCTATTAGCATCTTTTTAGAATGGGTATATGTAAAAGTAGTAAATTTATTTTGTTCTAATATATTTAGTATTTTATCATTATTATCTATTTTTATATATATTTTTGCATATATATTTTGTTTTTCACTTTGTTTTGAATTATGTCTTTTTATATAATTTTTAAAACTTTTTGCACTTATGTTGTAATTTTCATAATATTCTAATTTAGAATCAATATAAAATCTATTTCTCACAAGCATAGAGGTAAAATCAAAATTCTCAAAACTTCTCCCAGAACTTAAAATATCCACATAAAACAATGTAGAGTTCATTTCCATGTTTATTTTTAAAAAACTCATTAATTTTGATTTTTTATATAAAATAAGTTCATCATTTATAAATTCACAATTTGAATTATTTAAATTAATACTTATACTATTTACCCCATATTCTTTTTTACTAGGATATATCTTTGTCGCAGATTCTGTGGTAAAAATACAAGAAGAATTAATAAGATTAAATGATGATTTAATTTTATCTTTAGGAAATATACCCTCTCCAATGGTTAGAAGTTTTATATAATTTTCTTCTTCATTTTTACTATTATAGAAATGAAAATATCTTGATGGTAATTTTAATTTATTTAAATAAAAGTTATTATTGTTAAAGTTTATATCTATACTCATTATTTGTATTGGGAGGCTAACTTTATACCGACATATGTTGATTTATCATCTCATCATCTAACTGCGACATTTCACCACTATTTACAACACACCCTCTATTAAGTATAAAGAAAGTATCTCCATGCTTTCTTGCAAATGGTAGTTTTTGTTCTACTAAAATTATTGTTATTTTTTCTTCTTTAGTTAGATGGTCTATAACTTCTCCAATTTGTTGGACTATATTTGGTTGGATTCCTTCTGTTGGTTCATCTAAGATTAATAATTTTGGCTGGATACATAATGCTCTTGCAATAGATAATTGTTGTTGCTGTCCTCCACTTAAATCACCTCCCTTTCTTCTTAGCATATCTTTTAGTATAGGGAAAAGTTCATATATTTTAGAAGATATTGTTTTTAAGTTATTTCTATTTCCTAATAGCCCGATTTCTAAATTTTCTTTTACACTTAATTGAGAAAAAATTTCTCTTCCTTGTGGAACATATCCTATCGCTAAATTTGCCCTCTTATCGCTACTTAATCTAGCAATATTTTGATTATTGTAGATTAATTCACCATTTTTTATAGGGAGTAATCCCATAATAGTTTTCATTAATGTAGTTTTACCGACACCATTTCTTCCCATTATGCAAGTGCATTTAGCTTCTTTAATTTCTAAACTTAAATCTCTAAGGGTGTGACTTTCTTTATAGTATTGATTAATTTTATTTATTTTTAACATATTAAGATTTCTTATTCTCCAAGATAAACCTTTCTAACTTTTTCATTTTCTTGAATCTTTTCCATGCTTCCTTCTGCTAAAACACTGCCTTCATGTAAGACAGTTACTTTTGAAGCTATACTTCTTATAAAATCCATATCATGTTCTACTACTATTACAGAATGAGTTTTTGATAATGAAGTTAATATTTCGCCCGTTTTTTCAACCTCTTGCATTGTCATTCCTGCTACTGGCTCATCTACTAATAAAAGTTTTGGGTTTTGCATAATTAGCATACCAATTTCTAGCCATTGTTTTTGTCCATGAGAGAGTATAAAAGCTTTTTTATTATACATCTCTTTTAAACCAATAAGCTCCATTGTTTGCTCAATTTTTATTTTTTGTTCATTGTTTAATGTTGAAAATAATATTTTAAAAAATCTTTTATCATCATCCATAGCTAATTCTAAATTTTCAAATACACTATGGTTGCCAAAAACAGTTGGTTTTTGGAATTTCCTACCAATACCTATCTCTGCTATTGTTGGTTCATCTAATTTTAGTAAATTTATATTATCACCAAAAATAATTCTACCTTTGTCTGGTTTTGTTTTCCCTGTGATTACATCCATCATAGTGGATTTTCCTGCACCATTTGCACCGATAATGCATCTTAATTCACCATACTTTATGTAAAGGCTTAAATTATTTAAGGCTTTAAATCCATCAAAACTAACTGTAACTCCTTCACAGCTTAGTATAGTATCACCATATTTTAAGTTTTTAATATTTTCTAAATCATTATTATTATTTTTGTACATACTATTCTTTTACCTTAGAAAAATGAGCAAATATACCAGCTATTCCTTTTGGTAAATATATAGTTGAAACAACGAATAATCCACCAAAGGCATATAGCCAAACTTCGGGAAGTGCAGAAGTAAAATATGTGCTTGCAAAACTTACAACAAATGCCCCAACAATAGCACCCCAAAGTGTCCCTCTTCCACCAATAGCTACCCATATGACAATCTCTATTGAAAATAAAGGGGAAAAAACTCCAGGGTTTATTATGCCAACTTGAGGAACATATAATGCCCCTGCAATTCCTGCTAAAATAGCTGAAATAACAAAAATAAATAATTTATATTGCTCTACTTTATAGCCTAAAAATCTAACTCTATTTTCACTATCTCGAATAGCCATACAAATTTTTCCTAATTTGGAATTTATAATATATCTTGATATTAAATATCCACCAAATAAAGCTAAAAATGATAAAAATAAAAGAGCTAATCTTGTATTATCACTTTGTAGATTAAACCCTAAAATATCTTTAAAGTCAGTTAATCCATTATTTCCCCCAAAACCCATATCATTTCTAAAAAATGCCAACATTAAAGCATAAGTAAAAGCTTGAGTCATAATTGAAAGATAAACCCCAGTAACCCTACTTCTAAATGCTAACCACCCAAAAATAAATGCTAATATAGCAGGAATAAGAACTACCATTAATAAAGCAAAAAGCGGATTATCAGAACCATACCAAAACCAAGGTAACTCTTGTAAATTCATAAAAACCATAAAATCTGGCAACTGAGAATTCCCATATACACCTCTATCTTTTATCTCCCTCATAAGATACATAGCCCATGCATAACCACCTAATGCAAAAAAGGCTCCATGCCCTAAACTTAATATCCCTATATACCCCCAAACTAAATCCAAAGCTAAAGCAAGTAGTGCAAAAGATATATATTTTCCTAATAGAGTAATAGTATATGTAGAAATATAAAAAAATGAATCTGTAGGTAAAAGCAAATGTGATAATATGCAATAAGAAACAATAGCAAATAGAGATGTTAATACTATTTGACCACCTTTATCATTATTTATGATATTTAAAATTACAGACTTTTTTATATTATTTGTATTATTCATAATTAATCATCTACATCTCGACCTTTTTTAGGGAATAATCCTCTAGGTCGTTTTTGTATAAATAAAATAATTAAAA
>JAJVLF010000213.1 GCA_029255845.1 Campylobacterota bacterium | reverse complement strand
ATTTCACTGACGGGAAAAACATCAATACTATTATTAATAAAGTATCGTTCACCCCCAATTCTTATACAAAATTCCTTTTAAAAAATAACTTCACAAGCTTTGATGATGTTATGGGGTCTAATAATTATAGGGCGATTCAAAGCTTTATCAAAGCTACGACTAGGAAAAGCCCCTATTATCCTGGAGCCGTTAAGAGACTAAAAAAAATAGTGCTTTCTTCAGGCAATATAGCACTTCATCAGGATTTTTTATCTAAGTACCAAGATAGTGGTTATAAGGTTGAAAAAAGCCTAACAACTCTTTATCAAAATCAAAAAAAGCCTGAATCTTACTACCAGGCTTACCGCTTATCCAAGAACACTAAAGACCTTCACCAAGCCTTTTATTTAGCGAATGCTAGAGGGGGACTAGATTCTTTTATAGAGCAACACTCGGAGCTTAAAAAAACTCCTAATCTAAGAGCTATAAAGTTGAAGCTTTATAGAGATGAAAAAAGCTCGACTGGATACCTTAAAGCCTTTGCTATCTCCCAGGATAGAAAAGACATAAAGCTTGCTTTTGACAATGTAAAAAACAAGACTGAAGAACAGAAAGCAGAGCAAAGCCTAGAAGATTTTCTTTATCCTATGAAGATACAAGCCAAAGCTTGTTTATCAGGTTCTATTAGTTCTAGCATGAAAACTTCTTACCCTGAATTAACCAGTTTGTGCGACACTCCTGATAGAGACGACATGGCATTAGCTATGTGCTTGGCTATTGCTGGTGGAGGTTGTGAAATACTAACATCACAAATTGATAATCCTATTGTGCAGAAATTCCCGAAAAGTCTATGTCGTGACGCTATTTCTAAAGTTGCAAGTGGAACGACTGAATTTGCTGATTTTGAAGTATTTCATATTGTTGATGCTCTTGCTTATGCACGGAAAAAAAGCCTTTCTTCTGATAATTCTTTGATAAATATTTTTCTGGGAATGCCTTTAGTTTTAACTGAAGGTTCTACAAGAATAGCAATAGCAGATGGTTGCAAGGCAAAGCTTAGAAGTAAGTGTGCTATTTTGTACGGGGTTTGTAGGTGATTTTTTTAAGTATTACCTAGTTTCATAGGTCTTAAGGTTCAATGGAAAACTATAACTAAATAATTCAGATGTATTTAAAGGTGGAAGGAGTGTGAAATTAATACCATAAATATTTTTCATACATCCTATTTAAACTAAAGATACCTAACGACCTGGTCACTGGAAGATGAAAAAAATTTTTTTTTAAAATCTAGTGCTATGATAACGCCACCAATGAAGGTACCTACACCACCTATAAAGGTACCCACACCACCAATAAAAGTACCTACTTCAGTTAAATTTGAAAGTATCGTTATAGTATTCATGAAAATATTTATAACAAATCACATTCAGTTAGTCAATAAAGTGTGTTTTTAATATTTATCAATTTTAAAACTGTTGTATTAAATCCGCAATTGTTCTCTTCGCTCAAAAGTAGTACATCCTTGTACACTTTTGAACTGCCGGTCACAAATGCTATGCTTCAGTGGATATTTAAGTTTTAGTGTTGTATTTCGTTTCCGTCCCTGGTCTTATGTGGTCAGCATCCATGCTCACCACTCGTTTTGATACTTGTATTTTATAGTCATACTTTGCTTTCCTGCGTCACTATTTAATGGGGAGGTGATTTTTTTTGTTTTAAAGTATCTATTATTAATTCATAGTTCTCTAATATATGGCTATCGTCGTATCAAGTGATATAATCAAAAATGATGTCGAACACCTTAAAAGGAGTGGCATCGTTCATTTTGCTACATAAACAGAACAAGCTGGAGGAAATCATGCTTATCTTGTCTAAAGTAGCCCGAGTTCGGTAAAAGAGATTAAAATCTCATGTATCCGAATAACGGGTCAAATAAAAATGTAGTAGTAGGACTACTACTAATATTCATAATAATATTGATAGATAAAGGGATTATATGTCCCGAACAACTTAAAGGACTATTTTCCCTTGTCTTAATGACAGAATGGGATATCCTTTTTAAAAGAGTGGTGGATATAGTGGTATTTTGGGAGGTACTTACACTTAAACACGAATTGCCATCAATCGTGAAAGATTTTGAGTTGAGTGGAAATTTGCAAAACATCCTTGCTTTTTCCGCTTATGGTGTTGTTATTATTTCTTTTGCGTTGGTGCTTTTTTTAGTTATATAACGCTCAATTATAATTGAGAGGGCTCGGTCAAAAGCTGGGCTCTCTTTTTTTATTAGGTAAACGGTTATTTCTTTGTATAAAAACTTTAATATCGATTGTTAGGCTATCGCCAAACACCATTTTGATTACTGCTCATCCATGAGCGTTAGCGGAAAGAGTCCATTCTATCCGCTTGGATTCATGAGTTATATCTACAGTATTCCGTTAGATGTATACTTTAAACAATCCTAGCCATTCCATGAATAGCATTATGCTTTAACTTGTCACTGGCACAGTAATAACCCAGCATATTAATATTTGTATGCCCTGTAGCATTACAAATAGCCACAAAATCTTCCTTGTTAGCAATAGAAAGCTCAATAAAAGTTTTCCTGAAGCTGTGAGGTGTGATTTTCTTATCAGGAACAATTTCTTTAGCTACCTTTTCGATCAACTGGTAAATATAGCTAGTTGTAAGGGGCTTATTTAACTCTTGTGTAGTGTTATTTCTAGTTGGTCTAAAAATATAAGCAGAGTTTGAAGGATAAGTATTTTTGAAGGTTTCCAGATAGTACATAATATTGGGAGGTATCGGCAATAATTTTGTTGAACCTCCTTTTTGGTATACATTTACAGAGCATTCCTGAAAATTCACATCATCCCAGGTTAAACCGGCTAGTTCATTTCTTCTTAAAGCAAAAATATTAAGAAAGATGATAATAAGGTGATTCCTAAAATCTCGTTCGGATTGTCTGTGTTTTCCTTGCATATATTTTAGTACATCAATAGCTTCAGCTCTTGTTAGGCTGGTAGTATTGCTTTTTCTTTCTGTTTGATGCGGGGTAAACTGCTTTATAGGATTTTTTGGGTAGTTGTACACTTGCACCAGGTAATTGAAAAATGAAGAAAGTGCATAAGCCTTTCTGTTCACTGTACTTGGATTTTTAACCTTGCCTGTGAATGGGTCTCTTTTTTCCTGGGAACGAATAAAAGCAATGGTTTTTTCAACCACCACAGGAAATTGGATTAGAGCCAGGTCATTTAAAAAAGTAAGTTCCAGGCGATCAAAAAAAGTCAGCAAGTCATTTCTGTAACTCCTAACGGTTTGAGCTGAATTTTTTGTAGCCAAAAAATCCTCGATCACATCGAGCAGTATAATTTCAGGATTACTGATTAGTTCATTTTTTGAAATTAGATTTTGAGACATAGTTTATCCGTTAGCTGTTTTAAACATTTCCAGTATATTAGTAATAAGTGAATTTGCAAACACTTTACTGTTGATAATATGAATTATCAACAGTAAATAGAATATAAAAAAAGCAGTAAAAAATACTGCTCCTAAATGTCTAGAAAACTAGAATTTTTAAGTAAATGCTCAAAGGTTTTGTAGACTGTTTCTCTTTTCTCAATAATTGCAATTAGCAAGATTTCTTCTTGGAGAGTGTAAATCAGTCTAAATTTACCGACACGGATTTTTTTGAATTTACTGTATCCCTGTAAGCTTTCACCACTGATTAAATCTTCTCTTAATTGAATAATGACATCTTTTAGCTTTTTTGCTGTTTTGATTTCATTTTTTGCAAGCAATTTTAACTGTTTTAAAGCTTGCCTGGTTAATTTGTAATCTCTCATTTTTAGATGCTATCAAGTAAATCCTCTGTTTCTTTTTGAGAAGCGAACCCCTCTTTTATAGCTAATTCCGCCGCTTTTCCATATAAAATATCTTCTAGTTTTTTAAGTTCTTTATATCTAGCAGAAGAAATAACCACAGCAACTTCCTTATCTTGTTTTGAAATACTAACTGGCTCATGGGATACAGTAGAAAGCATAGTGCTAAAGCCCTGCCTAGCTTCTGATGATGTCATTGTTTTCATTGTCTGCATACTCTTTTTAATAATAGACTAAATGTACAAAATACCTATCGATTTGTACATTTAGTCTATTCTATTTCTTGTTTATGTCAATTTAATTTTCTGAAATTCAACTGTATAGCCCTAAAGAGCAAGTTGACTTTATTTAAAAATAGTTACAATGTAAGGTCTAAACCATATAATTATTATTCAATAATCATATACATATCGTATATTTATTTACCAAATCAAAGTTTCTTTGCTTCTTCACATAGAGAAATCATCTTGCCTACTTCAACCTGAAATAAGCAAGACTGTTTCCCTATTATACAAAGGAGGAAGTTATGGGACATCTTATAACCCCCGATTTTGAAGAACTTTTTGAAGAGTACCCGCCCTACTCTCAAAGAAACCTTGAAGATCCTCTTGTTATAGCAAAATTGTTTGACCAATTTAGCCCTGCAACTTGGTTTCTACTTGAATATAACAAGCAATTCAAAATAGCTTTAGCTTATGTTGTTGGCATATATCAAGATGAACCAGGTTCTGTAAGCATTAAGGAATTAGAAATTGGTGAACCAAAAATAAAGCAAGATTTATATTTTACTAAAAAGCCACTTAGTGAGGCTTTAAAGATTTACCGAGAGGAACAAAAAATAGCTTAAAGCTATAACACTTTAACCCGTGTATAAAACGGGTTAAAGCCTGCTTTGTACACATCATATAAGGATACTTTTATGACTAAGCCAAAGCAGTATGATAAACAAAGTTTTATCAAAATTTTTAACTCCATAGCTAGACATAAACATCGGTATCAGGTCTTTTCTGATTTTGTAACGATGTCAGCTATTGCTTTACATAATGGAGTTTTCAAGTCTGAAACTCTTGAAAGTGAATATATGGAAATTGTAGGAAAATACTCAAAAGAAGAAGCCAACAAAATAGCTGAATTGTTTGCAAACTTAATTGTATTACTAGAACCTGAACCACGAGATATTTTAGGAAGTCTATACATGGAACTGGAACTTGGTAACACAAATAACGGTCAATTTTTTACACCACCTGAACTTTCCTTACTTTTAGCTCAACTTACATACGGAGATGAATTAGAGAACCTTGAAAAACCTTTTATTACATTATGTGAGCCTGCCTGTGGTGCTGGAGGAATGGTATTAGCTTTTGCTAAAACCATGCGAGAGCATAAACTTAATCCAGCGGAAAAACTATGGGTTCAATGTACTGATGTTGATAGGATAGCGGGCTTAATGTGTTATTTACAATTAAGTTTGTGGCATATTCCAGCAGAGGTAATTATTGGAAATACTTTATCTATGGAATTCCGAGAAGTTTACTACACCCCCGCTCATTACCTGGGCAACTGGGATGCTAAGTTAAAACTTCAGGAACAACATGAAGCTATAAAATCTATCCTGGAATTAGAGGTAATAGAACCAGGTGAAGCAGTCAAAACAGAAACAAAAAAAGAAGTAGTTCCTGAAGTCCAGGAACAACCTAAACAATCCGACAAAAAGGAGAATGACAAAAAAGGACAGTTAGATTTGTTTGATTTTTGATCATATAAAAACCGTATAGTTATTATACGGTTTTTATACTGTTAAATAAGCTTAAAATTTTTTAACTTTTTTCATCCTTCCTGTTTAGCTTTAAGTTTTTTTCTTTCTTTATTAAAAAAATTATTTTCTATCCTTCAATACTCATCATCATATCATAATGACCTTTATGTTTGGTTAGAATGAAAATATCTTCAAATACTTTTAAATATTTATCTACTGTATCATCTTGTGATTCAATAAATAAGTCATCAGATATACTATGAGAACCATCATTAATCCAACAAATTAATGACCTAAATATTTCTTGTTCTTCTTTTGACTTAAATTTTTGTATAAGATAGTCATCTTTGTACCCACCTAACATTTTGAAATAGTTTTCAATAATTCGTCTCATTGTATTTTGTATTGTTATAATGGAGTTTCTGTCTTTATTTTTTATTTCATTCCATAATAACTGATAGGAAGTTTTTATTGGATTTTCCATATTAAATGATTGAATTGATGAAATTCTATTATTTTTTCTTAAAATCCAATAATTAGTACGGTTACATTCCATTGTTCTCCCATCAATAAAAGATACTTCTTTATGGAAATAAACATTATGGGTTAAAAGTAGTAATTGTTTTATACTTCCAATGTTATTTTTAATATTTTTTATAATATCCTTTATAAGGGTACTAACAACAAACAGAACATTGCTATCAAGGCTAGAAATAGGGTCATCAATAACTAAAATTCTTTCATCTGTAATAGTTTCCTTATCGGTTGAACCTTTAGCAAGTTGCAAGAAGTATAGAAAAGTTATAAAAGTAATTTCACCCTCGCTTAATGTTGATTCAGCCAATGCTCCATTTTCTCTTTTTATTTGATAATAGCTTTCATTAAGTGCCGATGGAACAATCTCAAAATTATCAAAACCATAATATTGTAAAGTTTTATTAATCTCATCAACTGTTGGTTGTATACTGGTTACATTTTTTGTTAATTCTTTTATTTCATTATTTAAAACAAAATAGGAATTTATTTTATCATCAACATCTTTCGTTAATTTAGAAATACCCTTATCCAATCCATTAATTTTATTTTTATATTTTTCAATATCAACCTTTTCTTCTTCGACAATATATTTCCAGATATCTTGAACTAAGCTACTTCTTTCTGTATTGAAATTTATTACAATATCATTGTGCTTTTTTATTTCTATATTAGCATTACAAATTAATTTTTCAATACTATCCAGCTGATCTTTTGTTGGTGTTAAATTAATACTTCTACTTGGTTCTTTTATTTTGTCTTCCAATAACCCATTGTTAGCATTAATTTGGCTTACTAAAGTTTTTAAATAAGAAGAGAACTTATCAATATCTAACTTAGTTCCTTTGTTTGATTTTTCTTTTGTTTCTATTTGTGTTAATTCATTAATAATATTAAGTGTTAACCTAGTATAATCAGTATTAAATTCTGATATTTTTTTAATAGATGTAGTAAAGGATTCATCAAAATAACCTTCTAATTGTTTTTTGAATTTTTCCGTAATTGTTGGTTCTTGGCAAAAAGGACAGACATCATCCAGCAAATATGACCTACCTTGATTAACCCAGTCATTAAGATTTAATTTTTGTATTAAGTTAGAAATATCAACATCTAATTTACCAATTATCTTACCACCCCATATTTCTTCATTTTCAATACTAATAATTTTTTCAAACTCGATAACTTTTATTGATTGAATACTTTCAGGAGTTTTTCCAAAAATTGTTTTTGATTTTTCTTTTAAATCACTAAAATTCTGTAATGATGATATATTTGTATCAAACTCAGAAAGTAGCTTATTTTTAAAACTCTCTTTCTGCATTGAACCTTGAAAAGCTTCCTTAAATTCCCCCTCATGCTTTTTATAAACTTTTATCCAAACACTTTCTTTAAAAGAATCAACTTCGTCTAATTTAACTTTTTCTTGTTTTTTTAAGGTATCATTTTTTTGAGTTCCCTCATCCTTTAGGATTTTTAACTTATTATGTTTTTCTTCTATTAAATTAATATCATCTTTAGTTGCTTCTCCTAAAGTAAACACTCCTTCTATTTTTCCCTTACCAAAATTATTCTCCCTAAATTTTTTATTGTAAACTAGTGTGTTTAATTTTTGTCCTTGTTTCCATTCAAGGTTACAACATAAATACTCATCATTAATTTTATCTGCTATAAAATTGGAAATTGTTGTTTTTCCTGTTCCATTAGCACCATAAATAAAATTTATTTTTTTTAATTCATTGAGTGTAATACCTTCATTATCATAACTGGCGATATTTTTTATAGAAATAGTTTCAATCATATTTAATATAGTAATAAGGTAAATGTTTCTTTTAAAATTTATTTATCTAAATTACCCACCTATCCCATCAATAAAAGTTTCAACAAAATCTTTTATCTTGTTAATAATTCTTTCAGCAATCGTCTTTCTTTCTCGTATTTTTGGCTTTTCCTTAAGTATAGCGACAATATCATCCCTAATCGGTGTTCTTTCTGTATAAATATAGTTCCCTATAACTTCCTGCAATTTATCAGCTTCTACGCCCTCTTCTTCACAAATTAAGGCAATAGCTTTTTGTTTTTCTTCATCCCAAAATGACTCAAAATTTTCTTCAATATTTTCACTATCTTCAGGTTTCAAAACATTTTCAGTAATAAATTTTTCAATAAGTTCCTTTTTACTTCTAAGCTTGATGTCCCCTGACAATAAATCAGTAATAGCTTTTTTCTGTTTTTCCCGATCACTAGGTTTAGAATCTTTAAGATTTGCTAATAACCTTAAAATATAAGCAACATTTATATCATCACGGTGAATAAGTTCCAGCTCAAAATCTACATCATCAAGAATAGAGACTTTTTCTTTATCATGCTCACCTTTAACCTTATCGTATAGGTCTAAATATTTACTCTTATAATCCTCAAAACTCTGCTCATTCATTGCTAAGTCTTCAAACTTGAAATCAGCAAAGCTGGTCAATACATTTTTTAACCTCATTAAGTCTCTAAAAGACTTTATGAAAGCAAGTTCATCGTCTTCACTTGCTAGGCTATCAACACTTTTTACAGTTGGAGTAATGCCAAGTAATTCAGAAAAAGACTTGTTAAACTTAGTCACGTAATCTTCATAAGGCTCAACTAAAATTGTTTCTTTAGCATCCTTATTTGAAAATAAGGTAATTGCGTCATCAGTTGCCTTTTTCAAATTACGGAAACAAACAATATTTCCTTGTGATTTTTGCTCGTTTAAAATTCTATTTGTTCTTGAAAAAGCTTGTATCAAGCCGTGATATTTCAGGTTTTTATCAACATACAATGTATTGAGTGGTGGGCTATCAAACCCCGTCAAAAACATATTTACCACTAGCAAAATATCAATTTTTTGCTCTTTAACTTTTTTAGCAATATCATTATAATAATTGTAGTAAGACTGGCTGTCTTTAGTTGAAAATTTAGTGTTAAATATTTCGTTATAGTGGCTTATATACTCATCTAGCTTATCCCTGCTATGTTTATTAACTGTTGCACCTTCTTTAATATCTAATGAAGCGTCAGGAATAAAACCGTTTGCGTCCTTATCGTCTTCATTAGCAACAAAACTAAAAATTG
>JAJVLF010000212.1 GCA_029255845.1 Campylobacterota bacterium | reverse complement strand
CCCACGATTATTCTGCTAGGATGCAAATTATCTTGCAATGCACTACCTTCTCTTAAAAATTCCGGTGAAAAAATGATATTATTTGTATCATATTTTTCTCTTACACTTTTTGTAAACCCTACAGGTATAGTTGATTTAATTATCATAGTAGCATTTGGATTAATCTCTAAAACATCTTTGATGACAGCTTCAACTAATGAAGTATTAAAATAATTTGTTTTTGTCTCATAATTAGTAGGTGTTGATATAATAATAAACTCGGCATCTTGATAAGCATCTTTTTTATCTAAAGTAGCCCTAAAGTTTAATTCTTTATCTTTAAGATATTTACTTATCTCTGTATCTTTTATTGGAGATATTTTATTATTTAACATTTCTATCTTTTTAGGAATGACATCTAATGCCACAACTTCATTATGTTGTGCTAATAATATTCCATTCGAGATACCTACATATCCTGTGCCTACTATTGTTATTTTCATAAATAATTCCTTTGTATTTTACTTCACCAATGGCTAAAGTAATAGTATCATTGTTAATAGTTCCCATTAA
>JAJVLF010000211.1 GCA_029255845.1 Campylobacterota bacterium | reverse complement strand
AATGATATAGAAGATGACAACTATATAGAAAAATTAGAAGCTAAAGGGAGCTTAGATGAGCAATTTCAAACATCTATTTCATTTTTAAAACGGAATTTGAAAAATATAAAAGATGGTGATGGATTTAATGCAAATTCAAAATTAGAAATATCTATAAATGCGATAGAAGAGGCGATAGTTAATGCATTATTTCATAGAGATTATACTTATCAATCACCTATTATGATTTTTCTTTTTCAAGATAGATTAGAGATTATAAGCTCTGGTATTTTGGCAAATCATCTGGATATTGAAAAGATAAAAAATGGGAATTCTATTGCTAGAAATCCTGTCTTAGTATCTTACGGTCAGTATCTTGTGCCTTATAGCGGTATAGGTTCTGGGATAAAAAGGATATATAAAAATCATAAAAGAGTGGATTTTGAAAATGATGTAAATGGAGAGCAGTTTATTGTTACTTTATATAGAGATACTGATTTGTAATTAATTCTACAAACATAAAGATGAGACTAAAGTCCCATTTCCTAATTTGGAAATGAGGTTTTAACCTCATTCTGCTTTAGAATAA
>JAJVLF010000210.1 GCA_029255845.1 Campylobacterota bacterium | reverse complement strand
AAAAATTGCTATAAGGCTAAAATATAATATTAGCTATTTATTTTGAATTAATAGAGGTTCCCTATAACTCATATATCCAATTTGATGGGTTTTGCAAGAAGTCTAATAGAAATAAGAGCTTTAAATCAGTCTATAAGAAAAGATAGATTTGATAATAATTTTATGTTTTGTCTTGTTATCATTCAATAGGACTTATTTCATCAGCTTACCGCTTGCCAAGCTGATTCTATAAGTAGTTTATCTTTATCATAAATCTTTCCTGTAAATTTATCATTAACTTTATAGGTATTTACCCCTTTAGGTGTGCCAGACATAATGATATCGCCATCTTCTAAGCTCATAAATGAACTTATCTCTATTTCACCCTAAAATATCTAGCCAAATAAATAAAGATTTTTTATCGTTTTTGTCTTCAGGTTTAATATCGTTACTAGAAGCTAATGACATAATCAATCCTTTTGTATAGTATGTTTAGGGAACCTTTAAGAACCCAAATAACCTAATACATCTTCTCTTTAGCCTCTATCCCCATCATAGACAACCCTATCTTAATACTATTAGCAACTATAA
>JAJVLF010000021.1 GCA_029255845.1 Campylobacterota bacterium | reverse complement strand
CGAGGGAAAAAAGGATTACTTCTTTCATTGGCAAAATTAACGACAATGCTAAAAATTGCGGGTCAGAGATTTACTATTCACTAAACACTTACCCTACTTCGACAAAACATAACTCCAATACTAAAACCCACATACTCCAGACTACAAGCCTTAGTTTATAGTCTGTCTTTTAAACTATTAAATCCTTATCTGCCCTCTGTCTATGAGAAAGCTTAAAGATATGTCTTAAAGCCGTCCAGAAAGTCGGATGTCTGAGCGAAGTGGGTTTGCAATTTTTAGGCTTTAAGATATATTTTTAAGGTTTGCCACGAAGTGGTCAAGGAAGTGAAAGAGTGGTTTTTGGCTTCGTTTTTTTTCACAAAAAAATGATGATATAAATACGAATAAAAATCTTTATTTTATAAATATAGTATCATTTGATAGAAGTCCGCTTTCCCTAACTTGATTATATTATTGATTTGTTTAGTTCCACCAACTTATCCTTATATATGTATGACTTTTTAACTATAATTCTTTGAATAGTCGTTGAATTTCATACTTGTAGTTTACCTAAAAAGTTCTATAATTTATATAAAACAGTGTTCTAAATTACATATTTTTATTGTTGTAGGATTTTTATATAAGGGAACCTCTATTAATTCAAATAATTTAGATAATGTTAGATTTTAGTCTTAGAGTGATTTTTATAAAATACGGTGTAGCCGTAGCTACATCTATTTTATAAAAATTGCTATAAGGCTAAAATATAATATTAGCTATTTATTTTGAATTAATAGAGGTTCCCTATAGTATAACTATTTATCTTTATGCGACTTAGCCCATTTCGTCCTCTTCTAAGGTGGGATAAATATTTTTTAATTATCTTTCATTAACCACAAAGTAGAATCTTCTACTCCTTTACCAATAATGTAATTACTAATGATTAATGGCATAAATGAGGGGGTTTTTATTGAATTATTGTAAGTTACTTTAGTCATTTTATTTGATAATTTTTCTAATTTCCATCCGCCTTTAGCATATTCTAGGACATTATCTTTTTTGTCATCTAATGTCCATGTGATTTGGTGATTATCTCCATTTACTTGATGAGAAAAATGATTTACTGCATCAAACATATATAATATATTAGCTGTCATTTTTAATTTTATTGTATTATTATTTTGATAATATACTTCAGATTTATCAATGACATCTATAGTTTTATGGTAATTAGGGAAATCTACGATTTTTTTAAATATAGTATTTATATTTTGGTCTAAATACATAATTGCTGTGGCACTTACTATGCTTGAATCATCTTTGTCTACGCTTCTAGTTATTTGTATGCTTTCTTTTGAAAATAGAAAAGATACTAGCAATAATATTAATATATTTGTTTTCATCTAAAAGCTCTCCTTATCATTTGGAAAGTTAGAGTTTAGAACATCTTCTTTGTATTTTTGGACAGATTCTCTAACTACATTAGATATATTAGCATATTTTCTTGAAAACTTAGGTGTAAATTTTTCATAAAGTCCTAACATATCCGTATATACTAAAACTTGTCCGTCTACTTCGTTGCCAGAGCCTATTCCTATTAAGGGGATATTTATGTTTTTAGCGATAAAACTTGCGGTTTCTTTGACTACACCTTCTATTATTATGGCAAATACTCCTGCTAGCTCTATTGCTTTGGCATCTTTTAGTAATTGTTGTTTGGATTCTTCATCTTTGCCTACTATGAAATATCCGCCTAAGTTTCTTACTTTTTGGGGCAATAAACCAATATGTCCCATAACGGCTATATTATTATCGCAAAGATATTTAACTATATCTGCTTTTTCTTCTCCGCCCTCTAGCTTTATGGCACCTACTCCTGCTTTTTGATAGGCTTTTTTGGCTGATTTGAAAGCTTCTTTTTTATTTGTGTATGTTCCAAATGGTAAATCAAGAATTACCATAGTATCTTTAGAACCTCTCTTAACAGCTTTAGAATGATAAATCATTTCATCAAGAGTTATATTTAAAGTGTCATCATTTCCATTAAAGCTCATATTTAGGCTATCACCTACTAGTATGGCATCTACTGTATCTGCGAATAAAGATGAAAAGATGCTGTCATAGGCTGTAAGCATAACTATTTTTCTTTTATTTTTTAGGTTTTTAAAGTTTTTAACAGTCATTTTTGAAACTTATTTTAATAATTCCCCTAAACTCTCATCATTTACTTGATGAAAATTCAAGTATTTATAAATATCTTTTTTATCATCATCTTTTATCTTCTTATCTACTAAATCCATATACTCATTTACCTTAGGCAATCTCCCTAAAGTAGCACATACTCCAGCTAATTCTGCACTTCCTAGATATACCTGAGCATCTTTACCCATTCTATTATTAAAATTTCTCGTGCTTGTAGAAAATACTACGGCACCATCTTTAACTCTTGCTTGATTTCCCATACATAAGCTACATCCTGGGATTTCTATTCTTGCTGATGAAGCTCCAAAAATTGAATAATATCCCTCACTTACTAATTGTGATTTATCCATTTTCGTTGGAGGTGCAATCCATAGTTTGGTTGGGGTCTGCCCCTCATCTTTTAGTATATTTCCTAATGCTCTGTAATGTCCTATATTTGTCATACAGCTTCCTACAAACACCTCATCTATATTTGTTGGTCTTTTATCATCTGCTAATATCTCGCTTAGAGTTGCTACATCATCAGGGTCATTTGGACATGCTAAAATAGGCTCTATTATGTCATTTAGATTAATTTCTATAATTTCTTCATATTCAGCATCTTTATCTGCTTCAAAAAGTGTAGGGTTTTTAATCCATTCTTGCATTTTATCTGCTCTTCTTTGAAGTGTTTTTGTATCTTGATAGCCATTCTTTATCATTTGCTCTATTAGTTTTATATTTGATGAAAGATATTCTATTATTACTTCTTTATTTAATGCCACACTACATCCTGACGAGCTTCTTTCTGCTGAAGCATCACTTAATTCAAATGCTTGTTCTACTTTTAAATTGGGAAGACCTTCTATTTCTATTATTTTACCTGCAAAGATATTTTTTTTATTATTTTTATCTACCGTTAGCAAGCCTTGTTTTATCGCATAATAAGGTATAGCATTTACCACATCTCTTAAAGTAATTCCTTTTTGTAATTCTCCACTAAATCTAATTAACACAGATTCAGGGACATTTAAAGGCATAGTTCCAGAAACCGCAGCAAAAGCTACTAATCCACTACCAGCAGGAAAAGAAATACCAATAGGAAATCTAGTATGAGAGTCTCCTCCTGTGCCTAATGTATCAGGCAAGCATAATCTATTTAACCATGAATGAATAACCCCATCACCAGACTTTAAAGCAACCCCACCTCTTGTGCTTATAAAATCAGGCAAGGTATGCTGTAAGTCTACATCGCTTGGTTTTGGGTAAGCTGCTGTATGACAAAAGCTCTGCATTACCATATCCGCTCCAAAGCTTAATGCGGAAAGCTCTTTAATTTCATCTCTTGTCATAGGTCCTGTCGTATCTTGTGAGCCTACTGTTGAAGCTGTTGGCTCTACATAATCTCCAGCTCTCACTCCCTTTAATCCACATGCTTTTCCTATAATTTTTTGAGCTTGTGTATATCCTTTGCTTGAGCTTGATTTACTTGATGGTTTTTTGAAAATATCTTCTTTAGGCATATTTAAAGTCTCTCTAGCCTTATAGCATAGATTTCGTCCTATAATTAGAGGTATTCTTCCTCCAGCTTTATATTCATCAGTAATCGTATTTGGTGATAAATTAAAAGTGCTTATGACTTTACCATCTTTGATTATTTCTCCATCATAAGGCTTGATAGTGATAATATCTCCCGTATTTAAATTATCTACATCAGCCTCTATTGGTAATGCTCCACTATCTTGTGCTGTATTATAAAAAATAGGAGCTATTGTTTGTCCTATTACTATACCTTTAGTCCGTTTATTAGGGATATAATCAATATCATCTCCCATATGCCACTGAATAGAATTAATGCCCGACTTTCTTGAGCTTCCTGTGCCTACTACATCTCCTACATAAACTAAAGAATGACCTTTTTCTTTTAGTTTTTTAATAGTTTCTAATGGATTATCTATTCTAGTTTTTAAAAATGCATTGGCATGAAGAGGTATATCGCTTCTTGTAAAAGCATCTTGTGCTGGAGATAAATCATCTGTATTTGTTTCGCCATCTATTTTTAGCACAGTTAAAGTTATTTCTTTTTCTAAATCCTCAGCTTGTGTAAACCATAAAGCATTTGCCCACGAAGAAATAACTTCTTTTGCATATTTATTACCATTATCCATAAGCTCTTTTATATCATTAAAGCTATCATAAACATATAATAATTTTTGTAATTGCTTAGAAGCCAAAGAAGCTAATTCATTATCAAGCTTTAAAGCTTCTATAAGAGGATTAACATTAAATCCACCTATCATAGTGCCTAATAACTCTATGGCTTTTTCTTTATTTATTACTTTTGATTTTGTTTTTTCTTGAACTATATCATTCAAAAAACTAGCCTTAATATAAGCAGAATCATCAACTCCAGGGTTGATTTTATTTTCAAAAAGATTTAAAAGATATTCACTCTCTTTTATATTTTCTTCTTTTAATAATTCGATTAAACTAGCAGTTTGTTTTGTATTTAAAGCAAGAGGTGTAATGCCTTCAAGTTGTCTTTGTTTTGTGTGGTTTTTGTAATCTTCTATGAAGTTCATGTGTTTCCTTATATTATTTATCTAAAATAAAAATTGTATTAAATTCTCCTGATATACTTTTATCAAAGTTTTTATAATCATCAATTTCGCATATAAAATCGCCTTTTGTCCATTGTCCACTAGATACTAAGCTAAGATTTATATCACGAGTTGTCTTATCTTTTGAAAATCCTAATGTAAGACAATTAAGCCCTTTTGGTAGTTCTTCTTTTCTGTAAGTAAAGCTTTTTTTTGCGAGTTCTATGCTTTGCATTGTAAGTTTAGAAGCATTTTTTATAATCAAAACAGATCTTTTTTGAGAGTCTTTTTTTAGACCATTAATAAAGCCATTTCCACTACTTCCACAAGATACTATAAACACCGCAAATACAAATGAATATATTAATAATTTAATGTGCATTTAATGAGTTTTTCTTTAAATACATTAGATAATCCCTAGATGCTTGATGTTTTAAATCTAGCCCATATAGTTTAAATGATTTATATTTTGCAAATTTAATTACAGATATATTTAGCTTATCTAAATTTTTATCTAAAAAATTTATATTGTGAGTTTGATGATATCTAATGCTTTGATAAAAGTCTTTTAGAGCATTATTCAAAGCATTAGAGTTTTTCGCAGAGTGTATAGTTGATATAGCACCTAAAAGCTTATTTTTATTTGCAATTTGCTCGCTTTCTCTTTTGGCATGTTTATTAATCTTAACTTTTACATTATGAGACATAAAATTAGAAAAATACAAAACAAGAAAAAAAGCTACAAATACAAAAGTAGAAATAACTATTAAAGCTAATAAATATTCCAACTATATTACTCCTTTGTATCAGTTCTGTGAAGAGGGTGCTGATATTTTGTTTTACTATCTTTACCATCACATCCAGTCATAGAAACAGAAAAAAATGTCCCTACAAATATTAGCATTGCTGAAAAAATAATTGTCTTCATTGTTTTAACCTTTTTAATAAAATGAACCCGTATTGTAGCACATTTTCTACACAAAATCAATCGGATTCTAATTGCGAAGGACAGAAAAAAATTCCCCCGTTTTACTCCGCAATCCGTATCAACCCTTCCCCATTAATACAAGCTAGGCATAGGTGGCATTTTCATTCCATTTTCATTAATAACACTCCCTAAACTAAGAGTATTACTTGATGGAATAAAAACAACATTATCGAAGGTTTTACCTGCTTTAGGAAAACCATCAAAGGCACTAGCATTATGGACAGGTTGCCATTTTCTTCCACTCGCATAATGCCATATGCTAATTTCATTATTAGGATTTCTTTTAATTAAAAAAGCTCTTTGATTTGCCCAAAAATACCAACCTATTTTTACTGTTTTATTTGCTACATTGCTTAATAAGTCTTTAATATTATTATCTATATTATTATTGTTGATATTTCCAAAAGTAATTTGCTCACTAGTCTTATTTACCAAAATATTGCTAAGATTAGCCATAGCTTCACCAAAACCATCAAAAGCACTAGCATTATGAATAGGTTGCCATTTTCTATCACTTGTATAATACCATAAAGAGTATGTTTTATTGTTTCTTTCTCTTATTAAGAAAGCTTTTTTATCTTCTACGAAAAAATAATATTGCATATTTATATCTAAAGTAGATATATTACTTGCTAATTCCATTGTAGTATAAGATTTTAGTCCTATTGATAACAAAATAGTTATTATAGATAATTTTATAAAATTCAACTTTATTCCTTGTTGTATTACATCTTTCCTTGATAGCTTATTCCTTAAAAAGCAGAAATCATTCCATAACTAAGCTTCTATAAGCATTATAGCATATATGCAATATGCCCAAATTAAAGTGGTAATCACTATGGATACAAAAACAGCTGCACTTCCAGCATCTTTTGCTTTTTTTGCCATTTCGTGATAATCTTGAGTTACTAAATCTACACATCGCTCAATTGCTGAATTTATAAATTCTATTAAAATAGGCAAAAGCGATGATATACCTAAAATGGCTTTATAATGAAGCTCTATATCTACAAATATAAGAAAAATCCATATAAATATAACTACTATTAATTCGACTTTTATTGATGTTTCATTAGAGATTACTTCTTTTAAACCATTTAGAGCATAAGTGGTATTTGCGAAAAAAGAATATTTTATATTTTCTTTACTAAATTTTTTCATACATTCCCTTAATATCATATTCCCATTTTTTATGCATCCAATGCCATAAATGTGGGTCTTTAATTATATGTTTCTCTAAAGCAGAGGCTTGTTTTTGACACATCTCTTTATAATCATCTTCTTTTCTTTTATTTTTATCTGACTCTATTGCTTCGTGAAACTCTATAATATGCTCTTTTTCATTTATAGTATTTATATATGTAGGAATAATTACAAAATTATACTTTCTAGCCATTAATGAGGCTGTATTCATATAATAAGTAGGTTTGCCCAAAAAATCTACTTTAACACCACTCTCCACTCTCACCTTTTGATCAAGTATCAAAACAGCATCATCTTTATCTTTAAGCATTTTAAGAAATTTAATCAAGCCATTATGCCTATCAAACACAAAACCACCAAATTGCTCTCTAACTTTATGCATTATTTTATTCATAAAAGGAGAATCCGTATATTGTGCTATCCCTGCACCTCTATTGGTAATAAAAGCAGTAGTTGCTAGGATTAATGTCTCCCAATGACCAAAATGACCTGAGGCTATAATGACTCTTCTACCATCTTTAAATGCTTTATCTACTATCTCTTTATTTTTAAAAGATATTCTTTTTTCTAGCTCCCTCTTAGGTAAATTATAGTTTTCGATAAAGCTTCTTAAGGCAAACATATAATTATTAAAACTTTTTAAAATAATATCTTCTTTTTCTTTGTCGCTATATTTACCTGCATAGATATAATCTAAATTTATCTTTGCTATTTTTCTTCTTTTTTTGACTAGAATAAATAATATCTTTGATATAAATGCCATTATAGGGTAGTAAATAAAAGGCAAGTATTTATAAAAAAAAGAAAGCTTCAAATAAATAATAGCAAATAAGATATTTTTCACTTTTAAGCCCAATTAAATTCTATTTCTTTGTTGAAATTTATCTTATCTATTGATTGCTTTTCTAATGCAAGATTTTTATTGCTTTTAATTGATAGTAAATTATCATTTAAAGAAATATCCAATTTTTTAGTAGTATCAAAACTAATATTTACACTAATAGAAAGCAGAAGACATAACCAATAAGCTGTATTATAATCCACTAAATTATAAAGTTTTGCAATATGTTTTTCGTCTATCATTTTTTGACCTGTGTATTTTATGACCACTGAGAGAAGTGCTTTTTCTTGATGACTTAAACCAAAAATTCTTTTATTTAAAATAACATATCTACTGTGTTGGCTCTTTTTGCTTACATTTATAAATGAATTTGAATATAAAAATACTAAAGCATAATAAAGGTATTTCTTTTTAGAATCATCTAAATTATGCTTATCTTGAAATATATCAAATAATTTATAAGAAATATTTTTAGCATAAATTAATTCTTTATCTTCTGTTACGAATTGATCTCTAATAGATTTAATCCCTACATTAAAATTATTAGGAAATTTATAATTATTACCTTTAAGTATATCTGATAAAAAGACTCCTTCTCTAACACCAACAGAAGAAACCATAATTTTTTTAATGGAAAGTTTTTTTAGCACTTGGGATATTACTAAAATAGCAGGCTTAATAGTATCTATCCTATCTTTAGGAACTCCTTCACTTAAAAGACTTTGGCTATCCATATCTTGCATTTTATCTTTAAGCTCTAGAAAATTTTCCATAGTATATGAAAAACCATGAATTAAAGGAATAGACTCTGATGTATCAAGAAGTATTTTAGAAAAAGCTCTTCCACTTCCTCCCACTAAGATGGCAGTATCCAAACCATCAATATTTTCTATATCTTTGATAGTGTTTTGAATATGTGTTTTGCACCCATCAATGTCATTTCTATCAAAAAATAATTCTTTCATATTAATACAGCCTAAATCAACTGATTTTGTTGTGATGATATTAGAATTTTTAACAATAGATATTTCACTAGAGCCACCACCTGTGTCTATAATCACACCATTTTTTAGAGGTAAAAGATTAATAACACCAATAGCTCCTAAGGTAGCTTCTTTATCACCATCTATGATTTTTATACTAATACCTGTTGCTTTTTTTATTCTATTTTTAAAGTCTATCTTATTAGGAGCATTTCTCACAGCCATAGTAGCAATAGCAAGGATTTTAGTAGCTTTATATGATTTTGCGATGGAGGCAAAAGAAGATATAACATCTATGGTTTTTTGCATAGAATCTTCTTGTAAGATATTATTATTATCATAACTTCCACTACTTACTTTAGTCATGGACTTAAATTCTTTAATAATATGAAAAGAAAATCTTGAAGTTTTTTTGAAAATACTCATACGAGTAGAGTTAGAGCCAATATCTATAACGCAGGTAATTTTAGCCATATTTTATAAAGAAGCTCGGTAATTAGAGCTAATCTTTCTTATATTTAGCTCTTAATTCAACCACATTTTCCACATGATCCTTATCTGGAACTATACAATCAACAGGACAAACAATAATACAAATAGGCTCATCATATTTATCTATACATTCTGTGCATTTATCAGGATCTATTACACAATACAAAGTCCCAGCCTCAATAGCATCATTAGGACATTCTTCTATGCATACATCACAAGCAATGCAATCATCTAAGACTTTAAGTGCCAAAGAAAACTCCTACTCTTGATCTACACTAAAACAGAATCTATAACCTCTTCTTCTTATTGTTTCTATAGTAGAAATACCAAGTGGTTTATCTATTTTTTGTCTAATTTGATTAATTGCTACTTCTATTACATTAGGAGTTACAAGCTCAGGCTCTTCCCATATAGCATCAAGTAATTGCTCTTTAGAAACTATTTGCTCTTTATGACGAGCTAGATGAGTTAAAACCTCAAAAGGTTTTCCTTTTAATTCTATATCTTGTTCTTTATATGTAATTCTTTCTTCTTCAGGAGTAATCCATAAATCATTTATAATAATTACTTTATTTCCACTAAATTTTAATTTAGACTCAACTCTAGCCATTAAAATATCAAAATCAACAGTATTAAGTATGAAATCATCAGCTCCTTTTTCAAAAGCTTCTATTTCTATTTCTTTTTTATCTTCACTTGAAAGAAGAATAAAAGAAGTTTTATTGGATATTTCTTTTGTTAGCTTTATAAGACCCATCCCGCTAATGCCCTCTATATCTAGCTCACATAAAACTAAATCATAATTTCTTATATTGATAAAATATTCACCATCTGGGATATTATCAGCTTCATCTACTTGGTATGACATAGAAGATAGTCTACTTTTAATTCCTTTTAGCAAGTCTTCATTTCTTGTTATTGCAAGAGTTCTCATTTTTTGCCCCTTTAATTCTTTTGCTTTATTTTTTTGTAAAACTTTCAAGATTTTAGTAATCTTAAAAACAGATGATATTATAACAAATATTTAAGGAATTTCTAAGTTTTTTTAAAAATCTTAAATATTTTTTCGATTTCACTAGTTCTTTAAAGATTTTTATGTAGAATTACATAAGTAAGAAAATTATTATTTTATAAGGAAATATCAAATGTCAAAGAAATTTAGGTTAATTACAAGAAGCGATATGGACGGCTTAGTTTGTGCCGTGCTACTTAGGAGATTAGATATCATAGATGATATATTGTTTGTGCATCCAAAAGATATGCAAGATGGGAAAATAGAAGTTACCAATAATGATATATCTACAAATATCCCTTATGTTGAGGGAATTAACTTAGCATTTGATCATCATTTAAGTGAAACTATAAGAAATGAAAAAAAAGATAATCATATAATCGACCCTAAAGCACCTTCTGCTGCTAGAGTTGTTTTTGATTATTATGGTGGAGAAAGTAAATTTCCTGACTTTTTTGAAGAAATGATGGAGTTTGTTGATAAAGCAGATTCAGCACAATTCTCAAGAGAAGAGATTTTAGATCCTCAAGGATGGGATATGCTTAGCTTTTTAATGGATGCAAGAACAGGCTTAGGAAGATTTAGAAGTTTTAGAATATCTAATTATAATCTAATGATGGATTTAGTTGAGTATTGCAATGTGCATACCATTAAAGAAATTATGGCTCATGCAGATATAGAAGAGAGAGTAGCAATATATAATAAGTATGATAATGACTTCAAGCAACAACTAAAAAGATGCACCACAGTTCATGATAATCTTGTAGTTTTAGATTTAACTAATGAAGACATTATATACCCTGGAAATAGATTTATGATTTATGCACTTTATCCAAAGACAAATATATCTATCCATAAAATTTGGGGCTTTAAAAAACAAAATATGGTTTTTGCTATTGGTAATTCTATCATTAATAGAACTTCAAAAACATCTATCGGTGAGCTTTGCTTAAATTACGGTGGTGGTGGTCATGAAAATGCAGGAACATGCCAAATAGATCTTGAAAAAGCTGAAGAAGCTCAAAAAGACTTAATCGCTAAAATAACATCAAATGGCTAAAATAATAGAAATTACATATTTAATTCATTAAATTTGGCAATTTCTAATATTTCTTACAAGGATATATCTTTTGATATATCCTACTCTTTAATTAATCCATCAAATAAACAACAAGATATTATTTTTCTCCATGGATGGGGCTCTAATAAAGAAATTATGTCTGTATTTAAAGACTACTTTAATGATATGAGATTAATCTTCATAGATATGCCAGGTTTTGGAAAATCAAATAATAAAGAGATTTTAAACACTAATGATTATGCAAATATAATTGCTTTATTTTTAAAAAGTAAAAAATTTAAAAAAGACATAATCGTAGGACATTCATTTGGTGGAAAAGTAGCTACTTTATTAAATCCTGACTTTTTAGTTTTATTATCAACTTCTGGTATTTTAACTAAAAAATCATTACTAGTTAAGAGTAAGATTACTATTTTCAAAATATTAAAAAAATTCTCTTTTATAAATATATCTAAATACTTTAAATCAAAAGATGTGAAAGATATGCCACAAAATATGTATGAAACATTTAAAAATGTAGTAGATGAAGATTTCTCAAATGAATTTAAAAAATTTAAAAATAAAGCTCTCATTTTATGGGGAAAAGAAGATACAGCCACCCCACTATGGACAGCATATAAAATAAATGAATTAATAACACAATCAAAGCTAATAGAATATGATGGCGACCATTATTTTTTTATAAAAAATCTTAAAAAAATAGAGAAAGATATTTTAAATGAATTTAATTAATATGGACATAATAGGACAAATTCTTTTTACAATCATGCTATCTTTGTATTTGATACTTAATTTACAATGGTATAATTACTCTCTAAGTAGAGTTATGTTTAAACACCATAAAAAGAAACATCATTTTATATACTTTATCATTCCATTAGTTTATTTTTATTTATTAGATATTTATATGCTCGGATTTTATTTAATATATTTTGTGTTTTTCTTTTGGTGGTATTTTACTCAAGACAAAAAACTAATAATAACTTCTAAAGTCCAGAGATTTATATTTTTATTATTATCAAGCATAATCATTAGCTATATATATATAGATGAGGCTTATTATAATTTAATGATACTTCCTAATATTGCTATTGCTATAATCTTAATGAATATTAGTGATATTTTTATAATGAAATACTACAAAAAGAAAGCAAAAAATAAATTGCTTAGTATGGATAATTTAATAATAATAGCAATCACCGCCAGCTATGGTAAAACAAGCATAAAAAACTTTCTGTATAATACATTAAAATCAAGTTATAATACTTACAAAAGCCCTAAATCAGTAAATACAATTAATGGGATAATCCAAGATATAAACACAAACCTAGATACAGATACAGAGATATATATAGTAGAAGCGGGAGCTAGAAGAAGTGGAGATATTTTAGAAATATCAAAACTCTTAAATCATCATTATGCAATTATAGGAGATATAGGTGAGCAACATATAGAGTATTTTAAAAGCTATGAAAATATACTAAATACAAAATTTGAATTAATCCAAAGCAATAGATTAAAAAAAGTATTTTTACATAAAAACAACAAAGACAAAAAAGAAATAAAAACTAATTATGCAATATATGGGGAAGATATAAACATAATAAATTCATCTCTTGATGGGATTACTTTTGAATATAAGCAATCCACCTACAAAAGCCAACTTTTAGGCTCTTTTAATGCAAATAATTTATCTGTGTGCATAGATATAGCCAAAGAATTTAAAATTAATGATTTTAAAATCTCTAAAGCAATAGAAGATATGCCATTTATCCCTCACAGACTACAAAGACTAACAAACACAGATAAAATAATAATAGATGACAGCTTCAATGGAAACTACAAAGGCATAAGCGAAGCCATTAAAATAAGTTCTACATACAATAAAAGAAAGATAATAATAACTTGTGGTTTAGTAGAAAGCACAAAAGAGCTTAATATAAAAATAGCAAAAAAAATGAATGAGACTTTCGATAAAATAATAATAACGGCTTCTTTAAATAGAGATATTTTTAAAGAGAATATAAACAAAGAAAAGTTAATAATTTTAAAAAATAAAAATAAATTAGAAGGGACATTAAAAGAAATCACAAAAAAAGAAGATTTAATCTTATTTTCAAATGATGCCCCAAACTATATATAAATAAAAACAATGAAAATAAGTTGTATCATCCCCACATACAATAGATATGAATATCTAAAAAGAGCAATAGACTCCATATATGCTGGAGATGAAATTCCTAATGAAATCATAATAATAGATGACGGCTCAAACGATAACACAAAAGACATTACAAAAGATTATAAAAATATAATATACCATTATATAGATAATTCTGGAGTATCAAAAGCAAGAAATGAAGGCATTAAAAAAGCAAGAAATGAATGGATATGTTTTTTAGATTCCGATGATATATGGGAAAAAGAAAAACTAAAAAACCAAATACATTTCCACAAAAATAACAAAGATATACTAGTATCCCAAAGCAATGAAAAATGGATAAGAAATAATAATCAAGTCCAATTACCAAAAAAATACAAAAAATATCAAGGAAATATATTCAAAGAAGCAATAAAAGAATGTATAGTAACTATGTCATCTCTAATGATAAATAAAAGAGTATTTGAAGAGATAGGCTATTTCGATGAAAGCCTAAAAGTATGCGAAGATTATGACTTAACTCTAAAAATAGCAAAAAAATATAAATTCGGACTAATAAAATCTAATGACATCACAAAATATGGAGGTCATAATAATCAATTATCAAAAAAATACCCCATAATGGACAAATACAGAATACAAGCATTAAAAAAACATTTAGACAATCACGAATACTTAGAAGACATCAAAAATGAAATAATAAAAAAAGCAGATATAATATGCAAAGGAGCAAAAAAAAGGAATAATATTACCTTATATGATGAATATAATAACTTAAGTCTTTTTTGTAAAGCTATAATGCCCTAAAACATTATAGGGAACCTCTATTAATTCAAATAATTTAGATAATGTTAGATTTTAGTTTTAGAGTGATTTTTATAAAATACGGTGTAGCCGTAGCTACATCTATTTTATAAAAATTGCTATAAGGCTAAAATATAATATTAGCTATTTATTTTGAATTAATAGAGGTTCCCTATAGCTAAATAACTAAACTACTAAAGAACTTTTAACATCATCAGAAGACACAATATCTTCATTATATTTAACAATAAGAGTATTTTCAGTCTCATTAATATACCATTCTATAATACCCTCTTTATCCATAGATGATGTATAGTTTGATTGTAAAGTATTTATATCTAAATATAAGTTTTTATTTTTACCAGGGTTTTTTATTAAAGATATTGATATTATCCACATTATGCCAATTACAGCTATGAATATTAATATTTCTGATAAAGCAAAATTATGGACAGTAGAAGCTCCTAGCATTCCTCCTATGAATGTCCCGAAATATCCAAAGGCATTTGATATTCCTAAGGATATTCCTTTTTCATGTATTTTTGCTAATTTGGATACCAATGATTGCATTATAGGCTCATGGACATTAAACCCTATGAAAAACAATAAAACACCTGTAATGAAAAATATCTCGTCATTTAAGCTCATAAAATAGAATGATAATATAAAAAATATAACTCCTACTATTAAAACTTGTTTAGCTTTTAATTTCTTTTCCGCAAATATAGCTGCTGGACCCATAGCTAAAAATCCTAATATAACCCCTGGAACATATACTTTAAATAAATCACTCTTATCCCATGAAAATTCATTAATCATATAGATTGGGATTACTACGAAAGTAAAAGTCATTATTCCTTTTTGTAGAAAGTTTGTTATATTCATAGTAAATAAGCTATGCTCGAAAAGTATATCGAATATCTTTGGTTTATTATTGTAAGTGTGTTTTATTTTAGGAGGGTTTGGGACTTTAAATAAAATTATAAATATAGCCAAAGTAGATAAAATAGAAGTAATTAAAAATAATAATTCAATCCCATAAGAAGCACTAACAATAGGTCCAATAACCATAGCTAAAGAAAAACTAATCGCAATACTTCCACCTAAAATAGCCATCGCCTTTGCTCTATCTTCTTCTTTTACTAAATCCCCCGCCATCGCCATAATAACGGCTCCAATAGCACCAGCACCTTGTAAAAATCTACCCGCTAAAAGAGTATAAACATCTTCACTCAAATAGCATACAATAGAACCTGCGGTAAAAATGATCAAACCAAACACCAAAGTTTTTTTTCGTCCGATTACATCAGAAAGCCTACCAAAAGGTGCTTGAAATATCATCTGAGTTAAAGCATATCCACTCATCAATAACCCCACTAAAAGAGGAGTCGCTCCCTCTAATCCTAAAGAATAATAAGATAACACGGGTAGCACCACAAATAAACCAAAAAACCTGAACATTAAAACGAAACCAAGAGGCACTAAAGTCTTGAACATAAAAAAACCTTTATATTATAATTAAAATTTATCTATTATTTTAGATAGTATCACAAACACACCCATTACCGTAACAAGAAGCATCATATTTTTATTTAATGCTTTTTGTATCGTTGCTTCTATATTGGCTTGAAGTAATTCAAACTTGCCCTCAAGATTAACAACAATTGCAGTAACCTCATTTAGCTTATCATCTAAATGATTAATATGATTATATTGTGATTTTAGTAATAAAGTGTTTATATCTTCTTTTTTTAAGCCCTCTCCTCTTGAAAATTTCTCTTCT
Organism: Campylobacterota bacterium; assembly: GCA_029255845.1. GTDB lineage: Bacteria > Campylobacterota > Campylobacteria > Campylobacterales > JAJVLF01 > JAJVLF01. The sequence goes on along the minus strand of JAJVLF010000021.1, from coordinate 10,854 downwards.
ATTTCATTAATCCTAGGGGTTATCATCTCTATCAATAAATCATCTACTCTTGTTTTATTCAAAACATATCCTTATTTTCACTATTCTACCATAAAAAGTTTATTTCTTCTTCTTAACTACTTTCTTTTTAGCTTTAGGTTTTAATTTTCCAGATATAGCATCTTCGCATTGCTTTAATGTTAAGTCTATTGGTTTTTTCTTTTCACCAAATATTTTCTTAATCGTTATATTTTTTTGCCCTTTGCCCTTTTTCTTGCCATTCCATATATACGGACCAAATCTACCATTTAAAACTTCAATATCACTACCTTCAAATGCTTTAATTACTCTTTCGGCATCTAGCTTTTCTTTAATGGCGATAAGCTCTAAGGCTTGTTCTAAATTGACCTCTTCGGGAGTTATTTCTTTAAGAGAAACATATTTTTTCTTTTGAGTTTCTTTTTTAGCTTTTTTAGTCTTTGTCTTTGTTGTAGTTTTCACAGGTGGAGTTGCTTCTTTTTTACTATACTCTATATACGGACCAAATCTACCATAATTAGCCCTAATCTTACCAAATTTCTCATCTTCTCCAACCAGTCTTGGCATTTTAAAAAGCTCCATCGCTTCATCAAGAGTAATAGTTTCTATACTAAGCTCTCCTCTTATAGCAGCAATAGCAGGTTTTTCTTCATCATCTTTATCACCTATTTGCACATAAGGACCATATCTTCCAAATCTTGCCGTAACAAGCTTGTTGCTTTTAGGATCCATCCCTAATTTTGTTACTTTATTTACCTCTTCCCTTGAAAGCTCCATCGCCTTATCTATTTTAGCATGAAATTTTTTATAAAATCTATTTAAAACATCTTGATACGGATATTTAGAAGAAGCCACCTCATCAAGCTCTTTTTCGATATTAGCAGTAAAATCATAATCAATCATAGTATCAAAATGCTCAACCAAAAAATCAGTAAGCAAGTATGCCACATCTGTAGGAAATAATTTATGCTTTTCAGCTCCCGTATTCTCAAAATCCTTATCAATCACTAACTTAGAATTTTCTATCTTAATAAGCCTATATTCTCTTTGGCTCCCCTCTCTAGTCTCCTTAGTTACATAATTCCTATCTTGAACTGTAGAAACCATACTAGCAAAAGTAGATGGTCTCCCTATCCCCATAGTCTCTACTTTCTTAACCAAAGAAGCCTCGGTATATCTAGGCTTAGCACGAGAAAAACTCTCCTTGCTCAAAAACTCATCAAGCTTCAAACTCTCCCCTTTAGCCACCTTAGGAAGCAAAGAATCTTCTCCTAGCTCAAAACTATAAGCTCTTAAAAACCCATCAAAAGTTAAAGTCTCTCCCTCAGCTACAAAATCCAAATCACTATTAGAAATATCAATATCAATAATAGTTTTTTCAAGTTTCGCCTTAGCCATCAAAGAAGCCAAAGTTCGTCTATATATAAGCTTATAAAGCTTAACTTCCTTATCATCCTCTCTAATAGAAACCTTAGATAAATCAGTAGGACGAATAGCCTCATGAGCCTCTTGTGCATTAGCATCTTTGCTTTTATATCTTCTAATCTCTACATATTCTTTACCATAAGTATTTTCTATAACAATACTTGCTTGTTTGATGGCCTCCTCAGATAAATTCACAGAATCCGTCCTCATATATGTAATAAACCCTTTTCTATATAAGTTTTGAGCTAAAACCATAGTCTGCTTCACTGAAAAACCAAGTTTACTAGAAGCTTCTTGCTGTAATGTAGAAGTAATAAAAGGAGCTTTAGGACTTCTTGAAGTCGGTTTTTTAGTAATATCACTAATAGTAAAATCAGATTTCGCCACTTCTTTTGCAAAAACCTCTGCATTATCAAAGCTTTCTATATTCTTTTTTAATTTCACAGGCAAAATATCTTTTTTCTTAGTCAATAAATTTGCCGTAATCTTAAAAGAAGAAACAGGAATAAATTCCTTAATCTCCCTCTCTCTCTCAACCACAAGCCTCATCACAGGAGATTGAACCCTGCCAGCAGACTTAGCCCCAGAAACCTTTTGCCACAACACAGGAGAAAGCTCAAACCCAACAATCCTATCTAAAATCCTACGAGCTTGTTGTGCATCCACAAGGCTCTTATCAATAACACGAGGGTTTTTAATAGCATGAGTAATAGCACTTTTAGTAATCTCATGAAAAACAATTCGAGGAGTATCCTCAGCCAGTTTCAAAGTCTCAGCCAAATGCCAAGCAATAGCCTCCCCTTCTCTATCTTCATCTGTCGCCAACCAAACTTTATCAACAGTCTTAATGATTTTTCGTAATTCAGCCACAACTTTTTTCTTATCGCTACTCACTTCATAAGAAGGTTTAAAATTATTCTTTATATCTATACCCATATTCTTTCTGGGCATATCACGAATATGACCTATACTAGATTTAACAATAAAATCTTTCCCCAAAAATTTCTCAATGGTTTTTGCTTTAGCAGGTGATTCTACTATGACTAAATTTTTACTCATATTTACTCTTAATTATTTATATTTTTGAAATCATACCAAAAAATATTTAAATATTCTTAATCATAAAAATCTTTTCAATCATATAATAAATTTATTTGTCCATTAGACTTCTTTCAAAAATAAAATAAAATAACTTCTTTTTTAAAAAATATATAACTCAAAAAGTGCTATAATACCAACAATTTCAAACCTAAGGATACATTATGAACATGACAGGCTCAAAGATTGTTATAGAATCACTCATTAATGAGGGTGTTGATATAGTCTTTGGTTACCCTGGTGGGGCTATTATGAATGTTTATGATGAGCTTTACAAGCAAGATACAATTACTCATATTTTAAATAGACATGAACAAGCTTGTGTCATATCTGCTAATGGGTATGCTCGTGTAAGTGGTAAAGTAGGGGTGGCTGTCGTTACTAGTGGTCCTGGATTTACTAATGCTTTGACTGGTATTGCTGATGCTTATATGGACTCTATTCCTGTTGTTATTATTAGTGGGCAAGTTCCTTTGCCTTTAGTAGGGACTGATGGGTTTCAGGAAATTGATGCTATAGGGATTTCTCGACCTTGCACTAAGCATAATTTTTTAGTTAAAGATGTTCGCGATTTAGCTCGGATTTTAAAAGAAGCTTTTTATATAGCAAGAAGCGGTCGTCCTGGTCCTGTGCTAGTGGATATACCAAAAGATATTTCTAGTCATCATACTAGATTTCATTATCCTGATACTGTTAATTTACCTACTTATAAGCCTACCGTTAAGGGAAATATTAAGCAAGTTAAAAAACTATCAAAGGCAATTAGTGAAGCTAAAAAGCCTCTTATTTATGTAGGTGGTGGAGCTGTAAGAAGTGGAGCTACTGATGAGATTAGAAAACTACTTGAATTAACTCATATTCCTGCTGTGGAAACCCTTATGGCTAGAGGTATTTTAGGATTTGATAATCCTCTAAGTATGGGAATGCTCGGAATGCATGGGACTTATTCGGCTAATATGGCTATGAGTGAGACGGATTTAATTATTTCTATTGGGGCTAGATTTGATGATAGGGTTACGGGTAATTTAAACACCTTTGGTAAAAATGCAAAAATAGCTCATATAGATATAGACCCTGCTAGTATTGCTAAGCTTGTTGAGGTTGATTATCCTATTGTTGGGGATGTTAAAGTGGTTGTGCAGGATTTGATTGATGTTTTAGAAGAGGATTTTCATCAAGGGAAGTTTTTTTCTTGGAATGAAGAGCTACAAAAATATAAGGCCGAGCATCCTTTGGAATATGAAGATAGTGATGAGGTGCTAAAACCTCAATGGGTTATAGAGACATTAGGCGAAAAATGGGGAGATGATATTGTCCTTAGCACTGATGTTGGTCAGCACCAAATGTGGGCGGCTCAGTTTTATCCTTTTAGACATCCTGATGATTGGCTTTCTAGTTCTGGATTAGGGACTATGGGCTTTGGTTTGCCAGCAGCTATAGGAGCTAAGGTGGCTAAGATGGATAGAATATCTGTAAATGTCAGTGGAGATGGCTCAATTTTAATGAATATCCATGAGATAATGACCGCTTCACAATACGGCATTCCCGTGATTAATGTGATACTTAATAATGCATATCTTGGTATGGTAAGGCAATGGCAGAGCTTTTTTTATGATGAGAGATTTTCGCAAACTAATTTAGAATATAGAGCAGATTTCACTAAAATAGCAGAGGGTTTTGGAGGCATTGGATATAAGGTAAAAACAAAACAAGAATTTATTGATGCTATGAGCGATGCTATCGCACAAAACAAAACGGCTATTATTGATGTGGATATTCATAGAAAAGAAGATGTTCTTCCTATGGTTCCTGCTGGTGCTTCTTTAAATGAGATGATTCTTTTTAAAGATACCAATAAGCCTAAGGATAAGTAATGAAAGAAGAAATACAAAGAAAAGTAATATCCGTATTTGCTGTAAATGAGCAAGGTGTTTTAGCAAGGATTGCGGGTCTATTTGCTGGAAGAGGATATAATATAGAGACTATGACAGTAGCTCCTGTTCCTGATAGTGTTTATTCACGATTTACTATTGAAACTAGAGGAAATAAGAAAACAATAGAGCAAATCATAAAACAATTAAATAAACTAATACCCGTTTTAAAGGTGATTGATAGTAGTGATATTATAGAAAAAGAGACGGTTTTAGTGAAGTTTTCAGCAGATAATAATCTAAGCGATATTGATGTGTTATGTAAAGTATATAATGGAAGAATTATGAATGTGAATGAAAACTCTGTAGTAGCAGTAGTAGTAGATGAGCCAAATCGTATTGCTAATTTTCTTAAAATAATTAAAAAATACTCTCCTAAAGAAATAGTGAGAGGTGGAGTGGTGTCCATGGAGAGATAATGAATATAAGAGAAATTTCTTTATATCTTAATATAAAAGAGATTAATTCTGATATAGAAATACAAACTATAAATTCAATCTCTTTAGCAAGAGAAAATGAATTGACATTTTTAGATAATCCACAATATAAAAAAGACTTAGAAAATACAAAAGCCTCTGCTATTTTAATCAAAGAAGAATTTGCGAATTTAGTGCCAAAAAATGTGCTAGCTATCGTATGCGATGAGCCTTATGTAGCTATGGCGAAATTAACCGCGACATTTGTTAAAAAAAGAAATATGCTAAATAATAATAAAGATAATTTTAAAAATATCCAAATAGCAGATAATGCATTTATAGGCAATAACACAATCATAGAAGATGGTAGCATTATAATGGCAGGAGCTGTTATAGGCGATAATGTGGAAATTGGTAAAAATACCACCATTTATCCAAATGTAAGCATATATGATGATTGTGTGCTAGGAGATAATTGCATAATCCATTCAAATGCAACTATAGGCTCTGATGGTTTCGGCTTTGCGACAAGCAAAGATAAAAAACATTATAAAATACATCATTTAGGCAATGTCCAAATAGGTAGAGATGTAGAAATAGGAGCAAACACCACGATAGACAGGGCTGCATTAAGCTCAACAAAAATAGGCTCTTATACAAAACTAGATAATGGAATACAAATAGGACATAATGTAGTCATAGGAGAATCATGCAAATTCGCTGCTCACAGTGCAATAGGAGGAAGTGCAACTATTGGAAACTATGTCTATATGGGTGCTATGGTAGGAATAGCAGGGCATATTAGCATATGTGATTATGCCGTAATATCCGCTAAAACAGGAATAATAAAAAATATAACAACCCCAAAACAATACACAGGATTTCCAGCTAAAGAGCATAAACAATGGCTAATCCACGAAGCAAAACTCTCAAGATTCACAAAACACTAAAATCATTTAGCCTACTAGAGCTAGTATTAACCCTAATACTAACAGGAATTATTCTTACTATATCTATCAATTTCACAAGTGTCATGTATAATGGATATTTTGCAAAAAAAGAATTTAGATTTAAAAGCATAAGACTGCAAATAGTCAAAAATATCCTAACTAAAAGATTAAGCCTAGCCATAAAAGAATCTATCAAAATAGAAAATAATACCTTAATATATGATAGCATTAACTATACTAGCTTATTGGGCTTATTTACTGATGGCTATTGGCATAACCTATTCTCGTATGATAAGAACCTAAGCACAAAAAATATTCTTTATATTGAGAATATTATATTAAATGATTTTAATCAAAAATTAAAAACGATAGAAGATATAGAACTAAATAACTTATATCTAAAATTTAACAATAAAAATACATACCATAAAATAGATTGCTTTAATTGTAGTAATCTAGCTAATACGATAAAATTAACAACCCCAAATCAAGAAATAAACCAATCAGATTATTTTTCATTAATAAGTTCTAGCTATGTTGTAAAACTAGAAAATAAAACATTATATTTATACCATAATTTTAAACAATGGCTACAAGAACCTTATGAAGATAAATCTATATTGATAGATGATGTTAAGTCATTTAATATAAGGGAAGTAAAGGCTAATATAGTGATGGATATTTGTTTAGACAATGGATTATGTGAGAATGTGTATTTGGTTGATGTGAAAAAATAAATGGATAACTTTTTTATTCTTTAAGGGAACCTCTAAAAATACAAATAATTTAGATAGTGTCAGATTTTTGCTTTATGGTGATTTTAAAATATTACGGTGTAGCCGTAGCTACATCTAATATTTTTAAATTATCATAAAGTGAAAATATGATATTAGCTATTTATTCTGGGTTTTTAGAGGTCCCCATAAGGTGAAAATATGACTTTATATGGAATATGTCTATTGTACAGTGGTCTCTTATAGTGATATTAATTCAACTTATCCAATATATTCTTAAAATAAATAGAATTTTCTCTAATATCTTTATTATCCCCAAAATCCACAATATCTCCTTTATCAAAAATCATAATTTTATCGCTATGTGTTATACTGCTTAGTCTGTGGGCTATGATAAAAACTATTTTGTCTTTGCTTAGGTTTTTTATTGAGTTTTTGATTATGCTTTCGCTATCTCCATCTAAGGCACTTGTGGCTTCATCGAATATATATACATCTGGGTTTTTGTAGATGGCTCTTGCTATTGATATTCTTTGTCTTTGTCCTCCTGAGATGTTTGTGCCAAATTCATCTAGTTTTGTTTCTAAGCCATTTTCTAAATCATATACAAATTCTGCATTTGCTAGGGATATGGCATTTTTCATTTTTTCTTCATTAAATGGCATTGCATAGCAGATGTTGTTTATGATGGTGTCGTTAAATATAAATACTCTTTGGGATACTAGGGCTATTTTTTCTCTTAAGGAGCTTTGTTTTATGTCTTTAATATCTTGATTATTTATGGATAATTTACCGCTTGATACATCTAAAAATCTATTTATTAAATTTACAAATGAGGTTTTTCCTCCTCCGCTATTTCCTATAAGGGCTATGCTTTCGCCTTTTTTTATTTCTATGTTTATATTTTTTAGAATATCTTTGACTTTATATCTTAAAAATACATTCTCAAATTTTATATTTTCTATCGACCCTATTTCATTACTGCCTTCTATAATACTACTTTTAGTTTCTAATAACTCTAATATTCGCTCAAAAGAAGCAGAAATGGATGACATTTGATTATAATGCACGGTAAGTCTTTTAATCGGCTCATAAAGCATAAAAAGAGCCGTCATAAATGAGAAAAATGTCCCAACACTCATATCTCCATCAATCACATATTTTCCGCCAGATATAATCACAAATGCAATTCCTATTGAACTTATTATTTCCATTACAGGGCTTACTAGGGCATTTGTTTTTGCTTCTCTCACAGCCATCCCTCTTGCTTTATCGCTTATATTTGCAAATGATTTTATTTCTTTTTTTTCTGCTATGTATGATTTTATTGTTTCGTAATTATTTATAATTTCTGTCATTCTTGATGTTAAATCAGCTAGAGTTGATTGTGATTGATGGGCTATATGTTTTATTTTCGTAGCAAGTTTTGAAAGAGGATATACACAAGCAGGTATTATGACAAGGGCATAAAATGCCATCTCATAGCTATTATATATAACCACTCCTAAAAGAGCAAATATCGCTATAAAATCTCTCACACTATCTGCCAAATAAGCTGTAAAAAAGCCTCTAATATTAGTAATATCATTAGAAAACCTAGATATTATATCTCCACTTGTGTAAGTATAAAAGAATTTTAAATCTAAATAAACTATATGCTTTAAAATATCTATTCTTAGGGTGGATATAATGCCCTCGCTAATTTTTGCTGTATTGTATGTTTGGACAAATTTACCAAATCCTTTAGCAAAATAAATCACAACTATAAAAAAAGGGAGGAAATGTAAAGAATTTAGATTTTTAGCAATAAATATATCATCTAAAACAGGTCTAATATAATATGCTAGAGCAGCGACAGAGCCACCAGTTAGAATACCACCAAAAACAACATAAAATATTTGTAATTTATATGATCTTAATAATGGTATAAGAGTAAAAAAAAACTTTTTCAATAATTATACAGTTAGTAGCTCTTTTTCTTTATTTTTAAGGTTTTCATCAGCTTGTGCTATAAAAGAATCAGTGATTTTTTGTATTTCATCGCCTGCTTGTTTGTTTTCATCTTCTGTGATGTCTTTATTATTAAAAAGCTTTTTGATTTTATCATTGCCTTCTTTTCTATTATTTCTAATAGCTACTTTAATCTCATCTGTCATTTTCTTAGCTTGTTTTACTCCAAGCTCTCTTTGATCCATAGTCATAGGAGCAAAAAATAATTTTATTCCATTTTCATCATCATTAGGAGTGGCACCTATATTCGCATCGCTAATCGCTTTTGACAAATCTTTAATTAATGATTTATCAAAAGGGTCTATGCTTATGGTAGTAGCATCTAAAGTGCTTATATTTGCTACTTGAGCGATAGGAGTCATAGTCCCATAATAATCCACAGATATATTATCTAAAATAGAAGTATTAACTTTACCTGTTCTAATTGTAGTAAATTTTCTTCCTAAAGACTCTATGCTTTTTGACATATGTTCTTTTGTTGAGTTATAAATATCTTCTATCATTATTTAGCTTTCTTTTCTTCTTTTGGAGCTTCTTTTTCAATTTCTGCTGGAGCCTCATTTACCATTCCTGTTGGTGCTTCATTTGTTGCTTCTTGTGGAGTTTCATTTGCCATATCTTTTGCTACTGGCTTGATATTGTCTTTTGGAGCTTCATTGACAGCTTCTTCGCTACCTAAAAACTCAGATACAATAGAAGTTCTTTTATCTTGATTAATCTGATAACCTAATAATAAAGTATTTCCTACGAAAATAAACCCAACAAAAAATGTAGCCTTAGCTAAAAAATTCATAGGTCCTTTAGCACCAAAAAGTGAATCATTACTACTTGAAGAAGCACCAAATCCCATGCTTGAGCTTTTTTGTAGTAATACAAAAATTACAATAACCACTGCTAAAATAGTTTGAGTAATAAGTAAAGTTTCTGTCAATTAATATCCTTGTAAATTATCGTGCTATTTTACTATTTTTTTTACTTTATTACAAGAAAATAACGATACACTTAATCAATGAATCCAAAAAAAGAATTTACAAGATTTGCAATAAGTTACCAATACTTAAGCAATATCCAACAAGAAATAGCAAAAGAGCTAATAAGTAATGTCCCTAAAGACACAGAAAACATATTAGACATAGGCTGTGGAAATGGAAATATCTATAATCAAATAAGCTGGAATTTAAGCTCATTTTATGGCATAGACATATCCAAAGAAATGTGCAAACTACATCCAAAAAAAGAAAATATCATAATTAAAGAAGCGAACTTTGATGATATAGAAATATACGATTTCTACCGAGGTAAAAATATAGATATGATAATATCATCATCAGCCTTACAATGGTCGCAAAATATAGAAAATATATTTAATGCGATACCATCAATTAGCAATAATATATCATTTAGTATATTTACAAATAATTCATTAAAAAGCCTCTTAAATGCTTTAAACATAAAGTCATTCTTGCTTGATACAAATAATATAATCAATTTATTAAAAAAAACATATAAAATAAAAACATACACAAAAACATACAAGAAAAGCTTTAAAAACACAAAAGATTTATTAAGTTTTATAAAAAAAAGTGGTATAAGTGGAGGGGTTAAAAGAGTGAATATATCAGATATTAAAAGATTAGTGCAAGAAAATGCTATAAAAATAGCAAATTTTGAAGTTTTATTTATACAAGGAAAATTGATATGAAAATAAAAAAATTGATAGTATTATTTTATATTCTATCTAGCTTTGCCATAGCGAATAAATACACACATATAATCACATATAAAGGCATTGAGCTTGGAGCTATTTATGATTTTAGCACATATAAAAAAGGCTATCTTAAAGCAGATATTACTAGCTTTGTGCTTGAGCTTATATTTAATCGCTCTCAATTTGTGTGGCATAAAAAAGGAATGGACTTTGATGAAGATATTTATGAAAAAGAAGAAGATAAATTTGAATACCTAACTCTAATGAAAACAACTCATGATAATCTAAAAAATGGAATTTATAAAATAAAATTTAATGAGTTTATAGGTAAATGTGATAAAAATATAGGTAAAATTAAATGCACCTTTAAAGATACATTAACTGAAGCTTTAGGAAATATTGTTTTTGATGATGAGATAAATATATTAGAATATTCAGATGATGATATGAGTATAGAGCAAATTGAATAATTTTATTTCTATCTTTTAAGGGAACCTCTATTAATTCAAATAATTTAGGTAATGTTAGATTTTAGTCTTAGAGTGATTTTTATAAAATACGGTG
>JAJVLF010000209.1 GCA_029255845.1 Campylobacterota bacterium | reverse complement strand
GTGAATAAAGAAGGCTTATTTGGGGGAATAGGTATAGGGCTTAGTAGCTCTAAAGGTGACGAGGAAACCTCTAGAAGTAGTGGTTTTGCTATTCCTTTTAGATTTGGATATGGAGTTAATAAAGACTTATTAATTTATATATCTGGAGAAGGTGTAGGTAGAAAAGATAAGCTTAAAAACAACATTACTGAGGTTTTAGCAGGTCTTGGAGTGTCTTATTATATTAATGATTTAACTTATATTAAAGCTACAATAGCAGGTAGTTCCGCTATGGAAATTGAGAATAGTGGAGTAGTAGCAAAACTTAGTGGCACAGGATATAGTTTTGGGTATGGGCATATGTTATCTGCAAAATCTGCAATAGAACTTACTTATGCTGATTTATCTTTTGATAAATTGACATTTCTAGGAAGAACAGCTAAAGCTGATGGTGGTTCTAATATTATAAGCATAACTTATCAATATTTTTGGTTTTAGTAATTAAATAATAGAAAAAGAATAGACTTCTTGCAAAACCCATCAAATTGGATATATGAGTTATAGTGCATTAATTTGTAAAAATCAAAGCTGAGT
>JAJVLF010000208.1 GCA_029255845.1 Campylobacterota bacterium | reverse complement strand
AGTTTGTTTATTTGTGGGGTGGTGGTGGGTTGTAGAGTTATAATTGCTGATGCTAGAAAATCACTTACATATGATAATATCAAGCGACAACCTACATAAAACAATGCAATCATTCAAACAATGGAGTGCAAAACAAATACTAGAACTACTAAAAAAAGAAAATGCAAAAACAATATTAGAACAATTAATGTTTTACAAAAAAGCAAACCATAAAGAAAAAACTTATCAAGTATGGGAAGAGGGTTATCAACCAAAGCTTATACAAGATGATAAAATGATGATACAGAAAATTAAATATATTCATCATAATCCTGTAAAAAGAGGATATGTAGATGAAGCGAAACATTGGAGATATAGTAGTGCTAGAGATTATGAAGGGGATATTGGGTTGATAGAAGTAGATAAATTTTGGTAGTTTTGTTTGTATGCATTCCAAAGCTGGAGCTTTGGAACGAGTTAAATTTAATTTAAATTTGACCCTTAAATTATTAAATTAAAATATCTTCTGCTATGGTTTCTAAGATTTTTAGAGGGGTTTAGGTAGTGGGTTGTTACCTGTATAATACTCCCAATGTCAAGACCATTTAAAAATTCATTCT
>JAJVLF010000207.1 GCA_029255845.1 Campylobacterota bacterium | reverse complement strand
ACAGACTCAGCAGTCCGTATCACTCATTTACCATCAGGATTAGTTGTAACAAATCAAGACGGAAAATCACAGCATAAAAACAAAGACAAAGCAATGAAAGTTTTAAAAGCAAGATTGTATGATTTAGAAATGTCCCAAAGACAAAGCGATGAAAAAGATGTCCGAAAATCTCAAGTAGGCTCAGGAGATAGAAGTGAGAAAATAAGAACCTATAATTATCCTCAAAATAGACTAACAGATCATAGAATTAATTTAACTTTATATAAATTAGATAATGTAATGGAATCAGGGGATATGAATGGGGTTGTTTCGGCTTTAATTACTGAGGAACAATCTTTAAAAATGAAAGCTTTGTAATAAAATAAGATGATATATATATCTGATTTTTATTGATATATTATTTATCAGCTGTGGAAGTAACAAAGGAAGGTGATTTATTTCCTAATAATGGAGACTCTTATGTCGAATACAAAGAGGGCGATAGTGTTTTTATTATAAAAAACTCTGACAAAAGAGTTGTTGATTTTCGCGAATCTTCTTTAAAAGAAATTAATAATATAAAGATATTTAAAAAAGATTTAGAATCAGAAAACTGTATATCTTTAGGGAAC
>JAJVLF010000206.1 GCA_029255845.1 Campylobacterota bacterium | reverse complement strand
TTTTTGGTAGAACTTGAAAAAGATAAAAAAAGAAAATTATTACAAAGAGTGGTTAAAGCTAGTAATAAAGACATTATAGGTGATGGAGCTATAAATGATGGAATTAATTAGAGGAGATATAGTATTAATAAATTTCAATCCTGCTAAAGGTGGAGAAATAGGGAAGCTAAGACCTGCCATAGTTTTGAGTGATGGGGACGATAATGAGATTTTAAATACAATAATAGTCATACCTCTTTCTACGGTTATCGAAAAAGATGCATTACCATATAGGTTTTTAATCACTGCAAGAGATAAATTAGAAAAAGATTGTGATGCTTGTATCTATGAGGTAAGAGCTTTATCTAAAACTAGAGTAAAAGAAAAATTATCAAATATATCAGATACTGAATTAGAGATTATCAAAAATGCACTATGTAAAATCATAACATGAGAGAATAAAGAAGAGAAAAATAAAACAAATACTTTTATAGATGATAAAATACATATCATTAGAGATATGTAAGTAATGATAGATGAAGATTTAACAGAGCTTTATTAAATAGACTTCTTGCAAAACCCATCAACAGGCTACATAAATTATAGCACATCACTTTGCAAAAATAAAATCTTC
>JAJVLF010000205.1 GCA_029255845.1 Campylobacterota bacterium | reverse complement strand
GTGGATGCATGGAAGATTTAATAAAAAATACTAATAAAAAATATAACCAACAAGTAGTAATATTAATAGACGAATACGACAAAGCAATACTAGATAATTTAGACCAAATGGAAGTAGCAAAAGAAAACAGAGAAATAATAAAAAGCCTATACTCAATTTTAAAAGGAAGCGACAAATATATAAAATTCGTCTTACTTACAGGAGTAAGCAAATTCTCAAAAGCAAGCATATTCAGCGGATTAAATATGCTAGAAGACATAAGCTTAAATAAAAAATTTGGCAATATATGTGGATATACACAAAATGATATAGAAACTACATTTAAACCATATTTAGAAAATATAGATTTAGATAAATTCAAAAACTGGTATAATGGATATAATTTTTTAAAAGATGATATGTATAATCCTTTTGATGTTTTATTATTTATAAAAAATGACTTCATATATAAAAACTACTGGTTTGCTACAGGCACACCTACATTTCTAATAAAACTAATAAAACAAAATAACTATTTCCTACCAAAACTATCAAATATAAAAGTAGATGAAAAATTACTAGACAGCTTCGATATAAACAACCTAGACTTAGAAGTTATACTTTATCAAGCAGGATACCTAACAATAGACAAAATGATAATAGACGAAGACGACAGAATAGAATA
>JAJVLF010000204.1 GCA_029255845.1 Campylobacterota bacterium | reverse complement strand
AGAGTACCAATAAGCTTGAGTTTGCTTTTACGGGAGATTTTTTAGGTGGTGTGGCTCCTGCTCCTGTAAAAAATATAGGAGTTCGTTTTTTCGATTCTCTTCCAGCAAAATTAACTATAGATAAAGTCGCAATCGCTGAAGCTGGTGCTAATGATGGTAATGTAAATGATTCCTTTAATATAACTATGACAGATGATGTCTTAGGGGCTAATTGGGATAAGAGTTTTACTATAGCCAATCTTCCTGTAGGGATAACTTGGACTGCTACTAAGGTTTCTAATACTCAATTTAAAGTTAATTTTACAGGCAAGGCATATAGTCATGATAATACTGATAGTATTAAAAATATTAAATTTGAATTTGATAAAGCACTAGCCTCTCGTGCAAAATTTGATATCACTGAATTAAAAAATGCTGGCACAAATGTGATAAATAAACTTGAATTAAATTTTACTGATAATCCTGACCCTGTAGTTACCATAGATAGCAAAATATTTTCAGAAGTAGATGCAAATGATGGGAATATTAGAGATAGGGATGTAGTAATTGACTTAGGTGCTAAGGTATTAAAGCCTACCCCTTATCTTATGGCTAAAGGTGTTAGTCTTCCTGATACTGTAGGTAGATTTGGTATTATAATAAGCACCACAAAAAATACTTATGATGAAGC
>JAJVLF010000203.1 GCA_029255845.1 Campylobacterota bacterium | reverse complement strand
AAAGCCTTTTAAAGGTGGGTTGAATTTGGGAATTAGTGGGAATTTTAAAATGGTCTTGACAAAGGGGGACATAATAATTAGTGGTATTGATAATAAAATAATATCTCTATATGCAAGAGGGATGAGCTTAAGAGATATAGAAAAACAAATAAAAGAAATGTATGATATTGACATATCAGACTCTCTTATATCTAAGATAATAGATAAAATACTACCAGAAATGAGGGAGCTAAGTTTTGGCTATCTATAGTTACAGAACTTAAAAATAGAGGAGTTAAAGATATACTAATATCTTGTGTAGATGGATTAAAAGGATTTAGTGAAGCTATTAATAGTGTATTTCCTAAAGCTATAGTCCAAAGATGTATCATTCATCAAATTAGATACTCTTTAAAGTATGTAGGCTCTAAACATAAAAAAGAGTTTATGGTTGATTTAAAGCTTGTATATAAAGCTCCTACTATAGAAGTAGCTAAAACCTCATTAGATAAGCTTGAGGAGAAATGGGGCAATAAGTATCCTTTAGTCATTAAATCATGGAGAAATAACTGGAGTGAGTTATCTGCTTATTTTAAATATACAGAGCCTATTAGAAAGATTATTTATACTACTAATACAGTTGAAGGATTTAATAGACAAATTAGGAAAATAACTAAAAGTAAAGGAGGGTTTA
>JAJVLF010000202.1 GCA_029255845.1 Campylobacterota bacterium | reverse complement strand
ATTTCTTTCAATTTTTCAAGATTACCTTTAAAGTTTATATCAGGTATAATTGACTGAGGTTTGAATATTGCTCGTTCCCATCTTCCAGATGGGAACGTATACGATGGAGCCAATTAAATCTAATTAGACTTTGTTCCATATTCGTACATTAATAATTTATAAATTCCATAAACTGTCCCACTAACTATAATTGTTGGTATTATATAATATAAATTTTCCATTACTTTATGTCCTTTTTTAATTTGTTTATTTCTTTTATTTCAATTATACTTATAATGATATATGCTATCAGCATTACAACTGTTACAAAAAGACCAATCCAAAACCATTGAGTTAAAGTGCTATCTATAAAAAGTTTTGTCACTCCTGCACCGATGGTTATAATTAATACAAGTATATGATTTGTTCTTGTTCTTAAAAAATTTATAAATTCTTTTTTATTATCTATATTCATTATTTTTTTTAAACCCATTTTTGTCATTGTCTATGTTACTTTGCTCGTTACCATCTTACAAATTGGAACGCATATCTTTAGTAATTACTAGAATGTATTATAGCATATCATAAATAGCTTTATAAGTAAAATCATAAAAATACAGAGAGGGATTTTTTAAATATACACATTATTCATATCTCAAAACATCAATAATATTAATATCGCTAGCCTTATAAGCAGGATAAAGAGATGA
>JAJVLF010000201.1 GCA_029255845.1 Campylobacterota bacterium | reverse complement strand
TTTTTCAACTATTTTAGCACCACCGTCTCCAGCCATAGTGTATCCACCACCTAAATTAAGACCAGCCATACTCATACCACCTGAGAAACCAAGAATTGATCTTTCATCATCACCACTTGCAGGCTTACTCATACCTTTAGCATAAGCAAGACCTAATTTAGCAGGACCAACTTTAATATGAGCTAAAGTAGCTAAAAAATTATTTTTCATATTAGCTTCATCACCCATTCCAAAATCAAGTGCAAAATTTGCAGGACCAGCTTTACCAGAAACCGCAATTATTTGCTTATCAGCACCAGCACCATTATCAAAAGCACCAACTTTAATTGCTATAGCACCAACTTTTTTAGTTAATGTAGCACCTGAGTTTGTACTAAATGAAAACTTACCAGGAGAACCTATTAAAGGACCAAAACCAATAGTCATTCCCATTGCATTATATGTAGCATAAGCTTTATTAACACCAATAGCTTTACCTTCAGTTCTAAGTCTTACATGAACTAGACCCTTACCATCAGAACTCTTTGATTTAATATTAAAATCAACTCTACTTCTAGTAAATTTACTGTATTTACCTTTGTCTTCGTCCATTTCCATTTTCCATCTAAAATCTGTTTTACCAGTAATTTCCGCACCAGCAAACGAAGCTGTACTTAAACTCGCAACTGCAACTGCAGCTACTAAACTCATCTTAACTAATTTCATAAAAACACTCCTGT
>JAJVLF010000200.1 GCA_029255845.1 Campylobacterota bacterium | reverse complement strand
ATTCTATGAGTTTATAATAGAAGAATTAGATGAAGATAAAAGTATAAAAGATATTGATAAAAATTTAATTATAAAGTTTCTTAATCATAAGCAATGGAAAGCTTCTACTAAAAAGAATTATTTAATCTTTATAAAAGGCTTTTTCCAGTTTATATCAGATGAGAATGATTCTAATTATAGCTTTCTTAAGATATTTAAAAATATTAATATAAAGGTTAAGAGAGGTATCCCTATTCATCTTAATAATGAAGAAGAAGAGAAAGTAAATACATACTGTATAGATACATTTAAGTTAGTAGAAAAAGATAAAGTATCTTTTTCAAATAAAGTTGCTATTAGAAATGCTTTACTTGTATATATATTACTAAAATCAGGTATTAGAGTAAGTGAAGTTTTAGGATTAAAAGTTGATGATTTTATATTAGATAATGAAAGTAATGTGTATTCTTTTAAAGTTTTAGGTAAAGGCAATAAAGAAAGAATAGCTTATGCTCCTTCTATCATTAAAGTAGTATTTCAATATTTTAGAAGTATAGGACATGATAATATTGCTTTCTCTTCTAATAATAAAGATAATCTAATAGATAGAGCATTTTTATTTACAATAGCAAGAGAGATATTTAAAGGGCTTAATATAAATAAAACAGGACTACATATAATGAGACATACTTTAGCTATGAAGCTTGTTGCTCAAAATGTTAATTTATCTACTATATCAGAA
>JAJVLF010000020.1 GCA_029255845.1 Campylobacterota bacterium | reverse complement strand
TTTATTGGGGGGCGATGGGGAGTAGATATATTAATAGTTTGCTTTACTTGTTAAGATATGCACTACCATCGAGGACGATGGGAACGAGCGAAAAGAATGTAGATATTAGATAATAATTAAGGGGAAACATACATAAAAAAATATGTTATAATACAGCTATACATCACTACATAAAGGAATTAATTATGCATAGATTAAACTTAACAGTAGATGAAGCTTTATATGAACAGGCAAGAGTGCTTAGCTTTATTGAAAAAAAATCAATTTCTCAAATGGTTAGAGAAAGCTTAAGCGAATACCTTTCTAAACCGACTAAAGCCAAAAAACAAGCTGATTTAATACTAGAAGCTGATGATGAAAAAGAGATTTTATCAATATTAACAAATGAAAAATTTACTTCAAATAATGAATTTAAAAATAAATTTAACTTATGAAAATATCATATTCTAAAACTTTTGAAAAGAAGTTTTCAAGATATGATAGAAAACTTCAAGAAAAAATGTTTAATGCAATTCAAAAATTACCAAATGGAAATGTTAAAGAGCTAACTGGTAATGAGATACCTCCAATTTATAGAATTAGAGTATCAAAATATAGAATATTGTTTCATATGAATGAAAAAGAAATACAAATATTAAAAGTTGACAGTAGAGGTGATATTTACAAATAAGCGTAATTAGTTAAGATGATATAAATTAGATGCTTATTTGTCATTTGATGCTTTAAGGGAGCATATTGATTATTTGTTGTGTAATTTTGGGGGAGATGTTTATGACATTAATTTTGTGTAGGGACTTAATTCCTGTAAGGTCTTTTTGTCAAATATTTTTAAATCGCTAAACAAATTTGTGCTATTTAATAAAATTTTTTGAAATAAAAAGGATTTAACTCTTGCATTATCACTAGTAGAAAACTCTAATATTTCATCATCTGAAAAGTTATATTCCCAAAAGCAATCTTTTTTTATCCTTTTATAATTTATCATAAGTTGCTCTCTGTATATAATTTATAATCCCTAGTTCTTAAAAAATTAAGACATAGATAGCTTAACTTTAATATCACCCAATCCCACTAGAAAATAGAGACTTTGCTATTTATGCCCATCAAAAAACCTGCGTAGTATCATCTTGTATATTACATCTTCTCCCACTCAAACCCAGACAAATTCCTATCATCTTCATCAAAATTAATCCCCACCAAATAAACATCTTGCTTTAGGGATAAATATTTCTCATAATATTTCATTTGTTTTATTTGCTTCATAGCACTTTCATTTCCTACTTTAAATTCTATCACATATATAATATCATTTATCTTAGCAGTTAAGTCAATTCTACCTTTGTTGGTAATATCTTCTCCTGTTATATCAATGCCTAATGATTGTAAATATGTGTAGATAATGCTTGCATAATATCCCTCGTAAATTTTTATATGTTCTGAATTATTATAAGGTATTGAAGCAAATATTGAATGTATTGATGATTTAAGTGCTTCTAAGTCGGCATTATATAATGCCTGATATAATGGTGTTTTGTAAGTGTTGGGGTTATTATTGTCTGTGAGGCTTGAAATTATAGTGTCGTTTAGGGATAATTGGACTTCTTTATTTGGTAATTTTAGTTTGTATTCTATGGAGCCAAAAGGAGTTTCTAGCACTTTATCTATTGTTAGGTATCCTGCTTGATAAAGTATTATTTCTAAGTCTAAACTGTCTATATCAAAACTATTTAATAGTTTTTTGCCTATTATTAAGTTGGCAAGTTTGGGGATAAAGTAATTATTTTTTTCAATTAGTTTTATTAAAAAGCTAGGAGTCCCACTTTCAAACCAGTAATTATCATAAGCATATTCATTTTTAATAAATAATAGCATACAAAATGGATTATATACATCATCTTTTAAAAAATTGTATCCATTATACCAAGCTTTTAGTTTATCTAAATCTACACCTTTTAAGTAAGGCAAAATAGTTGTTTCTATGTCTTTTTGAGTGTATCCGCATACATTTCCATAGTTTGGGTTTAAGCTAATATCTTCAAGCATATTCAAACCACTAAATATGCTTGCTTTACTAAACTTTGATACTCCTGTTAGAAAAACAAATTTTAAATATTCATCACAGCCTTTTAAGACTGTATATAATCCTTTTATTATTTCTCTGTTTTCTTTTGCTACTTCCATTTGGTCTAAGTTATCTAATATGGCTTTGTCGTATTCGTCTATTAGGACTACTACTTGTTGGTTGTATTTTTTAGAAGTTAATTTAATTAAGTCTTCAAAACAACTAGCAAAATCATTGCTATCAAAGCATTCTATGTTAAGATTTTCTTGATTATGCCTCAATACATTAAAAATTCTTTTTTTAAGACTTTCTCCACTTCTTAAATCCCCAAAAAAGTCTATCTTAATCACAGGGTATTTAGTATTAAAGTCCCATTTATCATAAATATGCAAATCTTTAAATAATTCTTTATTCCCTTTAAATATCTCAGATAATGTATCAAGAAATAAGCTTTTCCCAAATCTTCTAGGTCTTGATAGAAACACATATTGATGACTCTCGATTAATTTTAATGCTATTTTAGTCTTATCTATGTATAAAAAATCATTTTTCCTTATTTTGCTAAATGTCTGTATTCCTATTGGAAGCTTTTTTAAGCTCATTTATATTTGCCTTAATGGTATATTTGTTTTATCTATTAAGTCTTAATTATATTAGAGGTTTTTCCTAGTTTCTATCTTTAGGATTAGAAATATACCCAGATATAGCAGAATAAGCAGCGACTGCTGAATTAGATAAATAAATCTTAGAAGTTCTATCTCCCATTCTACCTACAAAATTACGATTAGTAGTAGATATGCATACCTCATCTGTGCCTAATATGCCCATATATCCTCCAAGACAAGCCCCACAAGTAGGGTTTGAGATTACGGCTCCTGCTTCTATG
Source organism: Campylobacterota bacterium (assembly GCA_029255845.1). Lineage (GTDB taxonomy): Bacteria > Campylobacterota > Campylobacteria > Campylobacterales > JAJVLF01 > JAJVLF01. The sequence continues at coordinate 27,833 of JAJVLF010000020.1, read as the reverse complement.
AAGATGTCGCTTAAGCCTTCTTTTGTTGCTTGTTGCCATATTTTTTGGGTGGCTGGGGTTATTATCATTCTTGTGTGTTTTGCTATTTTTTTATTTTTTAGCATTTTGGCTGCTATCCTTAAATCACTTATTCTTCCATTGGTGCAACTTCCTATGAATACTTGATCTACTTTTATATTGTCTTTGACGGCTTGAGTTATGCTATGTCCGTTATCAGGTAAAAATGGGTATGCTATTACTGGTTCTAGTTTGTTTAAATCTATTTCTAGGACTCTTTCGTATTTTGCTTCATCATCGCCGTAAAAGTATTTAGGCTTTCTTGCTAGAGCTTCATTGTTTTTAATAAATTCTTTTGTTATATCATCTACTGGGACTATTCCGCATTTTGCACCAGCTTCTATCGCCATATTACAAAGTGCAAATCTGTCATCCATAGTAAGCTGAGCTAAATCACCGCTAAATTCTAATGCTTGATATAAGGCACCATCAACACCTAAAATTCTAATAATCTCCAATATGATGTCTTTTCCGCTTACATATTCGCCCATCTTACCTGTGATATTTACTTTAATAGTAAGAGGAACTTTAAACCAATTAGTTCCTGTAATCATCGTAAATGCCAAATCAGTAGAGCCAATGCCCGTAGCAAAAGCTCCTAATGCACCATGTGTGCAAGTATGTGAATCTGCTCCTATTACTACATCCCCAGGAGAAACTAATCCTTTTTCAGGTAATAATGCATGCTCTATGCCCATATCTTTTTCATCAAAATAATGCTTTAAGTTATGTTTATCAGCGAAATCTCTGGAAATTCTCGCTTGATTAGCAGAGGCTATATCTTTAGCAGGAATAAAATGATCCATCACAAGAGCAAAACCATCAGGATTAGCAAGAGAAATCGCACCATTTTCCTCAAAAGCCCTAATAGAAATAGGAGTAGTGATGTCATTTCCTATTGTCATATCTACTTTGCATTTGACTATCTCACCTGCAAACACCTCTTTGCCACTGTGATCACTGAATATTTTTTCTACTATTGTTTGTGCCATTTGTATTTTCCTTGTTTTTGTTTTATTTTACTAAAATAGTATAAAAAGATTATGATTTATGCTTTTTAAATATTGCTATATTTAGTATAATACATTAAATAGAATATAGGGGTATAGTTTTATGAGGATGTTTGCTATTATGTTGATGTTATTTGTTTTTATGTATGGGAGCAAGCTTTCTGTTGGGTTTGCTTCTATTAATCCTGCTAGAGATGTTAAATCTACTCTTCGAGAAATTGATGATGATATTATTAAAGAAAGACATCTAAATATAAAAATTAAATCTTTAAGTTTTAGGGGTGAGCATATTAAAAATAGTGATGATAAAGAAGATATATCTGAAATTTTAGATGAATTTTCTGAATCATTATATGAGTCTTTGAAAAGCTCTGGTCCTAGTCTTTCTACTAAAGAACAAAAAGAGGCTCGTTTTAATGACTTGCAATATAAAGAAGTTGCTTTAACTCCTAGAAATATAAAAAAAGTTTGGGTTTTTCATGAAGATAGAAAAAAATATGGGATTAAGTTTTTATCTTCTTTAGCTAAAAATCAAAAACTTGATATTATTATTTTCCAAAAAATAGCTAAAAGAAAATGGAAGAAATTTGGTGAGAAATTAAATAAAAATGGGAAGATAAAGCCTACTATCGCGGTTTTTAATAATTTCTCTAAGGCACAGACTTTTACTTATCCTAAAATATTAGCGAAATATTTTGCTAATGAAGAATATGAAAAAATGAATCGCATTATAGAAGATAAATCTATTGAGGCTTTGAAAAAAGCTTTTAGTGTGGGGGTTATTAATAGCTCTACTCCTGATGTGATTGCGACAAAAAATGAAAAAAAGCCTAGTAAAACAAAATCAAAGTCCAAAGAGAAAGAAAAATCAAAAAAAATAGCAGTTAGTGATTTAGGAAATATGGGAGGTAGTGGTGGTTTTTAGAGTATTTTTTATTTTTATTGCATTTTTAAATGCTAAAAATATAATGATTATTCCAATGGATGTGAATTATAGTAATGAGAAAGAGCTATCAATTGGTGAGGATTTTTTTGATGAGATGAATTCTGCTGTGCTGGATTTAAACATTATCAATAAAGATAAGAAAAATAAATCTACTTTATTTGTGAAAGAGAGCTTATTGCCTAATAAATACTCTCAAAAAACTATTTCAAAATTTTATAGAAATGATTCTAATATTAGCTATTTAAAAAAAGTTAGTGATTATTATGAGATAGATGTTTTGGTTTTTTCACATATTAAGCCTCATAAAAAGAAGAGTAGTTTTAAAATATCGTCTTTAGTATATAAAAAGAATGCAAAAAAAGTTTTGAAGTATTCCAAAACAGTTTCTTTTAATAAAGATGATTATAGTTTAAATGCAAAATCAATAAAAAAAATAAAGAAGAAGTTAATTAAATTTATTGATAAATAAATGTCCCCCTTATTAATTATCTTAAAGCTCTTATATAAAGGCATTTTTAATCTCAAAGGGATAATTTTTTTATTTTTTACTATTTTGACTTTAAGCTCTTTGATGTTGCTTAAAAATTATCAAGTTTTTTTTGAAGATTATTATATTTCGTATTTAAAGTCCATATATCCGCATAATTTCTCTACTATGAAAAAAATAAAAGACATTAATGTGCAAGGCATTACATATAAAGATGAGGTATATGAGGTGGCTTTGCAAGATATTGGGCTTTTTTTGCATAGAGATGATGATTATAAAAAAGTATATATCAAATCCCTCGGGGTTAGGAGCTTTGATAAAGATAATATGATAGATATTATTAGAGATATTTATGAAAAAAATACTATTTTTATTAGCCAAAATCTATTTAATAAGATTAAATCAAATAAAGATTTTTATGGGAAAATATCCTTAGATAACCCAAATTATAAATTTAAGATAAAGCCTTTTAAAACTCATCTTGAAAATGATTATATTTTAGTGGATGATGATGTGGCTAAAAAGCTATTTTCCCCATCTAGGTTTAATATAGTTAATATTTATTCTAATTATGATGATGAATATGTTGGAGATACCTTTAAAAGGCATAATATAAGAATAACAAACTGGAAAGATAGATTGCCGTTTTTTAACAAATTATTTTTTGGTATATATCAAGAAGTTTTTTTTATTTATATTATTCTTTTTTCTATATTGATTGTGATTTTTATGATTTTCTTTTTATCTTCTTTAGTGGATGATATGAAAGAGGCATTAAGGAAAATTCTATATTTTGGAAATGGTTTTTTCTATACATTTTTTATATTCTTTTTTGTTTTATCTTTATTTGCTTTATTCGTTTTTTACATCTCTTATCCTGTATTTTATGGGGCTAATTATTTAATAAGCAATTATCTCTTAAGTGATTTTCATATTTTAAATATCATTAATTTTAATATAGAAATTATTTATACTATTAGTCTTATATCCATATTTTCCTTTATTTGGACATTAAATAATAAAATAAATTTCATACAAGATGAAATATGAGAGCTTATTTAATACTATTTTCATTATTCAAATCATATAAAATTTATGTGTTTTTGCATATATTACTTTTATCCATCTTGATGTATGTGTTTTTTAGCTTAAAGCTTTTTGAGACTATTTATAGTAATTTTATATCCTATAAATATGGTTTTACTCCTGATATATCGATGACTATGGATAAGGAGCAAAATTTAGATGAGATTATTAATGCCATATCTAGCAAAAATATTAAGTTTTCCTATAAAATGGGAGCTATTAAAAAGCTAAAAAATATCCACTTCAGCGAAGAAGAATATAAATCTTTAAGTATGGATATAGACTTGATGGGATTGTCCTTTAATAAAAATATTTATGTTGATATTAATAATAATAAATGCCTTATAGTGGATATAAAAAATATAAATAAAAATTGGATTTTTTATCTTGATAAATGCGAAATAAAAAATAAAATTATATCAATAAAGACTAAAAATGGGGGTATTCCATTTAAGGTTAGAAAAAAAGAAAATCTATATAGGCTAAAAACTAAAAATTTTTCAGATAAGCAAAATGATACTTTATATGAATACCTAACAAGTATTTTGCAAGAGTTTGATGATATTAATCACATAGGCATTAACTTTTCTGATAAAGATTCCAAACAAAGAGCATTAAGGGATTATTTAGGGTTAATTTTTAATAAAAATCCATCTTTTATTCCTGCAATAGTAAGCAAAGATATTTATAAAGAAATAAGCTGGTTAAAGAGAAAGCATGTATTTGTAAATATAAATATGCTAGGATATAATCAAAAAATATATGTCTATAATGAATTTTATAATGCAATGAACACTCCTATTCTCTTAACTAGATTTAATCCTAAAATATTTGTGAATGATTACAAGAAATTTATTTATATATACACTCAAGATGACGGCTTAGTGAATGGATTAAAAGATAAATTTCCAAATATAGATATAAAAACTAAAAATGAATTATTAGGAGATAATGGCAATAATAGTGAAATCATTAAATCAATAATAAGATATTTTGAGATTTTTATTTTCATCATAGCATTATTAATATCCTCCATACATCTATCTAAATTTTATAAGAAATTCCAAAAGACCTTATTCTTAGCCCAAAGTTTCGGACATAAGATATTTATTTATTCTATATATTTATTTATGATTGTGTTAGTTTCTTATGTGATTTCTTATATGTTTTTTTATTACACAAATGAGCTTATTAATGAATATATGCAAAATTATTTTTACCCAGTTATTAGTATTTCTTATTTTAATATAGGATATACTGCTATATCTGCGAGTATTTTTTTTATCATAATATTAATTTTAGAAAACATAGAATATAAAGGATTAAATCATGAGCATTAAAGTTAAAAATATTAATTTCCTAATCGATAGTGGAAATTTATTTCAAAAAGATATAACATTTGAATTAAAAGATAATCAAAACATCTTGTTATATGGACCATCAGGGAGCGGTAAAACAAGTATATTTAAAATGCTATCTTTTTTTATGCCTCCATCAAGAGGAGAAATATATTATGATGATAATCATATAAGCTCTTTTAATAAAGCTAATAAGATAAGGTCTAATTATATATCACTCATTGATAGTAGTTTTTCTTTTTTTAATAATCTAAACATTGAAGACAATATCAAGGTTTACGGAATTTTCGCTAAAGTGCCACATAATATAATAAATAAAAGAATGGAATACCTTTATGAGACTTTTAAATTCAATAATGAAAATATAAGTTTAAATAATCTAAAAAACAAAAAAATATCAGATTTATCAAATGGTCAAAAAGAGATTATTATGATAGCGAGAGCTTTAATATTACAATCTAAATTTATTTTTGCTGATGAGCTTTTAAGGTCATTCAATGTCCATGACAAAGAAGATATTTTTGATAAATTTATGCAATCTCTTAAAGAGTTTAATATGGGATTATTTATGATTTCTCATGAAGATAGATTTAAAAAACATAATTCTATTGATAGAATTTGGACGATAAAAGAAAAAATGCTTAAAGAGGAAGTTTAATAATATATTGGAAGATGGGATTTGTTAGTGTAGCAAGGAGATGAATAGAATAAACTATTCTATCTCCCGTCCCTTGAAGATTCTCCTTGACACAAACCATTCCATTGGCTTTGCTTAATTAAAAGCAAATAAGAATAAGCATATTTTGTTCCAACTTTTATTTTTAGGAATTTCCTTGCAGTATTAGATAATGTTCCAATTAGTCTTTTCATCTACCGTCTTTCTGCCTATATCAGTTAAGAAAATTTGTATATTGCTAAAGTTTATTGAATAATCCAAAAAGCCTCTTTCTTTTAAGGCTCCTAGAACTTTACTGTAAATAATTCTTTCTTTATCACTTCTAGGCTTTATTATAAATACTTTCATTCCTGCAGATTCTTTGAATCTGTTAAACAGCAAGTCTTTTACTGGTATTGCTTTTTTAGTAGCTTTTTTAGTGGTTTTACCTAGCATTTATATTCTCCTATATTGTAAAATTAAACTCAAAAAACATAATGTCTCTTTTCTTATTTATATCTTTGTTGCTAAAATACTCATCTCTGTATCCTACATCTACAACAAAATCTACAAATAAATTGTCCATAACCTTATATTCTACCATAATTTCTGCCTTATGAGAAACATCTTTATCTTTTTGTGTTGCTATCGTTCTCGTCTTTAAGGATAGATTACTTAAAGGGAGATCTATTTTTGTTCCAAGAAATATTGTGGGCATTTTTTCATCATATTTAATGCTTGATACTTTCTTAATTTTAGCTCCAATTCCTAAATCTAAAGATAGAAAAAAAGTCTCATCTAATATATTATAGAAGAAAATAGCATCTAAATCTTCTCTAAATGTATCTTTTGATTTTTCTATTCTAATATTTGGAAGCATAGGTATAAAATGCATAAACTGCCCATGAATAGCATAATTTGATGTTTTCCCATCAAGTGCCATATTTGCACCTAAGCTACCTCTTAATGTCATCATGCTAGCGAAAGTCCAGCTTAATGTGAAAATTAATAATAATATTTTTCTCAATCTAATTCCTTGTATATTTTAGTTAAAAAAGATGATTCATCTTTTGCAAATAATGCTTGCTTTAATGCTTTTTTCCACTGTGCGGAGTAAGAGCAATTTTCATATTCTTTGAAATATGCTCCTCCTAATGTGTAATGTGCATTAAAAACATTACTATCATAAGGATACTCATCGACTAAAAAGTTCCATTTTAAATCAATTTCACCTATTAAGCTATCATTTTCTAGCCATTTGAATTGATGTAGCTCTAATCCAGAAGCGGTATTCACATAATCAGTGGTTAAGGCTTTGCATTTTTTATTATTAAAAATCATCACAGAAGACCAATTTTTCTTTTCATAAGAGCTTTGCTTATTATTAAGAAATTTAGTGTCATCTTTTGGCTGATAGTCGTGCTTTGCTAACATAACAGCATATCTATCATCCATTTTATTCCATAGATTATTAATATCTTCAAAAAAAAGCATATCACAATCCATAAAAATAGAATATCCCTCATATCCACTAAGGTAAGGGACTAAAAACCTCGAAAAAGAAAATTCAGTAGATTGCAGTTTATTGCTACTTCTATTAAATATATCTTTTAATTGAGATAATCTAATAGGAGTAATTCTAACAGGTTTGCTTGAATGCTTATGTATAGAGCTTGATAAAACATGAAAAGCTACTTCCTCGTTTGTATCAAAACCTATAAAAACATCTATCATTTCTCAATAACATCCTCGCATTTTAAATATTTAGCAAAAGAAATAACAATTAAAAATACTATAAAAGAAGATAGATAATAAACCCACATAGGCACCTCTAATGGGTCTCCTTGTGCATAAGAATGTAATCCTGATAGATAAAAATTAACTCCAAAATAAGTCATTAAGATAGAATAAAATGCTAAAATTGTAGCTGCATTAAATACAAAATAGCTTTTTAATAAAGGTATAAATCTAAAATGAGCTATAATCGCATAAACCAATATAGACACTAATGCCCAAGTTTCCTTAGCATCCCATCCCCAATATCTTCCCCATGATTCATTCGCCCAAATTCCTCCTAAGAAATTCCCTATGGTTAAACATATAAGACCTATATAAAGGGATATTTCATTTATATAGCTTACTTCTTTTAAATACTTATGAAGCATATATTGATTATTTTTATTAACAGCAAGAACCATAAACATATAAAAGATGCCTAAAATAAAAGATATAGCAAAAAAACCATAACTAGCTGTGATAATAGAAACATGAATACTTAACCAATAAGACTTTAAAACAGGAACTAAATTAGTAATCTCTGGATTCATCCAATTCAAATGAGCCACAAAAAGAGTAATTCCTGAAGCTAAAGTAGCACCTGTTAAGATTAAAAATGATTTCCTAGAAATTACATATGTAGCTAAAACAATAATAAATGAAACATATATCATAGATTCATATCCATTACTCCAAGGAGCATGACCGCCTATCATCCATCTTAAAACTAAGCCAATAAAATGAAAGACAAAACCAACTAAAAGAAGTCTTCTAGCATATGTCAAGTATCTATCTACATTAGGATTATTTTTAAAAATAGATAAAATACTTAAAGCCATAAAAACAAGAGCTAGTAATAAATAAAAATAAGTTAATTTATCAAAAATATTAAGATTATTATAAAAAACCTCAAGTTCTACATCATCTTTAGTTTTTATGATAGAAGATGTTTTTTCTTGGTATATTTTAATTAAAGATAAAACATTATCAGCCTTAGTCCAGTTGCCATCTTTTCCTGCTTTTTCTATGGAGATAAAATAAGTAGCTAAAATATTTCTTATGAAATTTCCATCTTTTAGCTTAAATTTAGAAATAGCATCCGTAGGAGAATACCAAGTTAAATCTGCCTTATCATTAGGATTAGGGAAGATATTTAAAAACGAACCTGTATAAACCATATACATAATATTTACTTTTTCATCTATCTTGATTATATCCCTATCAAATGTGCTTCTAAGAGATGGCTTTTTTTGATGTGCTGCATCCACGAAAGTAACAAGCTTATATACATCATCACTTGAATAATCAAAAAATGCTTTAAAAGGGATATATTTTGCATCTTTATTAATCCCTAAAACTCTTTTAATTCTTTTATTTTTAATTTTAATCATTTTTACAGATTGCCATAAGCTAGGCTTAGTAATCATAGATAAAAATATTTGATTATGATTCATCCCAAAAAAAGATGTTTTCCCTGATATTTTTCTTAAAATATTTCCTGCTGTTGTATCAAGAGGTTTAATTCTTCCTGAAATATCTTGAACTTGAAGAGTTGATAATTTTTGCGAATGCTCATAATCTATTTTTTTAATTTCTTCAAGAGTGTTTGTTTTATTAGCATCAAAACTATAAGTATAAATAGGCAAAATAGCTAAGAAAACTATTAAAGTATCTCTTAATTTAGTTAGCTTTCCTTGAAGTTTTCTAATTCTTCCTTTTGGATTAAATATAGTAAGAAATAGTCCAAGAGATAAAAGAGAATACCCTATATATGTAACTATCGTCCCCATATAGTCATGATTTACTGAAAGAATAGTCCCACTTTCATCTGGAAAATAAGATGATTGATAAAATCGATACCCATCATGATAAAGCACATTATTCATAAAGATTGATCTATTCTCATCTATATTGGTTCTCTTATCTACTAATCTAACATCACTTTTAAAAGATGATGGAGAGTTAGAACCTGGGTATCTATCTAATATAAAATCATAAAGACCTATACTAAAAGGCAAAGATTTTATTTTAGAACCATAAGATAAAGATATGCTCACATCTCCGATATTTTGCTTACTCCACATAGGAATAACATTTTGATTTCCAAATAAAGTAAATTCTTTAGTCTTTCCATTTAAGCTAACATCCAAAACCAAAACATCCAAAATCTGCTCTGCCTTTAATCTACTCATAAAAGTTAATTTAGCATTTTCATTAAAAGATTTCATTACTATATTTACATTATCTTTGGAATAAAGTTTTTTGCCTTCAAAAATATGAGCTACCTTTTTAGGTAAAGATACAGTTTCATTAGTAGCCATTGTCAGCCTAGATATATTATGATCAGCAGTAATAAATAAATTACCATTATTTAATTCAAATTTTATAGTTGCCTTTTCATCATCAAAAAAAGATATAACTTCCCCAGAGCTTAAAGCTATAGATTCTCCTTGTTTTAAAAATATATTATGTGGGTCTCCCCCTGTGGATAATGCGAAATTAAGTATCTTATCCCCATTAGCGACATCTTTTTTAATCACCACATCTGCATTTTTAATATAGTCTTTATATTTAACTCTAACAATATTATCTTTGATTTTAATATCATCGCTAAAAGAATTAAACAACCCTTTATGTATTTCAGATAAAATAAGTTTTTTACTAAAATGCTCACTTTCTTTATCATGTGCCAAACTAGCCATCAAATAAACATCACTAGAAAGCATATAAGATTTTAAACTACCTTCTTTAATACTCATAACTCCCTCATATCCTATATATCTAGTGACAAAAGCACCTAAAGCAATAAAGACAAAAGAGATATGAAACATAAAAGGAATAATTTTTTTAAGTTTATACATTTTATTTGCAATTATATTTCCAATAAGATTAATGATAATTAAAACAAGCAAAATTTCAAAAAAAATATTATAATAAACCAATGCTCTAGCTGTCTGGGTAGAATAATCATTTTCCACAAAAGTAGCATACCCAACTAAAAAAGCAAAAATAGATAAGAGAAAAGCAGTCATTGGCATAGAAAAAAAGACATTCGATATTTTTTTAGATAAATTCATTTATTAACTTTATATTGATTTATAGTAGTGTAAAGTTTATCATAGTTTTCTTTTATTAATATTATTTTGATATTAACTATTTTAAATTTATTTTGGTAAAATAAACCCCTTATTAAAATGCGTCTGTGGTGGAACGGTAGACACGTTACCTTGAGGGGGTAATGCACTATGTGTGTGGGAGTTCAAATCTCCCCAGACGCACCAAAAAAGAAAACTTCTAGCTAAAGAGACCAATGCAAATTAGAACCACCTAATCTAATTTGCATTGGTCTCCTAAAGGGAACCTCTAAATACGAACCAAAATATCATCCAAAGAAAGCCTAGATTTAGGAGCTTCATAATTAAAATCATTTTGAGGATGATGATACCCAATAGCCAAAGCAACCTCGCATTTATGCCCATCAAGCTCTTTTGTAAATTCTTGAGAAATTAAATCACTATCTACTCCCTCTAAAGGTGTAGAGTCAATTTTAAGCCTCGCTAATGTATGTAGTGCATTGCCAAAAGCAAGATATGTTTGTGCTTTCGTCCAATTAGCATTATTACCATCTTTATCCGTATTCATTTCCACAAAAGCAAATGAGCCAAAGCCCTTTTCTTTATTTTCAGGTTTAATTCTCCCATCCCTTATATAAGCATCTAAAACCTTACTATAATCATCACGACTATACCGTGGATTATGTGCAAAAAGAATAATATGTGAGCTATCAAAAACATGAGGCAAATTAAATTGAAATTTATTAGCAAATGTTTTCGCCATTCTCCCTTTAGCCTCATCACTCTCAATAACGATAAATTTCCAAGGCTGTGAATTAATAGATGAGGCACAAAGCCTCATAGCCTCAAAAAGCACATCCAAGTCTTCTGAGGAAACCTTTTTAGTAGTATCATACTTTTTACTCGTATATCTCCAATTTAAATCTTCAATAATTTTATGTAGCATTGCTTATCCTTGATGTTTTTAGTATTTATAAAAAAGAGATTTTATACTAAATATACTTTTGTGTCAAGAACGAAATAAGAAGTTAATGGAAGATTCTGTAGAACAAAAATTGCCTACATAAAAAACTTTGAGTATCTTAATTGTTTTACTCCGCAATCTGTCATCCGTTCTCCTCAATCGTCACTAAGATAGATTTCGTGCCTACATTTATGTTTTTTTGGGGATTGTTTGAAATTTTTAGGGGGGGGGGAGGTTTTTTGGGAAGATTCGTTGAAAGAGTGATATATTGTTCACCAGAACTTAATCTTACAGCAATATGTTTAACTTTTACACCACTAAGTTTTACTAAATGATTGATATTTTTTTATGCCATTTTCTGCTCTCTAAGTTTTTTCAGAAATTAATAATGCTTAGGCACCATAAAACTAAAAACAAAAGAAAAAAAGCAAATTCCAGCACCAATTAGGAAAACCAAACTATAAGAGTGTATCCATACTGCACCTAAAAGAACAGGCAAAAAGACAGCTCCTATGTGATTTATGGTAAAGCTGACTCCCGCACTTGAGGCTAAGTCTTCGGGGTTTGCTATTTTTTGGAAATATGTTTTGATTGCTACTGCCATAGCGAATAGTAGAAAATCTAATATGTATAAGGCAGAGGCTATATATACATTATCTACATAAGCATAGGAAATAAATATAATCATAAGTCCTATGTATTCGATGTGAAGTGTTATTCTTTCACCTATTAAGGATATTAGTTTTCCTATGTATTTTGCAGAAAACATATTAATGGTGGAGCTTATGAAATATAAAGTTATTATATTGCTTACAGACATATTAAATTTTTCTACTAATAAAAAACCAGCAAATACTACGAAGATTTGCCTTCTTGCACCTGATAAAAATGTGAGCATATAAAATAACCAATATTTTTTTCTTAAGACGATGTGCTTTTTTTGCTTTACTTTGCTTTTAAAATTTTTAAAACCAAAATTAGCTATTAGGGCTATAAAAATAGCGATACTTCCAAAAATAATATACACATAAACATAGTCAATATGAAATATATTCATAAAAATATAAAGAAAAATAAGTGAAATCACAATAGCAAAAGATTTAATAGATACAACTCTAGCAAAAACCATAGGGGCTATTTTCTTAGGAACCCATTGAAGCATTATAGATTGCTGGATGGTTTCTAAATAATGAAAACCTATAGACATAATAACAGTAGTAATATATAATCCATAAACACTAGGAAATAAGCCACTTACAGCGACCCCAAAGCCTAGAAGAAGTAAAGAAATGATAGCTAATTTTTGTTGAGAGATAATTAATAGTAAATAAATAACCAAAAATGCCAAAAATCCTGGGATTTCTCTTAAGCTCTGCAATATGCCTATCTCTTGACCACTAAAATTGGCCACCTCGATAGAAAAATTATTAATAAGAGACATCCAGACATGAAATGCCAAGGGCATAGCAAATGCTAGAAGATATATGAAGTTTATTTTTTTATTAAAAAAAGATTTTATATGGTTTTTCATTTTGTTGATACTTTGCTGTTGTGAATTAATTATTAATTCATTCTAGCATATTTATACTCACATTTCCAAATTTTAATTTACAAAAATATGCTAATGCAAAAAAATCTAATTATGATATAATTCTATCTATATTTTTTAAAGGATTATAATGTTTGAAATAAGTAAAAGAATTTCTTCCATGTCTCCATCTTTAACGATAGAAATATCAGATTTAGCTAAAAAGCTAAAAAGTGAGGGGAAAGACATAATATCATTTTCAGCGGGAGAGCCTGATTTTGATACTCCTGATGTGGTAAAAAATGAAGCTATTAAGGCTATAAATGATGGATTTACTAAATACACGGCTGTTGATGGGATACCTAGCCTTAAAAAATCGATTATTGATAGGCTTAATTCTTATAATCATATCTCTTATGAAGAAGATGAGATTATTATAAATAATGGAGCAAAACAATCTTTATATAATTCATTTTCTGCTCTTATAGATGCGGGTGATGAGGTGATTATTCCTGCTCCTTATTGGGTCTCTTATCCTGAGCTTGTGAAAGTCTGTGATGGTGTGCCTGTGATTTTGGAGACTACATTTGAGGATGAATTTAAGATTAATGTAGATAAATTATCTGAATTAATAAATGAAAAAACAAAAATGATAATTTTAACAACTCCATCAAATCCGACAGGAACGGTTTATTCTAAAGAAGAGCTAACTAAAATATCAAAAATTTTAGAAAACACTAATATTATTATATTAAGTGATGAAATTTATGATAAATTGGTTTTTGATAATTTAAAATTTACTTCTCCAGCTTCTATAAATGAAGATATGCTTCAAAGAACAATCACAATAAATGGAGCAAGTAAATCAGCTGCGATGACAGGCTGGAGAATGGGCTTTACAGCTTCTAAAAATAAAGCTTTTATAAAAGCTACAAAAAAGCTACAATCACAAAGCACATCTAATATAAACTCTATAACTCAACAAGCCTGCATTAAAGTCTTTGATGGAAGTATAGAAAAAGATATAGAAGATATGAGAGTGGTTTTTGAAAAAAGAAGAGATTTAGCGATGAGTTTGCTATCAGAAATAAAAGGGATTAGGTTCCATAAGCCAGAGGGAGCATTTTATTTATTTGTGGATATTTCTAGTTTTGAGACAAATTGTCTTGATTTTTGTAAAGAATTATTACAAGAAAAAGGGATAGCTTTAGTTCCTGGAGTAGGTTTTGGAAGCTCTGGTTATTTTAGAATGTCTTATGCTACTAGTGATGAAAATATCAAAAATGGTATTGCTAAGATTAAAGATTTTATAGAAAGTAAATACTAGAGAAGCTTGAATGAATATAAAAATAAACGGTGAAAATAGAAATATAAACGAAAGCTTATCTTTACAAGAACTTTTTAATTCGCTAGAAATAAAAACTCAGATAATGGCGAGTGCTATTAATATGAAAGTAATTAAAAAAGATAAATGGGAAACTACTATTTTAAAAAATGATGATGAGGTGGAGTTTTTGCAGTTTGTCGGTGGGGGCTGATATGAGTATAAAAGAAGTTCCTCATATTCCTGTGCTATTAGATGAAGTTCTTTCTTTTGTGCAGACCATAGAAAATGGTTGTTTTTTGGATGCTACTACTGGTTTTGCTAATCATAGCTATGAGATATTGCAAGGCACTTCTCTTGATATGCTTTGTAATGATAAAGATATGGAAGCATTGGAGTTTTCTAAAAAGAAATTATCTCCATTTGAAGGACGAGTTAAATTCACAAATAAGAGCTTTTCTAAGCTAGAAGATGAGTTAATTAGTTTGAATATAAAAGGTATTTTAGCAGATATAGGAGTTTCTTCTTATCAATTGGATAATTTAGATAGAGGCTTTGGCTTTGAGTCAGAAGTGCTAGATATGAGGATGGATAAAAGAAGTGATTTAGATGCTAAATTTGTAGTTAATAATTATTCTAAGGAAGAATTAGAGCGAATTTTTAAAGAATATGGGGAAGTTAGGGATTATAAGAAAATAGCAAATGTTATTTGTGATTATAGGAAAGATAAGGAAATAGAAAGCTCTAAAGAATTAGCTACTTTAGTAGCAAGACATACGAGAAAATTCTCTAAGATAAATCCTGCTACTTTGGTTTTTCAGGCTATAAGGATTGAGGTAAATGGGGAGCTAGAAGAGCTTAAGAGTCTTCTTTTAAATATAGAAAATGCAAATATTTCAGGCTTAAAGGTTTTGATAATCTCTTTTCATTCTTTAGAAGATAGGATTGTGAAACAAAAATTCAAAGAATGGACGAAAAAATGTATTTGTTCTTCAGAGGTTATGAGATGTGAATGCGGAAATAATAATCAAAAAGGTAAAATACTTACTAAAAAGCCAATTACAGCGAGCATAGAAGAGATAGAAGAAAACCCTAGATCAAGAAGTGCCAAATTAAGAGTTTTTGAATTTAACACTAAAGAAATATGAATAAAATAATAGGCAATATCGCTCAAAAGTCAAAAGATGGGAGCAATATACCTTTTTCTTATCTTGTTAAAATGATTATTTTAATGATTTCTTTATCTGCTGTTTTACTGCCTTATGTGTATATAAAAAATCAAATATATTATAAATCTGTTCGGATAAATCAACTAGAAAAAAGTTACACCCATTTAAAAAATGAAAATAAAATATTAAAAATACAATATAATAAACTCTATTTTAAAAGTATTACAGGTGATGGCTAAATTACTTTTGTAATTTCATAAAAAAATTAGTATAATATAGCTGTTATATACATCTCAACTTTAAAGCTCATAATATTTGAGGATTTAAGGTTGAGATGTGTATAATTAAAAAAAATAAAAAGGTGCAATATGCCATTAAATAAAGAAGAAAAACTAAATGTAATCAAAGAATTTAGTGAGTCTGAAAAAAATACAGGTTCTAGCGAAGTTCAAATCGCTCTTATGAGTAAGAGAATTACTTATTTGACAGAACATTTAAAAGTTCAAAAGAAAGACCATTCTTCAAGATTAGGTTTATTAAAAATAGTTAGTTCAAGAAAAAGATTATTAAAATATCTTAAAAAAACTAATTTAACTTCTTATAAAGCTACAATCGAAAAACTAAGCATTAGAGATAATATTAAGTAGATTAAATGAGGGTTTCCTCATTTAGCCTTCTCTTTTAGCTTTCTCTTTTAAAGTCCCCACTTTTCCCACCACTTTTAACTTCAAGCATTATATCTGATATAATCATAGATTTATCTATCGCCTTTACCATATCATAAATAGTAAGTAATCCTATGCTAGTGGCTGTTAAAGCCTCCATTTCTACACCTGTTTGACCTGAATTTTTTACTGATACTATTAGCTTATATATATAGCTCTTCTCATCTTTCTCTACATCGCACTCTATCCCACTAAGCATTAATGGATGGCACATTGGGATGATTTCGTGAGTTTTTTTTGCTCCCATTATGGCGGATATTATTGCTGTTTGTAGGACTGGTCCTTTTTTGTTTTTATCACTTTCTATAATTTCAAATGCTTCTTTGCTCATTGTTATTTTACCACTTGCTATCGCCACTCTTTTTGTTTGTTCTTTATCGCTTACATCAACCATTTTTGGCTTATTGTTTTTATCTAAATGTGTTAGATTCATTATATTCTTCCCATCCTTTTTTTCTTAATATGCATGCAGGGCATTCATCACAGCCATATCCCCACTCAAATCTTTTATCTCTCACCCCATTATAGCAAGTATGTGATTCTTCTAAAAGCAAATCTAAAACATTTGATGATTTTGCTAATTTAAAAGTCTCTGCTTTGCTTAGATTAATAAGAGGATAATGAAATTTTATATTCTCATCACTCCCTAAATTCAAAGAAGTCTCCAAACTTTCAATAAACTCCTCTCTACAATCAGGATACCCCGAATAATCCGCCTGCGAAATACCAATAATAATATTCTTAATTCCTTGCTTTTGAGCAAAAGCATGAGCTAAAGTAAAAAATATAGCATTTCTATTTGGCACAAATGAAGCAGGAATATTTGAATTATTAATATGAGGATTAGACATATCTTCATCACTACCCATCAACAAGGCGGAATTATTAAGCTCAGTAAATGCATTTATACTCAAAACTGTATTTTTAACTCTCAAAATATCTGCTATCTTTTTCGCTTGTTCTATCTCTATCTTATGCTTTTGCCCATAATCAAAAGTAATAGTCTCAATATAATCAAATCTATCTTTCGCCCATCCTAAAATAGTAGTGCTATCTTGCCCACCACTTAATGTAACCAATGTGGATGTCCCCATTATAAAACCCCTAAAAATTTATGCATTTGCACACTTAGTTTAAACTGCGGATATTTCTCCACTAGCTTTATACAATGACTAATATTTTCCATATCTGGAGTATGGATATTATTTTGAGCCTGAATATACACAGGCTTAGTCGTCTTAAGATTTAAAATATGATTAATATCCATATCCTTACTAACTATAAATTTAAACTCATCAGGATAATTAATATCCATATCATCAAACTCCTTAGGGCTATAAGTAATCCAATCTGCCTGTTTTATATTTTCAAATTTATGCCCATTAGTCTCAATAGAAATAAAATAATCATTCTCTTGCAAGAAACTTATAAATTCATTAAGATTATAAATAGACGGCTCACCCCCTGTAATAATAACTCGTTTCGATGGAAAACCCTTAATCTTTTCCAAAACTTGACTAAAAGTATATTCCCTAAGTGCATTTTTATCTTTATGCATTAAATCATCACAAAAAGAACAAGTCAAATTACACCCAAAAAACCGAATAAATACAGAAGCCTCTCCTGTATTAGTGCCTTCTCCTTGAATGGAGTAAAATATATGTGCTATTTTGAGAAGTTTCAATTATTTCCTTGTAGTGCTTATTGCAGTATTTTATGGTAAAATTACTTAAATGTAAATTATAGTAAGGGTTTGTTTTATGCAAATGTATAAATTATCAAATAATAGCGATATAAGAGAGACTTGCTTAAAGCTAAATGTAACTAAAGGCGGGACTACAATAATTAGCAATAAGGCTAGATGTCATTATGTGTTTATAGAAAAATTAAATGTAGTGGGGGCTAATATATTAAAGCAAGATTCTTTGGCTATAGGGGCGGAATTGGCTACTCCTAAAAATACTATCACTCACGAACAGCCTTTTGTGGATTGTTTGCTGATAGCTACTACTAGAGAAATATCTATGCTTTCTAAAAAGCTTTTAGCTCAGCCGTTTGGTTTGAAGAAAATAGCTAAAGAATTAAAGACTATATTAGGCGATAAGGTGTTTAAAAAAGAAATAATGGGGGTATTGAATATAACTCCTGATAGTTTTTATGAAAAGAGTAGGGCTAGTGAAAAAAATATCATAGAAAATATAAATCAATTGATAGAAGATGGGGCAGATTATATAGATATAGGGGCTCAATCAACAAGACCTAAAGCGGTTCAAGTGGGTTTTGAGGAAGAAAATAAAAGGCTTCAGGGTATTTTTAAAATTATAAATGAGCAAAAACTATATGAAAATATATCTTTTTCTATTGATTCATATTATCCAGAGGTGATGAAAAATGCTCTAAATTCGGGCTTTAATATCATAAATGACATTACAGGATTAGAAAATGACGAAACTTGCAAATTAGCTAAATCATATAATGCAAAAGTGGTAATTATGCATATGCAAAATAAGCCAAGCACTATGCAAGATAATCCGAATTATGAGAATGTCATCTTAGAAGTAGATAGTTTTTTTGAAAAAAGGATACAAAAGGCAGAATTATTTGGTATAGAGGATATAATCCTTGATGTGGGGATAGGGTTTGGGAAAAACTTAAATCATAATGTAGAATTGATAAAACATTTAGAGCATTTTACGAGGTTTAATTATCCATTGCTGATAGGGGCGAGCAGGAAATCTTTGATTAATGATATGCATAAATCAAATACTAAGGATAGGCTCTCAGGAACTATTAGCATTCATCAAAAATGTCTTGATAATGGGGCTTCTATTGTAAGATGTCATGATGTGAAAGAGCATAGGCAGATGATGGATGTTTGGGGTTGTATCAAATAATGAATAAAGAAGATATATTTATAGGGTTTTTTAAAAATAAATTCATAGGGGATGATGGGGCTTATATTGATGGGTATGTGTATTCTAGTGATTGTTTTTTTGAAAATGTGCATTTTAAAAAAGATTGGCTTACTTATTTTCAAATATCACAAAAGGCAATGTTAGTAAATATATCTGATACGATAGCTATGAATGCAAAGGCAAAATATGCGATAATTAATTGTGCTATACCAAGCTATATGAGTAAAAATGATTTAAAGGAGCTTTCAAAGGGCTTTAAGAAAACAGCAAAAAAATATGGTATCACCATCATAGGTGGAGATACCATAGAAAATAATAAACTTGATATAGCAATAACTCTAATATCAAAAACAAAAAATCCAATATATAGGCAAGGGATTGAGAAAAATGATTTAATAGCTTATACGGGAAATTTAGGCAAAGTAAATAAAGATTTGCAAAAACTTCTCAAAAATAAAACAATAAGCAAAAAATCAAAATTCATAAAGCCAAAACTAAACCCAAAGTTTTTTTTCAAAGCTTCTAAATACATAAAAGCAAGTATGGATATATCTGATGGTTTATATCAAGAGATGGAAAGATTATCTAAAATTAATAAAGTAGGATTTCATTTCACAGAAAAAATAAGTAAAAAGAAAGCTTGTAGCGGAGAAGAATACGAGATATTATTTGCTTGTTCTAAAAGAAATAAATCTAAAATAGAAGCAATAGCATTAAAGCATAATATCAAGCTTAATTTTTTTGCTTATGCCACAAATGGGGAGTTTATCTCTCCTTGCAAAAAACATCACTTTAAAGAATGATAATATCGAACACCTTTGATGTAGATTGGTTATCTTTAATAAAATAAATTTTTATAAAACTAGAACCCACAGGAACAATGGCTATATTATCATCAACGACACCTACTATATTAATATTCGCAAGATTATTAGAATACTTAACTTTAGCTAATGTTTGAGGGTATTGCATTATTAAGTAATTTGAATATATTTTTATATCTATAATCTCCCCTCCTTGAACTGGAGTCCCGACTTCTTGGCTGACTTCATAAGCTGGTATTGTTTGTAATTTTATAGCATTTGTATTATTTAGGTCTCTATTTATGATTTTTTTAATATCCACATAAGTAAAATCTTGATTATTAATTAATTCACTTTTAGAAATAGATTTTTCTATACTTATACCTTCTTGTGAGTTATATGTAGTAGATGTCCCTCCACACGAGTTTAATACTGCTAATGCGATTAATAATTTTAGTAATTTTCTTATGGAGCTTATTTTTTGACCTTTTGATTATTTGAAGACTATTTTAACATAAACACTTTAAATTAGATTAGTTTGAGATTATAATAATTTATCAAGATGAAACAAAAAAGTTTACTATGATATATTTGTATGACAACATAATACAAGGATTTATAAATGATTAGTGTTAGACTTGATGGTAATATGGAAGAGCAATTAAATAAACTCGCTAAAGCAACCAATAGATCAAAAAGTTTTTTTATCAAAGAAGCATTAAAAGATTATCTTGAAGATATGAAAGATATTTTAGAAGCAAAAGAAAGACTAAGTAGTCCTAAAAGAGAATTAATTATGGTAGATGAGCTAAAGTTTTTATCAAGGTCATAAGACAGTTAATTGATATTATTAGATATTCTAAAATGAGTTTTAAATAAAAAATAAAAAGCTTCTGCTTGAAAATGTATTCCATCATTGCACTCAAAAGAAGATTTTGCTTTTAATATTTTTAATATAAATTTACGGTCAAATTTTTTCTTAGTTTCTATTTCAATTATGCTGGCAGAAGCTTTAACTAGGCTCTTATAGAATATTGATGAATCCGATTTATTTTTTACTTGCGAAATTAAGGATGACCCGAAAAAAATAACATCTCTTAGTAATTCTTCTTTTTCCATATTAACTAGAAATTTACTACGGTATTTTTGCATTTTATATGTCGCATCAGCAACCACAATAGCTACTCTGCCGATAACATCTTTTTTATTATCTTCATCTATGACAAAATAAAGAAAATGTTTTAGGGAACCTCTAAAAATACAAATAATTTAGATAGTGTCAGATTTTTGCTTTATGGTGATTTTAAAATATTACGGTGTAGCCGTAGCTACATCTAATATTTTTAAATTATCATAAAGTGAAAATATGATATTATCTATTTATTTTGTATTTTTAAAGGTTCCCTTTATACAAGAATCGAAATCAACAGTTGTTCTTGTAGAGCTATTCGACATACTTACCCTATATTTTTAAATATTCTTCTATAATTTTTTTACTGTCCTTTGCTATAGAGTTATTTTGAATTTGCTCTCTGTATGCATCTATGCTTTCTGAATTACCATTATTAGTGCATTCCTCTATTTTAAACTCTATACCTTCATCTTTAGATAATTCAATTCCCATGTCTATACCTTTTAGTATATCTTTATTCAATTTATTATTATCAATATTTTTCATAATAATCGATAGCCTTTTTGTTATATATGTGTATTCTACTATATTTTTAAATAAAATAAAATAAAATAAAATTTTAATTATTGCACAACTTTTATGTTCTTTCGTGGGCTTTAATAATATTGCTTCTATTAAAATAAATCTTTAAGAGACCAATGTAAAATTTATCACAAAAGCTCTTTAATTTTGCTCACCATATATTCTACATTTTGATCATTCTTATCTACAGAAAATCTCAATTTACCTTTTTTATCTACTATATAAATTCTAGTAGTGTGAGATACCGTGTATTTTAATGCGGAGTTTTCCATAGGAACCATTGAGTAAAATGCATGGTATTTTTGTGTTATCTTGTCTAAGGTTTCTTTATCTGAAGTTAGTCCTATTGTTTGATTGTTGAAATATTTTACATATTTGCTTAGCACCTTAGGGGTGTCTCTATCAGGGTCTACACTTACGAATATTGGGACTACTTGTGATTTTTCTTTGTCGCTTAGTTTTTTTATGGAATTATCCATTAAGTATAATGAGGTTGGGCATATGTCTGGGCAATGAGTGAATCCGAAATATACTAAGACTACTTTTCCTTTAAAATCAGATAGAGATACTTTTTTATCTAATCCATCTAATGTAAAAGAAATATCATTTTCTTTATTTTTTTCCAATAAAAGATAGCCTCCTATTGATAGTAATAATGTCGCAGAAATTATCCATATAGAAAAAAATAAATATTTAAAAAATTTCTTCATAATTAGAATTTTTTAACTTTCATTTTTACATCCACGCTATCTCCATTATCAAAAAATAATTTAATTGTTTTTATGTCATTTTCTTTTAGTCTTTCATTCAATCCTATAAACATTATATGCTTGTATCCTTTTTCAAAAACCATAGTTGAGTGAGCGGGTATTTTTACAAAATCAAAAGCAAACATAGTCATTTTAGAGTTTTCCATTTTCATATCGTGAAGTTCTGTGTGTTTTGAGAAATCTGACTCGGCTTTTATTATCTTTATATCTTTTTTATAATTAGATTTTATTTCTAAAAAACCTGCTGTTACTTGTGCAAAAGGTGAAGAAAGTCTTATAAATTCCTTTGAAGTTTCTATATTTTTTGAGAATATAGAGATATTTAATATCATAATCGCGATTATAATTTTCATTATTTTTCCTGTTGTTAATTTAACTTAAGGGCATAATATACTATACCATTCTTTTGAAAACATTAATATAAAGCACAAGCTTAAAAATACAAAAGGAAAACAATGATATACGGAACAGCATGGAAAGAAGAAAAAACAGCACAGTTTGTCGCATTAGCCATAGAAAATGGATTTAAAGCGATTGATACAGCTTGTCAGCCAAAACATTATAATGAAAAATTAGTTGGAGATGGCATAGCTAAAGCAGGAATTTCAAGAGAAGATATATTTATTCAAACTAAATTCACACCAATAGGTGGGCAAGATGTGAATAATATGCCATATAATGCAAATGATGATTTAGCAAAGCAAGTCAATGACTCTTTGAAAGTATCATTATCAAATCTACAAACGAATTATATAGACTCACTCTTAATTCACTCGCCTATTAGTCCAATAAAAGATATGCTAAAAGTATGGCAAATATTTGAAAGCTTTGTAGATAATGGCATAATAAAACAAATAGGCATAAGTAATTGCTATGACATAAAGCTATTTGAGTATATTTATAGCACAAGTAAAATAAAACCAAAAGTTCTTCAAAATAGATTTTATGCTAGTTCAGGATACGATAAAGAGCTTAGAGCTTTTTGCAATAAAAACGATATTTCATATCAAAGCTTTTGGTCATTGACCGCTAATCCTCATATTTTAAACTCTGATATTGTTCATAATTTATCTGATAAATACAATAAAACAAAAGCACAAATATTTTATAGATTTCTAACACAAATTAATATAACTCCTCTAAATGGGACTACTTCTGAGAAGCATATGAAAGAAGATTTGGCTATATTTGAGTTTGAGCTTGATGGTGAGGAGATAGATAAGATTGATAGATTATTTTAAGGAAAGGATTTAAAATAAATTTAATCCAATATATCACTTAAAGTAATATCTTGATTAACTAAACCCTTAGAGTATGCATTATCCTTAGTTCCGTAAGCACTTAACATTACTAGCTTTAAATCATATTTTTTAGTTTTTATCGTTTCCTTAAATTTATCTATTTTATTTTCTAAATTATCCGCATAATCTTTATTAATAGTAAATTCTTTATTATAATACTTACATTCCACTATATCATAAGTATGGTTTTCATACTCTATTAAAATATCTATTTGCGCTCCTTTTTCTGCTTTATTTTGAGCAATATAACTCCAATATCCCATATGCTTAATGTGTTGCTTGATTCCTCTAGCTTGTAAATATAAATGAATATTTGATATACATAACACTTCAAAGGCAAAACCCTGCCATATTTTATATGATGGCTCATTAAGCAATGTGTCGTAATAAGAATTATACAAAGCAAGGTCATTCTTACTAATGCCCTTTATCCATTTGTGATGAAATAAAACAAAAGAATCAATTATCATATACCTAATATCTTTACTCGTTTGCGAAAACCTATTCATACCTCTAATAAATCCTGTATCTATAAGGTCATCTATGTGTTGCTGTAATGATGTCCTTTTGATTTTTAATTGTGTTTCTAATTCTTTTAAGGTATAACCTATTCTTTTTGTGGATAAGTGGTTTATTATTTTTTTATAATGTGAGCCTTTATCGGCAAATAGGGATTTAAACATAGATTCATATTCATTATATAATGGTGCATTAATATCAAAAAATAAATTATTCATATTCTCATTCATAAAAAGATTAGGGTCAAGATAATCAAGATATTTTGCAATACCACCAATAGCCATATAAATATCTGGTATGTTTTTATCTCCCACTTTAAATCCATTTTTTTCTTCTAAATATTGCTTAGTTTCTTTTAAATCAAATGGCTTTAAGGCTATTTCTTTATCTACTCTATGATATAATGGACCCCTAGAGTCTTTAAGTATTTTATTTTTTATCCAAGATGCATTAGAGCCACAAAGTATGGCTAATAAATTATCATTTTTTTCTTTATAAGTATTATAAAAATGTGCAAATGCATTTAAAAAACCAGACTTATTATTCCTATCTACCCAAGCTACTTCATCTATAAAAATTACTATTTTTTCTTTTTTAGATTTTATTATTTTATTTAAAAAAATAAATGCTTTATGCCACTCATTTATCTCTACCGTAGGTCTTTCTTTAAACCACTCATTAATAGCTTCTAAAAAATAATCTATCTGAATTGATGACTTAAGATTAGCACTTCCTGTAAATTTAAAAAAGATATGTTTTTCTTTAAATTCTCCAAACATATAATCAACTAGATATGTTTTACCTATCCGTCTTCTGCCGTGAATGACTAATAATTGACTTTCTTTTTTATGAAAATAATCTTTTAATATTCTTATTTCTTTTTTTCTTGCTATCATTAATTAACCTTTTATTACCTGTATTTCTATTATTATACTATAAAAGACGAATAATGTATATTTTCAAGTATCATTATTTGCTTATATCATTAAATAAGCGAAATTAGATATAAGTTATTTACATATTTTACAATTGTAAAAAATATTATGATATAATACTCTAATATAACAATTTTCAAGGAATAAAATGAATAATACAAAACAAGCTTTTGAAAACTTTATACAATTTGAAGAATTAGGAAATACTGATTCCGTAAGATTATCAAAGATACTAAATATGTTAAATGATGATGGCTTAGTGCTAAAAGAGGCAATCATAAAAGAAGTGCTACAAGATAGTAAGGATAAAGATGGGGCATTTAGAAATTTCATATCAAGAATTTTAAATGCTATTAAGACAGTAAAGAAAAATCATAAAGATGATAAAAAAATTAATTCTTTAAATATATATTCTAAAGTCCTAGATACAAAAACATATATTCAATTTGAGGGGAATCTTACCCAAGTTCCTAAAACGATAAAAAATAGCCCAAATTATGATGAAAAAATCTATAATCCAAACCAAAGAAGACTAAAAATTTTTATAAGTTATGCTATAAAAGATAAAGATTTAATTGAGGAATTTAAAAATAACTTAGAAAAATATATTAATAATTTTGAAATATGGGATATGGATGATTTACTAATTGGCGATGATTTTGATAATGTAATTAAGAGAGAACTTAAACAATGCGATTATGGTTTTGCTATGGTTTCAGAGAATTTTTTACAAAGTGAATACATTAGGGATGTAGAGCTAAAAGAATTATCTAAGAAATTAATGCCTATTCTTTTAAAATCAAATATAGAAGAACTATCAGAAAAATATAAAAATGAAAAGGGAGACTTATTTAATGTCCAGTTTTACACTAAAGAGGGCAAATCTTTTGCTCGTATGCTAGATGATAAATCCAAACAAGACTTTATAATTAAGCTCATAAATGATGTAAATAAGAAATATTCAAATGACATAGAATGCAAACATAATAACAATTATACAATAGGAAATGAAAGCTATAATCCCGATTTTTTTGAGCCTACCAAAGGAGAACTTAGAGATTTAAAAACAAGAGTAGAAAGTAAAGAGCAAGAAAATGTATCGATAGCAACTAAAATAAACTTAATAGATGATATGATAGAGTGGGCAAGTGGAGAATATAATGAACCTATATATATGATTTTAGGAGATTATGGAATGGGTAAAACATTTAGTAGTCGTGTATTTTCTAAAATAATAAATGAGGCTCACGATAGAGATAAATCACAAGAATACTGCATATATATAGACTTAAGAGACATCACAACTAAAATAGAGGTTAAGGGTATTAAAAGAAGCCCTACATTAAGCGAAATAATAGAGCAGATTTTAAGTATTTCCAAAGAAAGCAATACTTCAGCAGATACTATCATAAAAGACTCACAAGAAGGAAAAGCCATAATAGTATTTGATGGATTAGATGAAAAGCTAGTGCATTATGATAAAGATATGAAAAACCAATTCTTAAGAGATTTATTATATATTCTTGATATAGAAAATATGAGAAATACTAAACAAAAGATAGTTCTTTCTTGTAGGACACATTATTTTGAAGACTTAAAATCTCAAAATTCATTTTTAAGAGATAATAGCAGATTTGATTTAGGGAATAATGCTTATAGAGTAGTAGAAATATTACCTTTTGAATTAAGCCAAATTAAAAGCTATTTAAACAAAACTCTAAATAATGAGGATTACGAAAATGTAATAAGCCTCATAAATAAAGATGATAGCTTAAAGCAAATAGCAACAAAACCATTATTAATAAAATATATATCCCCCCTATTACCCAAACTAACATCAAATAAAAATCAAATAACTTCATCATCTTTTTATAAAGCCTTAATAGAAGACACCTTAAATAGGGATAATGAGAAACACACAATATCAAAAAGACATAAAAATAAGCTATTAAAAGAAGTAGCATATATGCTATATGAAAAACAAGCACAGACCATTAGTATAGATGATTTAAATGATTGGCTAAATTCTTACATATATAGCGATAACCTTTTTAAGCAATACCAAGATAAAGATATGTATATCCTAGAGCAAGATTTAAGAAATTCAAGCTTGTTAATTAGAAATGGAGATGAGAAATTTGGTTTTTCTCATAGCTCATTTTATGAGTATTTTTTAAGTGATTTTATAATAGAGAATTTTGAAAAATTCAAAAATACATCATCATTAAAAATATCTAAGCTAACTATAAAGTTTATAATTGAAAAAGTCCAAAATATTAATGCAAATATAAAAGACAAATTCATAAACACATTAAAAGAAATGCTTGAAGATAAAATAGGAGATAAAAGACTAGCATTAGATATATTAAAAGAATTAAACATCCAAACAAACACAATAAGCCTAATAAATCAAAACCTTGAAAACTATATATTTAAAAATATAAAAACTAAAAAACTAAATATAAAAAATTCAAATCTATATAAAAGTAGCTTCGATAATGTAAATATAGATAATCTTAAAATAAAAAACTCAAACCTTAATGATGTATATATAAATAATTCTTTCATAAGAAAGATAAAAAAAGATAAAAAAACTACAATGGAAGATATAAGCGATGTCCAAGATATATTAAAAAATAAGAATTTAGAAATAACAAAATATCATAACTTTAAACCATCTACAAATATTCATATATCTTCTATTATTACAGGACATA
>JAJVLF010000002.1 GCA_029255845.1 Campylobacterota bacterium | reverse complement strand
CTTTATATGAAGATATTGCATTATCATAATCTTCTTGATAAAAATAAGAATTACCTAATGTAAGATGGTCTAAATGTGTTTTAGATTTCTCTTTCGTTATTTTTATACTATTTGACATAAAACTATCATAGCTATCTCTTAATTCTTTAGCTCTTTTTTCAAAGTCTGGATTTTCTAAATTAAATTTTGTAGATAATTGGTGCATTATCTTATCAAAATCCATTTCTTCTACAAATGCTTTACTATTAAAACCATCCCACCATTCTTGAAGCTCACTATCCTTTAGCTCTTTACTGCTACACCAATAAACCTTATCTATAGATGAAGATTCTTTTAATAAAGAATGCACACTTTTATCACTACCCGAATACCCGATAAATATTATTTTAGCATTTGCTAATAATGCCTTAATCTTTTCTTGTAATTCTGGTGGCAATTCTTTTGTAGTTTCTTCATCATTAAAAGGCTCTAAGTGAGCATCTCCGTGTATTTTAACTATCAAAGGAGTATCATCTCTAACTATAAATTGAGATAAATTATGATGAGATATTACTGAGGCTCTTTTAAGTCCGCTATATATCAAGGCATCTTGCAATAAATGGTCAAAATTTGTTGTGATTACAGTATTAAATGATGAATTTTGCATTAATCCAGATAGGGCATAATAGCCTAAACTTGGTGTTTTATTTTCTGTTAATCTTTGTATTGCTTTTTGCCTATCTATAGGAGATGTAAATAAAGCATTGAATATTTGAAAGTAATATTTACCATAATCAATATCTTCATTTTCAATATCTTCATCATGATGAAATTTTTTCTTAGTTGCCTCTCCTAATTCACCATACCATTGTTCAGCTAATTCATTAGCCAACCCAATCCCAGAGCTTTCTGAGCAACCAGCACCTAAAAAGAACACATATTTACTATCTCCATTCTTTAAACTTGCTGAATGTATTTCCTCTATAAACTCTTCTAAACTTAATTTATCCATTTTAAACATCTTATAATAATTTTTACTATTTACAATAGCTTTTATTATATCTTGTTTTCCTAAGATTATTTATAAAAAATCATAAAAGCTTGAATGGCAAGAAAGAGCAATATGCTATAAATTCAAGGGTTTAGTATTAAATCTTAAACTATGTAATTCTAACTGACTTGTTATCTTTTCTAAGCTGTAAAGTCATACAAATAAAGCTCAACAAAGCAACAAACTAAAAGATAAAATACCTACTTTTCTTCTTAAAAATAGTGATACTTAATGCCCACTTTTAATTTTATCAGAATTTATTTTTTTAATAAAAATTGTAGGAACTTGAACTACTAATACACTTCTATTAATGACTATAGCAAAATTAAGCATTTTACTTTCATTTTTTAAAGGTAAAGACACACCCCATTTAAGAGAATTGTTTTTATTTACTTCCATATCTTTTGGTGTATTCTTTCCATCAAAGGCAACTTTTATTGAATTTACTAAAACATTTGGAGATACATCTAATGCTAGTAAATTATTGGTTCTTGCACCTATTATGTCTATTTCAACATCCTCATTATCTATGGTGCATTTGCCACTTTCCCATCTGCAATTTGAATTTACTCTCATTTTGTAAATTTTTCCATCTTTTGCGATATGTGGTTTTTCACTTACTATATAATCAGTTGCAAAATAGCTCATTATTGCTAATATTGGTGCTACTATCATAGCTATTACTACATGTTTATTTTTAAACAAACTAAGCCTTATTTGAAATGTTTGAGGGAGATTTTACATAGGAGTTAATCCTATGTAAAATATAAAAATTCTTATTTGCTTTCAGGAAGTCGCAAATTATCTACCATCTCTTCTATGTGCTTAGGAGTTGGTTTAGTCATACCTGATACTATAAATGCCACTGTAAAATTCACAATAGCACCAATCGCACCAAAAGCATTAGGCTCAATGCCTAAAAACCAATTAGGATCCATATCACCCAAGAATGCTGTTTCTTTTATAAACATAATTCCTTTATGTTGGAAAACATATAATAATGTAATCCCAATACCAGCTAACATACCAGCGATAGCACCTTCTTTATTTATTTTTTTCGTAAAGATACCCATCATTAATGCAGGGAAAATTGATGAAGCTGCTAGACCAAATGCTAGAGCCACCGTCCCCGCTGCAAAATCTGGCGGGTTAAATCCATAGTATCCAGCCACCATAACTGCTACCCCCATTGCTATTCTACTTGATAATAGCTCTTTTTCTTCGCTCATATCAGGCTGTAAAATACCTTTTAATAAATCTCTTGAAATTGATGAGGATATAGCTAGTAATAATCCAGCAGCTGTAGATAATGCGGCAGCAAGACCACCAGCAGCTACAAGCGCAATCACCCAATTTGGTAATTTTGCTATTTCAGGATTAGCTAAAACCATAATATCTCTATCTACTTTTACCATTTCATTAGTAGCTTTATCACCTGTGTATTGGATTCTACCATCACCATTTTTATCTTCAAACTTCAATAAGCCTGTTTTTTCCCAGTTTTTAAACCAAGTCGGTCTTTGCTCATATTGTAAGTTTTCACTCATATCGCTAGTAGGCTGAATAGTTTGCATTAGATTTAATCTAGCCATCGCAGCAACAGCAGGAGCAGTTGTATATAAAATAGCTATAAATAATAATGCCCAACCAGCAGATTGTCTAGCAGCTTTTACTGAATCAACAGTAAAAAATCTCATAATTACATGAGGTAATCCAGCTGTTCCTATCATAAGTGAAACTGTATATACAAACATATTTAACCCACTTAAGCGATATTGTGTCGTGTATTCTTTAAAGCCTAAATCAGTCACCACCATATCGAGTTTATCGAGCAGATATGTCCCATCTGCCATCATACTACCGAGTCCTAATTGAGGTATAGGATTTCCTGTAAGTTGTAATGAAATAAAAATTGCAGGTATCGTATAAGCAAAAATCATAATCACATATTGAACCATTTGAGTATAAGTAATACCTTTCATTCCACCCATTACAGCATAGAAAAATACAATACCAATACCAATAGTAAGACCTGTATCATAATCAACTTCTAAAAATCTTGAAAAAGCAACCCCAACACCTTTCATCTGACCGATGATATATGTAACAGAAGCAATAATCAAACATATTACAGCCACCAATCTAGCAGCTTTTGAATAATATCTATCAGAGATAAATTCAGGAACAGTATGAGTATGATGTTTTCTTAAATAAGGTGCCAAAAGAGTAGCTAAAAGCACATATCCACCAGTCCAACCTAATAAAAATACAGACCCACCATAACCATAAAAAGCAATAAGTCCAGCCATAGAAATAAATGAAGCAGCACTCATCCAATCCGCTGCTGTAGCCATACCATTACCAACCGCACTGATGTTTCCACCAGCAACATAAAAATCTTCAGTAGTTTTTGCTCTTGCTATAATCGCAATTACTATATAAATAGCAAATGTAGTAAATACAAAAATTCCCGTTAATACTTGTAAGTCCATTATTTAGATCCCTCTTCATTATACTTTGTATCTAGTTTATCTATCTGACTAGAATACCAAAAAATCAAAGCAACAAATACATACATAGCTCCTTGTTGAGAAAACCAAAAACCTAGTTTATATCCAGCAATTTGGATATTATTTAAAATATCTACAAAAACAATTCCAGCCAAATACGAAACACTAAACCAAATTGCTAAAGTAATAACAATTAGCTTAATATTAGCAGACCAATACTCATCTTTACTCATATCTCTTCCTTTTAAATTATAAAATTGTATTAAATATATATACAAAAATATTTAAGACTTAAAATTATAGTTTTTGTAATGTTAAAGATAACTTAAGCTTTCATTAGAAAATTGACATAAATCAATTTTAAATGCTTTATTATGTGTTTTTAAGAATTTTTTAAGGAAAATAAAAAGGAAAATTATATAAAAAATGATTTGATGAACGACAAAAAAATCATATTATGATTTTTTTTATTTGACTATATGATAACTTTTAATCTATTTTTAGTTATAATCTTTATCGGGAATAAAAATTTTATGTATGCTTGGTGGAAAAAGTTTTTATAGTTATTATTTAATGTCTTTATTCTCATAAAATCACATCTTGTTTGAGTAGTAAAAAATATTTTTTACTACTAGTAATGTGAAGTATCGGGTGTTTGCATTAAAGGAAATTTATAAATTATTTGTATTTTTTTATTACCAATTGATGTAAGGAGTTAAGTGTTATTGTATTTTGCACTTTTTTATTTATAGGAAATCTATAATATATTAGGAGAAAAAATGAAATTATTAAGAGTTAGTTTAATATTATGTTTGATGATGTCTACATCATTATTTTCGGCATATGGTCCTGAGCATACTGAGGCTCAGTCTTATATTAAGCATATTGGTAAAAAATCAGATGTGAAAGGGCTAAAGAGGATAAAGCAAGTTTTGGTAAATCCTCCTTTTTTACCTAAGCATAAACAAAGACATACTGGCAAACCTAGAGTTGTTCAAATAAAAATGGCAATTCAAGAAAAAGAAATTGAGATAGAACCTGGTGTTTTTGCTCAAGCTATGACTTTTAATGGAACTAATCCAGGTCCAATAATAGTAGTAAATGAAGGTGATTATGTTGAGTTAGAGCTTATAAATCCAACAAGTAATGTGCTTTTGCATAATATTGACTTCCATTCTTCAACTGGTGCTTTAGGTGGCGGTGGATTAACTAAAGTAAATCCTGGTGAAAAAGTTACTTTAAGATTTAAAGCAGATAAGCCTGGAACTTATGTTTATCATTGTGCACCAGGTGGTATTATGATTCCTTATCATGTTGTTACTGGTATGTATGGTGCTATTATGATTTTACCAAGAGATGGTCTTAAAGATCAAAATGGAAAAAGAGTAACTTATGATAAAGCTTATTATATAGGTGAGCAAGGTTGGTATGTTCCTCAAGATGCTAATGGTAAATATAAAAGATATTCAGATGTAGCTGATGCGATGAATGATACATTAAAAGTTATGGCAAAATTAACTCCAACTCATATCACTTATAATGGTAAAAAAGGTGCTTTAACAGGCAAAAATGCTATGACAGCAAAAGTTGGTGAAACTGTGCTATTTATTCATTCTCAAGCTAATGAAGATTCTCGTATTCATTTAATTGGTGGTCATGGTGATTTAGTTTGGCCAGGTGGTTCATTTAGCAATACACCAACAGTCGATAGAGAAACTTGGAGTGTTAATGGTGGTGAAGCAGTAGCAGCTCTGTATACTTTCAAGCAACCAGGACTATATGCTTATGTTAATCATAACTTAATTGAGGCAATTATGCTTGGTGGAGCAGGACATGTAATAGTTAAAGGTAAATGGAATAATGACTTAATGGAGCTAGTTAAACCAGCTGGTCCTATTAAAAAATAAATCTATTTAATAGATATTTCTTATCCTTATTTTAATAAGGATAAGAGTATTATATGTCGCTATTAAAAGGAAAAATAATGGAAAGAAGAAAATTTTTTAAACTTAGTTCTGCATTAGCAATATCAGTAATTATGACACCATATAATTTATCCGCAATAAACTTTAGAAAAACTAAGCCAAAAATTTGGGGCATAGAAAATAATCTAAAGCTAGGCACTAAAGATTTAAAAGCAACTAATGTGCTTATTAAAGAAATTTTTGGATCTACTAAAACAATAAAAAGTAATGTTATTTTAAAAGCTCCTAAGGTTGTAGAAAATGGAGCCATAATTCCTATTAGTGTATCTACTAAATTAAAAGCTAAAACAATAGTATTATTGCAAAGTGCAAATCCAGAAGTTCTTATCGCTATATTTGATATACATGAAAGATCTATCCCTGATTATGCTTTAAGAATTAGGCTACAAGATTCAGCTATTTTAACAGCAGTTATTCAAACAAAAGATGGAAAATTATATTCAGCAAGTCAAGATATGACAGTTGTAGTTGGTGGTTGTGGAACCTAAGAGGTTTCAAAAATGAAAAGGAGGATAATTGGAAAAAGCAAAAATTAGAGCAAAAAGTGAAAATGGAATCACTAAAGTAAAAGCTATGTTCAAGCACCCAATGATAAGCGAAGATATAGCCAAAAGAAGAGGTGTTAAACCTAATTATATAACAAATATAATAGTCAAACATGATGGATATACAGTATTTGATGGCTCTGTAGGTATGATGCTTTCAATAAGCCCTTATGTAAAATTTGCTTTTGTAGGTGGAAGCAAAGGAGATGAAATTGAATTAACTGCTACCGATAATAGTGGAGCTATTAAAATATCTAAAGGTATAATAAAGTAATCATCAAATATTTCTTACACATATAACATGATAAGAAGTAATTTTATAAGCATTACCGTCATTTCCTGATTTAAAATTTATAAGCCAAGCAAATGCAGAAATAGGAATATATGAGGTTGTGGACCAATAATATTTAGGGACAATGTTTTTAAAAGCTTTGTTTACAGAAAGATTATTTACTTTCTTGTCAGTTATTGTCCTTAATTCTTTAATATTTGCTAATCTCCAGTCAGAAAATCCAGCAAAATTTAAACTATTACAATGATTTTTAGCATCATTCCAGTTTTTCTTAATTTGATTTTTATCATCTTGCCACATTAAATTAGTCTTTGTATCTATAACTATTTGTTTATTGTTTTTTCTAATTAATTTTTCAAACTTATTAGAACAAGAAATGAGCAATAATGCACAAGCTATATAAACACAATTTCTTAATATTACTTTAATGATAACAACTCTCTAATTTTACCTAACATATAATAAACATTTTGATCGTCTTTATCTATAGAATACCTCAATATTCCTTTTCTATCTATCATATAAATTCTAACAGTATGAGATACTGTATATTTTAATTTAGAGTTTTCCATAGGAACCATAGAATAAGATGCATTATATTTTTCTATCACTTCATCTATAATTTTTTTATCCGCTGTTAAACCTATTAATTGTTTATTGAAATACTTGACATATCCACTTATTATTTTTGGAGTATCTCTATTAGGATCTACACTAATAAATAATGGAACTACATCTAATTTTTCTTTATCTTTTAATTTCTTAATTGAATTAGACATCAAATAAAGAGAAGTTGGGCAAACATCAGGACAATGTGTAAAACCAAAATATACTAAAACTACTTTTCCTTTAAAATCAGATAAAGAAACAGTTTTATTTAATCCATTTAAAGTAAATGAAATATCACTTTCTTCAACTTCTTCAATATCCCATAAGCTAATTGAGCTCTTTTCCCATAATTTTTCTTTACTTTTTTCCCATAATCTTTTTTTATTTTCTTCCCATAAATAATATCCTCCAAAAATGGATAATAAAATTATCAATATAGAAAAAAATAAATACTTAAATAATTTTCTCAAAAAATTAATACCTTTTAGCTTTCATTTAACCTAGGGAGTCTCCAATTTATTATTTCCACATAGAGAATTTTTAAGAATATTTGTGTTTTTAAAGGTTCTCTATATAGATTTATAATATTTCACCATTAAGCTATTAAGCTTAATGGTGAATAAATATACTATTTAGACATTTTTTTCTTTTCACTTTTATATACCCAAATCATTGGTAATAAAATTAATGTATGAAGAAGTATAGATAATGTCAAAGGTCCTTGATTTATCCAAGCATAAACACTTGGAACTACATCTGTCATTTCTGTAAAGAACATAATTTTTCCTTTTTTATATTTTTTGTGTTTTTCTTTTGTCGATATTTAGCATATCCCATACTAGAAAAACAAATCCTATAAGTGTTATTACACCCATAACAGCTCTCCAAGCTTGTGCTTGTATATACCAAGGGAGATTTTGTGCCGTAAAATATGCATTCCAAGTAGCACCTAATTCAGCTCTTTCTACTAGTATTTGCTCATATCCTGCTGTCGTTAAGGCTATTGTCATACCCATTACACCAAAAGATATTAATATTGCTGCCATTTTGGAACTAAAAGTAGATTTTAGCTTTTCTATCCCATGGGCTCCTTGTAAGCCTATATACATCATAGCTATTAATATAGTAGCATAAGCTCCAAAAAATGCTAGATGACCATGTGCTGCTGTAAATTGTGTCCCGTGAGTATATATATTTACTTGTGGTAATGTATGGAAAAATCCCCATACACCAGCACCTAAGAAGTTTCCAAAAGCATTCAATAAAATCCAAGTAATAGCTGGGCTATTTTTCATTTCTGTTGGTTTTTCTCCTTTAGCTATGGCTATACCGTTTTCTTTACCCCAGTCATAAAATACATGAACAAACATAGCAACAAGAGGTACAGGCTCTAATGCAGAAAATAAAGCTCCAATTTCCCACCAATACTCAGGTGTCCCTATCCAAAAATAATGATGTCCTAAGCCTAGTATCCCAGAACCAAAAAGCATCAAAACTTCAATCCATAACCACATTTCTACAATTTCTCTTTTTGCTCCAAGTATTTTAATAAGAGCATAAGCAGCAAGTGCGCCTACAAATACTTCCCAAGTAGCTTCAACCCAAAGATGTATTACCCACCACCACCAGAATTGATCCATAGAAATATTATCTGTAAAAAACATACCAGCTAAATATAAACCAGATAATGCCATCAAATCAGCTACTAGAACCATCATTATTCCAGTTCGTTTACCTTTCATAAAGGTTAAAAAAACATTCGCATAAAAGGTTAATACAACTATAGTTATACCTATGTCTGCCCATCTAGGAGCTTCAAGATATTCTCTACCTTCATGAATAAACCAAATACTAAATTCAGTTCCAGCTCCAACTTGAACAAAAATATAAACTAAAACCACAATACTTACAGCTAAAGTTAAAACCCAAAAAGCTAATTTACCAATGCCAATACCAACAGTCTCAATACCAGTTTCATCAGGCATTAAATAATACACAGAGCCTATCATAGCATAAAGCATCCAAATTACTAAAGCATTAATATGAACCATTCTAGCAACTGAAAAATCTAAAATCTCAAATAAAAAGCCAGGAACTACAAATTGAATAGCAGCTATTAAGCCCATAATTAATTGAGCCCCAAAAAGCACAATAGCAACTCTAAAATACATCATTCCTAATTCTTTAGATTTACACCCATCAAAATTATTTGTTTTTATACTAGTGAGCATTTGTTTCTCCTTGTTTAAATTGTTCTACTGACTTAGAAAAGTTTCTAGGAAAGCCATTTGTATCTATACTACTCATATGTTTTAAAAATGCAACTAAGCCTTTTGCTTCATCTTCAGTAATATTTAAATTAGGCATTCTTCTTTTATGCATAGCCATACCTGCTGGGTCTTGAAGAAAAGCAGATATAGCATATTCTTTTCCTCCAAAAGCTTCAGCAAGAGTTTCCCAAGTAGGGTCAAGCCATGCTTTTGTTAAATCAGGAGCATAATAAGCACCATTACCTAAAAGTGTATGGCAATTCATACAGTTTTTAGCTTGAGATGTAAGCTTACCTAAATGTAATAATGCCCTAGCTTCTTCTTCGCTCCAATTCTTTCCGAAAAAAAGCTCTTTTTCTCCAATCACAGGAACCTCATGTCCTCTTTTTTGGCTCATTTTATAATCAATGTGATAATTAATAACCGTAGGAGCAGGGACTCTTTTAGTGATTTTATTTTTTAAATCATCATCAGTTCCCATAGTAATTTGACCGACACTATCAAATGTCAAAAATATAAGCAACATAGCAGATACACCAGTTACCCATCCAGCTGATCGCCTCCAAAACCTTACACTGCTCCAAACAGAAGCATTTTCATTTTCCATAATTTTCCTTAATAATTAATCTACATATCTTTTTTCTGACTCATCTACTATATAAAAATATAAATGAGGCACAAAAAGATAAACTACCATAAGCACCATTAAAACTTTTGTCGTAAAATAATCACTATGAATTAAAATAGTAACATCATACAAACAATAAGTCTGCAATACCCAAAACACATACCCAACACTCATCCATTTTTTAGAGAATAATCCCATCTTAGATAAAGTGATAAAGCCCGCATAAAATACTCCAAAGATAAGAACCAATGATGATTCTACAAAAATAGGCAAAAAATCTTCTATTGCTATCTCTGGTCTTATTATCAAATTTTCCATTTAGAAATTCTCCTTATAAGTCGCCAAATAAATTATACTTTACGAAACTTAATAAATAATACACCTAGCTATAAAAAATACCCTATTGTAATTAGGAGATTTAAAATTATCATTTTCTAATGTCCATTGGTTTGACTTTTGAATTTTAACACTTTGTGCCACCTTTCTAGTAGCACGACTTTCACAAATAATAACATCACCATTATTAAAAGCTTCTCGAACCTCTTTCATTCTATTAGTGGTAATAGAAAAATGAAGAAATATAAAAAAAGAAATAGTTAAAAAAACCCAAAACAATCCTTTTTTTAGAGAACCTTTCGACATAAATTTTCTAGTTGTAACAAATAATGTAATAAGCAATATCATTATACCTAATATAATGTATGCTCCTTCTAAATACAAAAAAGTTCTCACCTATAAACCCTTTAGAATATAATATATTAAGTAAATACATTCTAATCTGCAAATATAATTACTTAATATGCAATTATACTTTAATAAAATAATATTTTTATTGACTTCAATCAAGAATTATTATATTATTTATTTATGGATATAAGTGATTTAAGAGAAATTGATATTTTTAAAAATCTATCAAATGATAATTTAGAAAAAATATTATCAATTAGTAATATAAAAGAATTTGATAAAGATAATATTCTTTTTTATGAAGAAGATAAAGCAAAATACTTTTATGCACTTTTAAAAGGTGGAGTAAAAGTATATAAGCTAGATTCTAATGATAATGAGATTGTAATTCATAATTTTACAAAATCAACATTAATAGCAGAAATGGCAAGCTTAGAAAATATGCAATACCCAGCAAATGCAATTATAACAAAAAGTAATACAAAAATCATATCTATAAAAAAAGAAGATTTTATTACTTTACTTAAAGAAAATACTCAAATATCATTTAGCATGATACATTCTTTAAATAAAAAAATAGAAAGCCTACAAAGCACAATAAATAGAAATCTAGTCTTAAGCACCACAGCAAAAATATGCTCATATTTGCAAGAATACCCAAATGCCTTAAACCAATACCCAAACAAAGAAATAGCAAATATATTAAATATGGCTCCTGAAACTCTATCAAGAGTTATTAGCAAGCTTAGAAAATTAAATATATTAGATGATGATAAAAAAATTATCGATAAAGAATTAATTAATGATTTATTGCTTTAAGGAACATCTAATAATATCAATATATACTACAAGGAACCTCTAAAAATAAAGGAATTACTTGGAAAAATTAAGAAAATATTTACCATTTGCTTTATTCGTAGCTTTTTTAATATTTGGACTTGATGCTTTTATGAAAAGCAAACCTAGTGAAAAAAATGAAAGAATATATAAAATAGTCAAACAATATAGCCCTTATTATCTTGACAAACGATTTGGAGGTATGCAGATATTAAACAAAGAAGATAAAAGCTTCAAAATAAAACCTACGAATATGTCATTATTTAAAGAGCTTGCAAGCCTTGAAAAATCATGGGCTAAAAATCACCTTCAAATAAAAGATAATACTTTAATAATTTTTAATAAAGATAAAATACAACAATCATCTATAGATGGATTATCTAAAGAAGAAATAAAATTTATAAATAATTATTATGGAATACAATAATGCTTAATATTATCTTAACCATCGTTTTTTCAATAGTAATGCTATTTTTTATGATATTTCCTGCTATGAAAATAACTGAATTTATAGGAAAGTTTTTTAAAATAAAAAAATACCATGATTTAATAGTAGTTTTAGTAACTATATTTTTATCTATTTTAATAGGCTTGTTTTTGAAGTTTTTTTGATGATAATAAATTAAAAAAAGGTTTTATTGTGAAATATAAGGCATTATTGATACGAGAAAATGAAAATGGGGTAAGTGGTAGTATAGAGACATTAGATACTGATGATTTAAGAGATAATGGGGTTCTTATAAAAGTGCATTATTCTGCTCTTAATTATAAAGATGCTTTAAGTGCTAAAGGCAATAAAGGTGTTACTAGACAGTATCCTCATACTCCTGGTATTGATGCTAGTGGGGTTGTTGTAAAAAGTGATGATGAGTCTTTTAAGAAAGGTGATAAAGTTATTGTTACTAGTTATGATTTGGGGATGAATACTTTTGGTGGGTTTGGAGAATATATTAATGTTCCTAAATCATGGGTTATTCATTTACCTGATAATTTAACTCTAAAAGAAGCAGCTTCTTTAGGAACAGCTGGTTTAACGGCTAGTATAGGTATAGATAAAATGATTCTTAATGGCTTAGATAAAAGTAAAAAAATATTAGTTACAGGTGCCTCTGGAGGGGTTGGCTCTTGTGTAGTTTCTATTTTAAAAACTTTGGGGTATGGGGTGGTTTCTTTTTCAAGAAATCATAATAAGGATGATTTCTTGAAAAAAATTGGAGTTGATGAAATACTTTCATCGCAAGACTTACAAATGCCCAATAAAAAACCTCTAATGAATGAGAAATTTGCAGGGGCATTTGATGTGGTAGGTGGAGATACTCTTGCTCATATTTTAAAAATGATAAGTTCTAATGGCTCTGTGGCTATTTGTGGTCTTGTGGATGGTATGTCTTTAAATACTACTGTGCTTCCTTTTATTCTTAGAGGAATTAATATTTTAGGAGTGGATTCTGCTGAATTTCCTTTGGAAAAAAGAAAAGAAATTTGGAATAAATTAGCTACAAATTATAAATTTAATCTTGATAATATTACAAAAGAATACCAATTAGAGGATGTTAGCTATCTTATTGATGAAATTTTACAAGGCAAAATATTTGGAAGGGCTTTAATCAAAATCTCTTAATTCTTTTAGTTTTAATTTGGGAATGTAAGTTTAAAATGTATATAATTTTATTTTAAACTTAAGGAGATATAGATGAGTATTTACGAAAAGATTTATGAGAACTCAATTAAAAATCCAGAAATTTTTTGGGGAGAAGTTGCAAAAGATATTAATTGGTATAAAGAACCAACAAAAATATTAAATAAAGATAGTGGTGTTTGGTTTGAAGATGGTGAGCTTAATACTTGCTATAATGCAGTTGATGTGCATGTAGAAAATGGCAAAGGTGAAGATGTAGCTATTTATTATGATTCTCCTGTAACTGATACTAAAAAAAGTATTAGTTATCAAGAGCTTTTAAACCGAGTCTCTAAAGTAGCTGGGATGTTGGCTAAAGCTGGTATAAATAAAGGGGATAGAGTTGTTATTTATATGCCTATGATTCCTGAGGCTATTATTGCTATGCTTGCTTGTGCTAGGATTGGGGCTATTCATTCAGTTGTATTTGGTGGATTTGCTTCTCATGAATTAGCTATTAGGATTGATGATATTTGTCCTAAGGCTATTTTAAGTGCTAGTTGTGGGATTGAAATAGATAAAGTGCTAGATTATAAGATATTATTAGATGAGGCAATTAAATTAAGCTCTCATAAAGTGCAGACTTGTTTTATTTTTCAAAGAGAGCAAAAAGAAGCTTCTTTAATTGATGGTAGAGATTTAGACTGGAAAGTAAGCGAAGATAATGCAAACTCCACACCTTGTGTGAGTGTAAAATCAAATGATCCATTATATGTTTTATATACTTCAGGAACTACAGGAAAACCAAAAGGGGTTATTAGAGATAATGGCGGACATGCTGTCGCATTAAAATGGTCTATGAATAATATCTATAATTGTAAAAGCTCTCAGGTGTATTGGGCAGCTAGTGATGTGGGATGGGTTGTGGGGCATTCTTATATTGTTTATGCTCCATTATTTAATGGCTGTAGCACTATTTTATATGAGGGTAAGCCTGTAAGAACTCCTGATAGTGGGGCATTTTGGAGAGTTTGTGAAGAGTATAAAGTGAATGTTTTATTTACTGCTCCTACTGCCTTTAGAGCTATTAAAAAAGAAGACCCTCAAGGTTTATTAGCTAAAAAATATAATCTCCAATCTTTAGAAACTGTATTTATAGCAGGTGAGAGATGTGATAGTGATACATTAAATTGGATAAAAGAAATAAGCTCTACTCCTGTGATAGATAATTGGTGGCAAACAGAAACAGGATGGCCAATCGCTGCTAATCCTATTGGTATCGAAATGATACCTGTAAAAGCTGGTTCTCCTACTAAACCAATGCCTGGTTTTGTGGTTGAGGTTTTTAATGAAAAACATCAAAAATGTAAAGCTAATGAGCTTGGAAATATAACTCTAAAGCTTCCACTTCCTCCATCTTGTTTGACTGGAATTTGGAATAATGAGCAAGGATATATTAAATCTTATTTAAGTGATTATGAAGGATATTATCTTAGTGGTGATTCTGGATATATTGATGAAGATGGATATTTATGGGTGATGGGTAGAATGGATGGAGTTATTAATGTAGCGGGGCATAGATTTTCTACGGGGGAATTTGAGGAAATTATCTCTAGTCATAATGCGATTGCAGAATGTGCTGTTATTGGTGTGGATGATGAGCTTAGAGGAGAAATAGCTATTGGCTTTTTAGTGCTAAAATCAAATGTTGAAGCAAAAAATGAAGATATTATTAAAGAAGTTATTACATTAATGAGAGAGCAAGTAGGGGCTGTTGCTTCTTTTAGGATAGCTACAATAGTGCCAAGACTACCAAAAACAAGATCTGGAAAAATACTAAGAGGGACAATGAGAGCGATAGCCGATGGAAAATCCTATAATATGCCTTCTACTATCGAAGATAAAAGTGTTTTACCAGAGATAGAGTCTGCTATAAATGAGCTTGGTTACCCTCATAAAACAAAGGATATAAAATGATAAAAAGTGCAGGGGCTAGATTTAGAGAAGCCCTAAAAGAAGAAAATCCATTACAAGTAATGGGAGTAATTAATGCATATAGTGCATTGCAAGCTGACAAGGTTGGATATAAAGCATTATATCTTTCAGGGGCTGGTGTGGCAAATGCTAGTTATGGTATGCCTGATTTGGGTATGACTAATTTAGAAGATGTTTGTATTGATATAAGAAGAATTACTTCAAGAGCTAATACACCACTTTTAGTAGATGCTGATACAGGATGGGGGAGTGCATTTAATATCGCTAGATGTGTGCGAGAAATGACAAGAGCTGGGGCAGCTGGATGCCATATAGAAGACCAAGTGCTAGCTAAGAGATGTGGTCATAGACCAAATAAAGAATTGGTAAGTAAAGAAGAAATGAGTGATAGAATAAAAGCAGCGGTAAATGCGAAGATAGATGATGATTTTGTGATTATGGCAAGAACAGATGCTCATGCAAGTGAGGGTCAAGAAAAAGCGGTGCAAAGAGCTAAAGCTTATGTGGATGCAGGGGCTGATATGATTTTTGCTGAGGCTATACATAGCTTAAAAGAGTATAGAGAATTTACTAAGCATATTAATGTTCCTGTTTTAGCAAATATTACAGAGTTTGGTAAAACTCCATTATTTAGTGTGGAAGAATTGGCAAGTGCTGGTATTAGTATGGTTCTTTATCCTTTGTCTGCTTTTAGGGCTATGAATAAATCTGCTTTAGATGTTTTTGAAGAAATTAGAGAAAAACAAACCCAAAAAGATATTTTAGATAAAATGCAAACTAGAGATGAATTATATGATATGCTAGATTATCATGCTTATGAAAAAGAACTAGACAAATTAAATAAGGAAACAAAATGAGTAATACAAAAAAAACAGGTGGATTAGCAGGAGTGGTAGCTGGAGAAAGTGCTATTTGCACCGTAGGCACAGGTCATGGGTTGAATTATCGAGGTTATGATATTTATGATTTAGCTAATAATGCTATTTTTGAAGAAGTGGCATATTTGCTTATTTTTGGGGAATTGCCTACACAAAAAGAATTATCTGACTATAAGAAAAAATTAAGTAATGAGAGGGATTTATCAGATACTCTAAAAACAATCTTAGAAAATATACCAAAAAATGCTCACCCTATGGATGTGATGCGGACGGCTTCTTCTGCTTTGGGGTGCATAGAGCCTGAAAATGAGGATTTTAGTAATCAAAATGAGATATTAATAAAACTACTTGGTAAATTTTCTTCTATGTTATTATATTGGTATCATTTTCATTTTCATAATGAGAAAATAAATACTTCTAGTGAGCAAGATACGATAGCTGGGTTTTTCTTGGAAAAACTACATAATAAACCACCTAAAAAAGAGCATATTGATTGTATGAATGTATCATTAATTTTATATGCAGAACATGAATTTAATGCTTCTACTTTTTCTGCAAGAATTTCAGCTTCTACTTTATCTGATATGTATTCAAATATTATTAGTGGTATTTGTGCTTTAAGAGGACCATTGCATGGTGGAGCTAATGAAGCTGCTTTTAGATTGGTTTCGCTTTATAAAAATGCGGATGAAGCAAGAGTAGGTATTTTAGATAAATTAAAAAACAAAGATAAAATTATGGGCTTTGGGCATAGGGTTTATACGACTAAAGATCCTCGAAATGTTGTTATTAAAAAATATGCGAAAGAATTATCTACTACTAAAGAATTTGAAAACTTTTTTCAAATAAGCGAAATGATAGAAAAAGTAATGTGGGATGAAAAAAAGATATTTCCTAATTTAGATTTTTACTCTGCTTCAAGCTATCATTTTATGGGCATACCTACTGATTTTTTTACTCCATTGTTTATCATTAGTAGGACTGCTGGTTGGGGTGCTCATATAATAGAACAAAGAGCAAATAATAAATTAATAAGA
Organism: Campylobacterota bacterium; assembly: GCA_029255845.1. GTDB lineage: Bacteria > Campylobacterota > Campylobacteria > Campylobacterales > JAJVLF01 > JAJVLF01. Next base: position 2,889 of record JAJVLF010000002.1, on the reverse strand, counting down.
CCAAGCTCAACTTATATAGGGGTAGATAATAGAGAGTTTATTCCTATGGAAAAAAGGATATAAATATGGATATGGGTATATTAGATACATCAAAACCTGATTTTGATGAATTAATAACAAAGATTGCAAAATATACAGATAGTTTTGATATAAGAAGTGATGAAGCTTATGAGACGGCTAGATATTGCTTGATGGATACTATTGGTTGTGGGCTTTTGGCTTTAAAGTATCCTAGTTGCACCAAATTATTAGGACCAGTAGTAGAAGGAGCAGAATTTAAGCCATTAGGAGCGAAAGTATTTGGAACTTCTTATCAATTAGAGCCTGAACGAGCAGCCTTTAATGTAGGAGCGATGGTTAGATGGCTTGATTATAATGATACTTGGCTTGCGGCAGAATGGGGACATCCATCTGATAATTTAGGTGCTATTTGGGCTGTGGCTGATTATGTGAGTAGAAAAAATATCTCTCTAGGCAAAAAGCCTTTATTAGTTAAAGATGTATTAACTGCTATGATAAAAGCACATGAAATTCAAGGCATATTAGCATTAGAGAATTGTTTTAATAGAGAAGGAATGGATCATGTGCTTTTAGTTAGAATAGCCTCAACTGCTATTGCTACGAGTTTACTTGGTGGTGATTTTGAAGAAATAAGAAATGCCGTAAGTCATGCTTTTATCGATGGGGGAGCTTTAAGATGCTATAGACATGCACCAAATACAGGCTCAAGAAAATCATGGGCAGCTGGAGATGCCTCAAGTAGGGGAGTTAATCTAGCATTAAAAGCTATTAAAGGAGAAATGGGTTATCCTTCTGCATTAAGTGCTACATACTGGGGATATGAAGATGTAAAAATGAATGGCAAAAAGCTTACAATCCCTCAAGAATTTGGAAGCTATGTAATGAAAGCGATACTTTTTAAGATAAGTTTCCCCGCAGAATTTCATGCACAAACAGCCTGTGAATGTGCTATAAATCTTTACCCACAAGTAAAAGATAAATTAGAAGACATAGAAAAAATAATAATAACCACCCAAGAATCAGGACATAGAATAATAAACAAAGTAGGAACCTTACATAACCCAGCTGACAGAGACCATTGCTTACAATATATGGTAGCAATTCCTCTTATTTATGGTGCATTAACAGCAGATCATTATGAAGATAATATAGCAAAAAATCCTCAAATAGACATTTTAAGAGATAAAATGGAAATTAAAGTAGATGATTTATACACAAAAGAGTATTTAGAAGCTGATAAAAGATCCATAGCAAATGCTGTGCAAATATTCTTTAAAGATAAAAGCAAAACAGAAAAAATAGAAATCCATTATCCAGTAGGACATAAAAAAAGAAGAGATGAGGGAATCCCTTTATTAGTAGAGAAATTTAAAAATAATCTAGCAACAAAAATATCCCCTAAAAACTGTAATACAATAGAGCAAATATGTAGCTCACAAAAAGAGCTGGAAGAGATGGACTTTAATGTTTTTAGTGATTTGTTTGAGGTTTAGAGAGGTGTTGATACATAAAATAGGGGTGTCTTGATTATGGGAAATTTAGGGCAACAGCCCATGTTTTGTGTATTTTTGAATTGTATCATTTTTTTCTTTAGTTAGGTGGTGGGTTGTTTTCTGACGCTAAATTACTAACTTAAGCTTTCTATATGTATAAAAAAAGTAAAGTGCAAGTGAAGATAAGAATATCCACTTTAATATATTTAAAGAATCCAACTTAATCCTTATATTTTTGAATAGAGTTGTTATTTTTTGTTAATCTAAATTCATCAATGACTATTAAATCAGAGTTGAGTATATGGCTACCGATACGAAAGTTGGACTTACTAATAGTAAGTTTTTTAAAACCTATATTGGAATTATTAGTATCTAAGTTTTCTAGTTTGTATTTATCATAAATATTGTAAATATTTAGTATGACATTTTTATATTGATATAGGAATATACAGCAAACTATCAATATAATATAAATTATTATATTGATAGAATTGAGTATTTTCTGCATTTATATACTCTTGCATTTCTTCTTTAGGTGTTCAGTATCATTCTTTTTGGTAACTCTCATCCAAACTTCCTCAAAAACAAACATATCAATTTCATTTTTCCCTATTTCTTGTAAAGCTTTATAAATAATATTTTTTAAACTATGAATAGCTTTATTGTTTATCGGTAACTCAGATGAATGTCCCCTTAAGTTACTTACAAGAGTTGTTTTGTCGGCATATATATAAGATAGTGAGTAAGTTAATTCTAAACAAGGATTGTTTAAGGAAGAGTAAAAATCATATTTATAAATAGCTATTGCTATTAACATAATAGGGTCTTTCCCAATAAAAGTTTCGTTAAAGTGTCTATCTAAATCAATATTTTTACATTTATCATATATATCTAATATTAGTTTTTTGTTCGCTTCATCAATAGTTATATTTGGTATATTTTTTATATCACTTCCATCACTTCCATCGCTTCCATCATTGTAGCATGTTTTAATTCATCTTGATGTATGCGATGGTCAAGTAACTTGCTTGGTGTTACTTTACTATACTTTACTTCACTATCTTTACAGCAATCTTTATATACAGCATGGCTTTCAAGTCTTTCTTGTAATTTCTCTTTTCCTAAAGGAGAACATTTATGCCAAACATCAGCAATAATTTTACGGTCTATTGGATTGCAATTTAGTTTTTCCGTAATACTTCTTTTATTTTCAGAAAAACTACAATTTTTAATAACTATTTTATGATTCTCTATCGTCATGAAATCAGGACATTTGTTTAAGTCCATAGCTTCTAAATCTTTTTTGTATATATTAACATATTCATCATATACAAAAAATAATAATTGGGCCATTACTTCATCGGAAAGATTGGCA
>JAJVLF010000199.1 GCA_029255845.1 Campylobacterota bacterium | reverse complement strand
ATTTTAAAATGGTCTTGACAAAGGGGGACATAATACCTATCGTCTAGTGAAGCTTTCTTTTCTGTATGGGTTGCCATCTCAGAAGAGATGGAACCAGTGAAAACTTTAGAGCGAGAAAGTTTGCTGTCTAGCTGTTACTTTATCCTAAATTTAAGGCAATTTAGTTAAAATATATTTATTGAAAAATAATACTTTTTTCTCCTAGTAAGGAAAAATAAAACAATGAAAATAAAAGCTATTATTGCAATGCTTAAAAAAGATGGATGGTATCTAGCTAGAACAAAAGGAAGCCATAGACAATTTAAGCATTCTATAAAGTCAGGCTTAGTTACCGTATCTGGAAAATTAAGTAGTGAAATAGCCAATGGAACTCAAAACAATATCTTTAAACAAGCAGGATGGAAAATATGAAATATTTAATTGTAATTGAAGAAACTAAAACAGGTTTTTCTGCTTATTCTCCAGACATAGATGGATGCATTGCTACAGGTAGTAATAAAAAGGAAGTAGAAAATAATATGCAAGAAGCAATGGAATTTCACTTAGAAGGATTACTAATGGAAAACCAAACAATCCCATCTTCGCATACTTATTCAAATTACTTAGATGTGAAAACAATAGCATAGAAAATTAATTATTTGAATTTTTATGATTTCATTGCTATCAAGGCTGTGGAATGTGATAGAAATAGATAAAAGTTTAGTTTCATCACTGACCCTAAATTTCCATAGCTTAACATATCAACCAAACTCTTTAGGGAACCTCTATTAATTCAAAATAAATAGCTAATATTATATTTTAGCCTTATAGCAATTTTTATAAAATAGAT
>JAJVLF010000198.1 GCA_029255845.1 Campylobacterota bacterium | reverse complement strand
AATATTCAAGAGCTAGATACAGTAAACTTTATTTTATGTTCATCACAATAATTAAATACTTTTGCTTGGTAGCCAGCACTTTTCTATTCTTACTCTATCTAGTTTAGTATTACTAGGGAGTTTATTAATACATTGTTTTATAAACTCATAGTTTTCAGTACTAGGAGATATATTACCTTCTCTAAAATCTACATCTATTACAAAACCACCATTTATATGACCTATCATTGGCATATATCCAGGTTCTCCTTTGTATGAGTATAAAGCTGTGTTTTTATGAGCTTCTATAAATGATGCATCTATATCTAGTATTAGTTCTTCTTTTTTAGTTTTTATTGATTTAAGAAATCTTTTTAGTAATACTTTATTAATAGACTTAATACCATTTTCTTTATCATCACTAAGTCTTTTAAGGTATTTACTAAAAGCTGATGGAGCCCATATTTTATCTATTTGTAGTATAGCTTGTAATGCTTTATCAAGTTTAATCTCTCTAATATCATTTATCACTCTTCCTCCACTATGAAACATTAGTAATAATGGATATATAAACTCAGATGAATTGTATGCACTATGATGATTTGTTGATGGTAATGATTTATTTATTAAAGCTTCAAGCTCTAAACCTTTTAGATATTCTCCAAATATTATTACTCCACTTCTTGGAGTTAGTTTTTCTTTTGTTGCTTCTATGGAGAAGTTTAATGTATTTTTCATATAATACCTATGTTGGTTAAAAACTGCACCTAATTGGTGAGAAAATGGCGGTGTGGTTTTTGTTTTAATTCCCCCTATTATAGCAAGTTGTGGCTTTTAGTTTTGTTAATTTGTGGAAAGATTTGGGTT
>JAJVLF010000197.1 GCA_029255845.1 Campylobacterota bacterium | reverse complement strand
ATATCTACTCTAGAAGATGGAAACTAGATATAAATTTATATGATGCAACAACTAAAGTGATTGGTGTTATAGAAAAATATTTATTTTATTGCTTCTTTAAGCATAATGTTTCTAACAAATTTTTTGATGAGTATATTTTAGATATATTTTTTATTGAGCCAATATCAAATTTTAAGATTGACTTATTTTTATTACTTTGTAAAATTATTCTATGTTCATTTTGATGTTTATATTTATTAAACTTTGTTAAAGCATCCATTTTACCATGAAAGGTATTTTCGTTTACATAATTAACTTTATCCATGTATAGGTTTTCAGTTGATTGTATTTTTTTATTAATTTTGTCAAAAAACATATTCATGTCAGTAATTAAAAGAGCAGTATTTCCAAAATTTAAATTTCTTTTATCTATTATGTTATTTAAATTATTATCAAAACAATTTTCATTTAAAAGATAGCTACAAAATATAAATGGATTATGAGCATTTTCTTCCTGAATTTTGATATTACCTATAGTCTCTACTTTTTCTCCATTTACTTCAACAGTTGTATTCTTAGATTGGAATAAACGGCTTAACCCTTCATTTTTATCACCAATTTCTGTATGACTTATTTTTTTATAATTATGCAATCTTTGCATAAAAATACTACCTTTTTCTTGTAGTTCATGTATATATTTTTTTTCACCAAATTTAATAAGGCAAATAATTTTACTGTTATTAGATGTCATTATGTTGTCATTAATTTTAATTTCATTTTTTCTATATTCATTAGTAGTAAAATATATTTATCAATAACTATTTTGCCTATGCAGAACTCTAGCAATGATTACTATATCATTAAATACATCAAATA
>JAJVLF010000196.1 GCA_029255845.1 Campylobacterota bacterium | reverse complement strand
GATAAGATATGTATAGACAATGATATTGAACACAGATTGACTAAGTTTAGACATCCTTGAAAGTTAAGGGTCTGGTGATGAAAATAAACTTTTATCTTGCTATTAGCTTTAGTAGGGCTAATTATAGCATTTAGCTTTCTAAAAATTAAAGTATATATTCTCAAGATAGATAAAAAATTTCATTTTCATTACTAGAGCTTATTTTCCTATTTTTTGTCTTTTATACTTTCATTCACAAATAACTATCAAATAGAAACTATAAAAGAATACATAGCTTTTTATTATAAAATACTATATTTAGAATTATTTTGTAAAATACAACAATCTAATACTTATGAAAGGTTAATTATGAATAATAGAAAAAAAGAAAATAATACTAATGTAACCAATAAGAAATAAGTATGAATAAAAATAAAAGCCACATCCAAAAATTAAACAACCTATCCCTAAAACAACGAGAAGAACTTTTCAGACAACTTCGTATATCCATCACACATCACTCAAATGCAATAGAGGGAACAACTCTTTCTTTTGGAGAAACAAAAGAACTCTTAGAACTAGGACATACAGCAGGGCATAAACCACTTGGAGAACAGCTTATAATTCTAGGGTTTGCAAAGGCTTATGATGTGATAATTCGTGAAGCTACAAATCCACATAATATTATTGATAGTGGGTTTATAAAAGATATTCATATGATTATGTTTGAAGATGCTCTAAATATAGCACCAAATTATATATCTAAACCTATTGGTGCTTATAGATTGGATGAGCGATATATAAAAGGGGTTGATATAAAATTATCTTTACCTCATATGATTTCAAATGATATGGAAAATTTACTTTATAGATTTAAAAGTAATAATATGAGTTTAGAAGATATATCAGAGTTTCATATTTTATTTGAGAG
>JAJVLF010000195.1 GCA_029255845.1 Campylobacterota bacterium | reverse complement strand
TATTTCTTTTTGATTTTCATTACCAAATATTTTTTTAAATGCTATGTCATTTTTTGGGTTTGCGAATTTCATTTTCTTCCTTTTTTTGCCTTAAGGCATTCCACCTTAGGAGAGGGTGGAATGAGTGATAAAAGCTAAATAAACCTAATTAGCTTTTATCCATATACCATCTCCTACATTAATAATATCAGGGTTTTTATACCATTTCCCTTTTCTATAAATCCACACTACATTAAGGGCTCCATTATTAGCTTTATATTTATCAAGCTTTTCACCTGTCCCCACTAAATACCAATTGCCTGAAGTTAAGCTAGTTAAATCTGGTTTATATTTAGTATTGCCATCAAATATAAGCTCTTTATCTGCATTTGCTTTTATCCAAAAACCTACTTTATTAGTAATAGAAGCAGGATTTTTTCGCCAAGTATTTCCAGTAAATGTCCATATCACAGTGCTAATATCTCTTAATCTTTGAATATCATCAGTAGCTTGTTCGGGAACTAGACCATTAGTTGTATCTACAACTTTAAATACTTCATCTAATGGAGATGAAATCAAATTCCACCCTGTATATACTTTAACTTTTTTGACATAAGGGTTAAATGAAGGATTTCTAGCATATACATATTTTACGATATTTCCACCTTTAAACAGCATTTTAAATTCTATCTTATAAGCTTTAGATCTTAAAAATTTATATGTAAAAGTCTCTGTATCAGTCGCCATTACTATATCATTTATAAGCCAAGAAGTATTTTTATCAAGTGAAACATTAGCATCGTTTGTTGTAGCTGTAAATTTCATATTAGTTTCATCATCTGGATCTATAAGCTCACTTTTTATGATAACATCAGGACCTTTTTCTACTTTTATCGTTAAGCCAGCTATCCCACTATGGTCTTTATTACTAAATG
>JAJVLF010000194.1 GCA_029255845.1 Campylobacterota bacterium | reverse complement strand
CACATTCTGCATTACGATATATGCCAATATTAAAAGATATTTCTATATACTCCCCTGTTTTGCCTTGCTCTTTTACAATTCTTGGAGCCATTGTATTCCAAGTGCTTGAGCCACTACTTAATCCATGTATCAAAATAGTATTTACTGCTGAATTTACATATAAATTAATAGTGCTACTATCTTCTCCACCATCATTATCAGTCACTTTTAAAGTTATAGAATGAGCCCCTAAAGAGAAGTTATTTTTAGAAAAATTTGCACTATTAGATAAAATAGTGCTTCCTTCTTTCCATTCATAGCTTACTATATTACCATCACTATCAGTGCTACTACTAGCATTAAAACTTACATTTTCTCCTTCATTTATTGCTCTATCACTTCCTGCATTTGCTGTTGGGTTTTTATTAGGCTGTTCTGTTTCTGTAGTTTCTGCTTCACTTATGGTTACAATCATAGTGTCCGTATCAGTAGCACCATCATTATCTGTAACAGTTAAAGTTATAGTATGAGTCCCTACAGAAAAGTCACTTTTGGTAAAACTTGAACTACTTGATAAGGTAGTGCTTTCCTCACTCCATTTATAACTAACTATATTTCCATCTGAATCATTACTTAAAGAACCACTAAAAAGTATACTTTCATCTTTTTTAGCACTTTTATCACTTCCTGCATTTGCTGTAGGATTTTGATTAGATAGCTCTATGGAGCTAATGGTTACAAGCATAATGTCGGTATCGGTAGCACCATCATTATCCGTAACAGTTAAAGTTATAACATGAACTCCTAAAGAAAGGTTACTTTTAGTAAAAGTAGAACTATTTGATAGAGTAGTATTTCCCTCACTCCATTTATAGCTAGATATGTATCCATCTGGATCATTACTTGAAAGACCACTAAATAATATCATTTCTCCTGGTTTAGCAC
>JAJVLF010000193.1 GCA_029255845.1 Campylobacterota bacterium | reverse complement strand
TTCATATTTCTTATTTTCATAAATTAATTTCCATTTGCTATCTAAAATACAAACAGGCTTCCCTTTAGATGAAATAACAATATCTGGCTTCATTGTAAAAATCTTTTTACCATAGAAATATGCCAAAGCTTTTTCAGGTTTTTGCTCACTCAATTTATAAGCACTAGGCAAATTCTTTGCTAATATCTTTGCCACATATTTTTCAAACAATTTTTCCATAGGAATTAAAAATGAAATCCCTGTATATTTATCTTTTAAAGTAAATGGGCTTTGTTGATTTAATATTAGCTTTAACCATGGTAAAATATTTTTATAATGCCTCATATCACGACTTTTTGAGTATTTCCCAAAGTCGCTCTTATAGTTTTGTGATAAAGCAACTTCATCAAAAAACATTAAAAAATGTTTAGCTAATCTTGTATTTTTATTATCTTTACTCCATTTCAAAACTTGCAAAAGAGATGAGTGAATTAAGCGATTTTCTGAGCGATTAGGAGAAAAGATATTATATTCTATATGGAATAAATGATGTTTGTGTGGTGGCTCGTTAAGCTGTTTGTGGATTTGTAGTTACCCTTTTAGAAATTGTTCTTGTTCATCAATTTCTTCATAATCTTTAGCAATACCAATTTTTATGATTTTATCAACTTCTATTAAAAACCAAGAAATTAATATTTCACATAAAGGTTTATCTTCTAGTCGTAAGTCTGCTTTAGTGCTTTGTGTAAAAGGCAAATTATTAACCACTTTTAGCATTTTTGCTAAAATACCTCGACTCTCATCTGCCATATCTTTATCAACATTAATTTTTGGTAAAATCTCAATTTGTTGAGCACTATCCGTAGTAATAACACCAACAAAATTTTTAACTTTTAAAGTTTTTTCATTTACAAACCCAATAAACCTATCATCTTTTTTACTAGAATTAGCATATTT
>JAJVLF010000192.1 GCA_029255845.1 Campylobacterota bacterium | reverse complement strand
TCACATTTAGCACTTCTCCAGAACCTTTCAATACATATATTATCAGTAGCTCTACCCTTACCATCCATAGATATAGTTTAAATATATTTCTAATACAAAAACAATATATAATAATCTTGTTGTTGCGAAAAATTGAAAAACTTTTTTTTAAGATTTCATCTCCCCCTCCAATTCAATAAAACTAAAGGTAAATATATTAAATTAAAACTAATAACACAATTATTGTGTTATACTACAGCTATATAAAATAAGGAATTATTATGGCTAATACAGAAACTACAAAAATAAGAACCAATGTTTATTTAGATTCAAATATGAAAGCACAAGCTAAAGATATTTTTAAACAATATGGTGTAAGCTTAAGTGATGCTATTAATATGTTTTTGACTCAATCTGTTTTAGAAAGAGGCTTACCATTTAAACTAAAGATACCAAATGATGAAACTATAAAAGCTATTCAAGATGCTAAAGTAGGACTTAATAGTGAGGTTATATCATTTGATGATTTAAAAAAAGAAACTAAACATTGCTTAAAATAAGAAGACAAAAATCTTTTATTAAAGATTTATCTAAAATAAAAATGAGCAACAATCATTACACTAAATATATATCATATATAGCAAAACTTTTAAATAATGAAACTTTACCACCTGAAGCTAAAGAGCATCACTTAAATGGAAAATGGACTGATACTAGAGAGTTTCATATTAGTGGAGATATGCTCGTGATATACTTTATTGATAATAATAATGATGAACTTGTTTTAGTTAGAGTTGGTTCTCACTCAAATTTATTTAAATAAGTTGGTTCAGAGATTTATTTTAATAAATACCACAAGAAATAAAAGAAAACCAATATTATTTAATTATCCCTCTAGTCTTAATATAATTAGAAAGTGAGACATAAGTCCCTACCTCAATAACATTACATATCTTTCTCATACTTAATCCTAAAGAATAGAAAAAT
>JAJVLF010000191.1 GCA_029255845.1 Campylobacterota bacterium | reverse complement strand
TCCCCAGCAAAAAGAACTTTCTCAGAAGGAACCCATATCAATATATCGCTATGTTCATGTGCATATCCAAAATATTTTATTTCTACTTTTTTATTTCCTAAATCAATTGTTTTATTATCTTTAAATGTTACATCAGGCAAGACTAATTTAGTCCCTAAAAATTTATCTCTCATTGTTTTTCTTGCTCTACCAGTTGATTTATTTTTTAATTCCTTTTTTGCAATCTCTTGAGCTATGATAGTAGCCCCTTGCTCTTTCCAGTAGTTTGAACCAAAGGAGGCATGACCTTGTGAGTTTTCTAGCACCACATATTTCACAGGTTTATTAGTTATTTTTTTAATCTCCTCATGCAAAGATTTAGCAAGTAAATAATTTGCTCCAGCATTCCAAACCAAAACAGATTTATCTCCTATTACAAACCCAAGATTATTATTATGCCCAGAATTTTCATAAGTAGAAGCCCCTTTTTCTCCTATAGAAGCATACACCCCATTAGCAACCTTTTCCACCTTAGAATAAAGCATAGATGAAGGATAAGCATCAGGGGTTCTAGTCTCTAGTCTAGCATCCATCCATCCCTTAAAGCTATCTTTATACCAAATCACATTTTTATATCCCATATCTTTTAATGACTTCACAGCCAAAAGAGAAATATTCCCTAAATAGCAATGAACCACAAAAGTCTCATCAGGCTTGACAATATTACCAATAGAAAACTCCAATTTATCCCTACTAATCCTACTTAATTTATTAACCTTTAAAACCCCACCTTGCTTAATAGCATCTATAGTATTGCGGACATCAATAACCCTAGTATTTGGCTTACCTTTTAATAATTTCACTAATTGCTTGGTGCTTATTGATTTAATATTTTTTTGATATTTTAATTGCAATTCATCTGGACTAAGAACCTTTGCATTTAATACAGCCCCAAATATTAAAACAAAGCATACTAGTATATTTTTCACATCATTCTCCTAATTTTGTTATTTCTATTTTG
>JAJVLF010000190.1 GCA_029255845.1 Campylobacterota bacterium | reverse complement strand
CTGAAATGCTAAAACTAGGATATGATAAAAAATTCGCAGCTGGTGTGGTAGCAGCTAGTGGCACTTTAGCTTCTTTGATACCCCCATCAGCTATATTAGTAATTTATGCTATCATAGTCGAGCAAGATGTAGGTACTTTATTGATGGCTGGTTTTTTACCAGGAATTACATCTGCATTTATTTATGCGATTTTAGTAATTATTTTAGCAAAAACGTATAAAAACTTTGGTCCACCAGTAAGAGGGTATAGCTGGAAACAAAGATTTGAATCCATTCCAGAAACCTTACCAGTATTTGCTGTAGTAGCTATCATAATTATATGTATTTATGGAGGAGTAGGCACTCCCACTGAAGCTGGTTCATTAGGAGTATTTATAATTTTTTGTATGGCAGTTTACAAAGGAATGAAAGCAAAAGATTTTAAAAAAGTCCTAATCGAAACATCCAAACTAACAATAATAATTTTCAGTATTATATGGGGAGTCTTAATATATGTGAGGTTTCTAGGCTTCGCCCAATTACCAGATGCTTTTTCGCAATGGATTCTAAGCATAGAGCAAACCCCAATGATAACATTATTACTAATTCTATGTGTATATGCCCTACTAGGAATGTTTATGGATGCAATAGGAATGCTATTATTAACCTTACCCATAACCTACCCAGCCGTTATAGCCTTAAATGGTGGAGAGTTTGTAAGTGCTGCTGATTCTGCCTTTGGCTTATCTGGTCCAGCTTGTGCTATTTGGTTTGGTATTATCGTGGTTAAAATGGCGGAATTATGTTTAATAACCCCACCTATTGGACTAAATTGTTTTGTTGTAGCGAGTGTTAGACCTGAATGCTCTGTGCAAGATGTATATAAAGGAGCAACTCCATTTTTTATAGCTGATGTTGTAACTATTGGAGTTTTGATTATGTTGCCTGGGATTGTTTTGTGGTTGCCGAGAATCATGGGGCTTTTGTAAATGTCTTCTATAGATTTACTTTTTGATAATTTATGGAA
>JAJVLF010000019.1 GCA_029255845.1 Campylobacterota bacterium | reverse complement strand
TATTTTATAAAAATTGCTATAAGGCTAAAATATAATATTAGCTATTTATTTTGAATTAATAGAGGTTCCCTATAGAAATAATTTTTCTATTTGGATTTAATGTGTTTAATTCCATACATTTCTCAAAACCTTTTAAGCATTCATTTTTATCTAAAGTAGAAAGTAAAAAGCTATCTAGGTTATTTTCAAAAATATAGTAATCTATTTCTGCATCCCACTTTAATTTTTCTTTTAATTGTTCAAAACAATCTTTAGATTTTTTTAGAGTTCCACATATCTTGTCATCTTTTTCGTAGTCTGCATCAAAAATAAAAAATATTTTCTTTATGCTTTTTTTGTTTATTTCTTTCTCTATGTTGTTGTACAATTCTTCACTCTTTTCGTAGTTAAGCATGGTGGATTTGCCATTTGTTTTACTAATGCTGTGTTTTTTGTAGTCATATCCTAATTTTTTTAGATAAGAGCGAAGAAATAATGTATCGTCTTGGCCTTCAACTATGAATTTTACCATCCTCTTAGCTCATTATCTTGTTCTATCGTCTCAAGAAACCAATCATAAGAATAAACCATAGCATCTCTTTTGTCTTCATTCATTCCTAATTCAATAAAGCTTATATCTTTATGCCCAAACTTCTCACAAACTCTAGCATAAGATGCTATACATTCTTTAGAGTGGGTAGTAGCAAATACTTGAATATTTTGCTCTTTAGATATTTCTAAAACTATTTCCCATAATTTATCTAAAATATCATGATGAATACCATTTTCTATTTCATCAATAAAAATAGCTCCATTATTATTACCCATTAAGCTAGAGATAGCATTAATGGAAGATTTTAATCCCTGACCATAAGATGATAAAGGCTTATACTCATTATCTTGTTTTATATAAGGATTATTGTCTATTAAATCTATATTCTCTATATGAAATAATTTCTTAATATAATCATTAAAATCATTATATTCATTATTTAACTTTAGCCTATTAATATTTATCTTTAATAGTTCATCAGAAACTAGACTTGAGGATATAAAGCTTGAAGCTAAAGAAAATCCTGTAAAATTTAAATTTAAGCTTATAAAATCTGAAAGTTCTGAATAAGTCTTTTTATATTCTTCGTTTAAACATTTGATGTCGTATCCACTTTTAGAGTTTTGTAATTTATAAGAAATATGTTGGTCATCATTAGAATAAATAGAAAAATCTTTTTCTTTAATTAATGAGCTTATTTCATCATTTTTTGAAGTAGACGGAGTTAAGCAAATATTGATAGCATTTCTGCAAGTTTTTACAACTAGCAGGAACATATACAATTCTTTAACATCAAGTGAAGTAGATAATAAACAAGCTTCTAATAGTGTAGTTTTACCTACATTATTTTTACCTCCAATTAAATTAACTCTCTGAAATCCATCAGCCTCAAATCCATCTAAACATTTATATTTTTCAACTTTAATTTTTTTTATAAATTTAGACAATTTTTATATTATTTACAATAAGGTATGTCATTATAAATCCTTTTTAGGAAAATATTAAAGAGTATTCTATCTAGTTGTTTTAAAATTAAGTTAAAAGTTGGTAAAAAAGAAACTATATCTTCCTTGTTCTCATTATATTAGATGAGAATGGAGGTTTCCTTTATATTTCTTATACCATTCTCTGTTAAACCCAAATCTTTCCACAAATTAAAAAAACTCAAAGCCACAAACTGCTATAATAGGGGAATTAAACAAAAAAACCACACCGCCATTTTTCTCACTCGCACCACCTCTCCTGAGGTGATGTGCATATATCCACTAATTAAATTATGTTGCCATATATGAAGTATACTATAAAAAACCTATTTTCAAAGTGAAATTACCACCTTTAAAAGTAAAACATATTGACAAACTAATTTATATATATTAAATTGTATCTACAATAACATACAAGGTAATACAAATGAAAAAAGCAATTAATATTAGAATGGATACATCGCTACTAGCAGAGTTAGATGATTATGCAAAAGAATTAGAGCAAACAAGGACATATATAATTGAAAAGGCTGTTAATACATATTTTGATACATTAGATGAGATGATTTCAGATAAAAGAATTGATGAAGTAAAAAAGGGAGATGTGGAGGTTTTTTCGCTTGAGCAAGTTGCTAATAAGCTTGGATTGCACTAGTGTATAAGGTTATTATTACTAAATATACTTTAAAAGAATTATCAAAAATTGATAAAAAGAATCAACAATTAATTTTTAATAAAATTAAAGACTTAGAAAGTGGTGTTTTTACTAATGATAAGCCTTTAAAAGGAAAGCATATAAATAAATTTAGAAAAAGAATAGGAAATTATAGAATAGTATATTTAAAAGAAAATGATATTTTATTGATTACGGTTATTAGGATTGCACATAGAAAAAGAGGCTTATTGAAATAAATAAAAATACATATGTTAATTTATCCTACTTTACAGACGAAAGCAAAAGACTACTCATCCTCACTATAAGGCAACTCCAAAGCCTCAACTCTTCCTATGGCATTCCCTGCAATCCCCTTAATAGAGCCATGCATAGAAATAGTATTATCAATCACTTTATCTATTTGCTTTTCTCTTTGTTTCCATATACGAGCCATTGATCTTTTTTCACTATCTAAATCATTTTTCATAGTGCTAAAACCTTCCACTATTGCTTCTATTTGCATTCTAAATTCTTCGCTAATAAGATAGCCATATAATAAACTCATCTTATCTGTTTTGTTTTCCTCAGATTGCTTAGCACGATTTATTTTAATAACACTCTCTCTTAGCACAGCAGATAATCCCTTAAATTCCTCAAATTTACAAACCCAAACACCATCAATCAAGCCCATTCTATCCATATCAGTTGGCAAAACTTCACTTACAAGCACTCCAATATCAATAGATTTCTCTCTCATATCTGCCTTAAACTTCTCTATCCAAGTTTTCTGAAAATCCTTAGCTCTCTTACTTTCATAGTATATCTTCCCACAATTAGGAACTTCTCTAGTATGGATAATTTGAATACAATCCGCCCCACGAGCTCCTTTTTTTATCTCCTCAATGACATCAAGAGGATATTTATTAACAAGATATTCTTCAATCGCTAACTCTTGAACCTCCCCTTGCAATTGCATACTCCCTTGCTCTGCCTTTCTTTGTGCTATCTGAAGCTGTTCTTGTAATTGCTTTAATTGCTCTTCTTTTTGTCTTAATTTTAATTGATTATTCTCATCTGCTATTTTTTGAATATTTACTTTTTCTTCTTGAAGCTTTTTAGATAAAGCTATCTCCGCATCTGCTTTAACCCTAGAAGCTATCTCTTCATTTTCTCTTTTTAACTGCTCTATCTCTATCTTACTTTTATTAAGCTCTTTAACTTGATTAGATTTCTCATCGAGCTCTTTTTTAAGCAAAGCAATAGAATCACTTTGCTCTTCTTCCAATTCCTTTTTTATATTATCTTGAAGCTCTTGTTTTTGTGCTTTTAGTTGTGATTTAACTTGTAGCTTAGTTGCTTTTTCTAGCTCATCATCAAACTTTTCTTTTTGTTGCTTGATGTCTTCTTCTTTAGTTTTTAGAGTATCAAAGGCTTGTTTGTATTCTTTTCTTTTATCTTCTACTTCATCTCTTAATTGTTTTTGCTCCAAGATGTGTTTTTGTTTTATTTCTTCTTCTAGTTGGTGGTATAGTAGATTATTTACATCTATATCTATGTTGCAATTTGGGCATTTTGTGGTTGTTTTGGTTGACATTATTTTCTTCTTCTTTCTATAGTTTAAGATAACCTCTAAAAGCCTAATATATCAATATAAGCTTAAGAAAACTCTAATTTTACTCAATAGCCCTATCTCTTCCTAAAACTAAGAGCTTCCAAAATATGAGACTTAGATATCACATCTTCATCATCTAAATCCGCGATACTTCTAGCTACTTTTTTTACTTTATGAACTGAACGAAAAGATAGAGAAAAGCTATTTTGTGCTTTGTCTAGGATTTCTTTAGCATTATTATCCATTATGCAATATTTGTTTATTTCTATGTCGGATAATTTTCCGTTTAATTCTTTTTGTCCTCTTTGTTTTTGTTTTATAAATGCTTTTATTACTTTTTCTTGCATTTGTTTTGTGCTTATATCGCTTTTATCTTCGCTACTTACTTCGCTCATAGATATGTATAAATCTATTCTATCATATATTGGATCAGAGATTTTGTTTTTGTATCTTTGTATTTCCATATCTTGGCATCTGCATTCTTTGGTAGCAGAAAATAAATTTCCACAAGGGCAGGGGTTCATCGCTCCGATAAAGAGGAATTTAGCATCATAGTCTATTTTTGAATTTACTCTTGATATTAGAACTTTATTATCTTCTAGTGGCTCTCTTAAGGATTCTAATATGTTTTTTGCAAAATGAGGTAATTCATCAAAAAATAATATTCCATGATTTGCTAATGCCACTTCTCCGATACTTGATGTTTTGCTTCCTCCTCCAAAAATACTGCTTTTAGTTGAGCTATTATGGGGGCTTCTTATGGCTCTAAATATTTTATTTTCTATTTTAGCTAGATGTAAATATTGCACTTTCATAATGTCAAGCATTTCATCTAAGCTCATAGGAGGTAGAATATTAAGCATTCTTTTACTTATCATTGATTTTCCACATCCTGGTGAGCCTTCAAATACTATATTATGAAATCCTACAGCAGATATTAATGCTCCTCTTTTTGCTATTTGTTGTCCTCTGACATCTATAAAATCATCTATTATATTTTCTTTTGATGGATAAAAATATTTTTCACTATCTTGAGTTATATATAATAAATTTGGGTCTATTTTTTTAAATAACTCTATATCTATTTCTCCTATTAAAAAGTCTATTGCATTTTTTAATGATTTGATGGGGTAGATGTCTATATTTGGTATTAATGCTAGAGTAGGGGCTAATGATATAGGAACAATGAATTTCTTCACTTTAGAGCTTTTTGCCATTGAAAGTATAAGACTAAAAATATGGCTACTTTCTTTTACATCTCCTCCTAATCCTAGCTCTCCGAAAATACCATACTCATTTAATCTGTTTTGTATATTTTTATTATCATATAAAGCTATGAGTAAAGCGATACATAAATCAAAATGTGTGCCTTCTTTTTTTAAATCAGATGGCGAAAGATTTATCGTTATTTTAAGAGGTGGGAATGTAAAATCATTAGTTAATAGAGCGGACTTGACTCTATCTCTCGCCTCTTGTATGGAGTTTTGAGCTAGTCCTACTATACTAAAAGATGGCAAGCCTCTCGTTAAAGTAGCTTCTACATTTGTTATTTCTGCCTCAAAATTTACTAATGTGGCACAATAAGCTACTTTTATATTTTTACTTTTTTAGGTATTTTTTAAATTTTACTTTATCTAATATGGATAATTTATCAATAAATAAAATACCATTAAGATGATCTAATTCATGTTGGCAAGCCACTGCATCATAATCATTAAAATCTTTAGCTATTTCATTTCCATCTCTATCTTGATACTTTAAGGTAATATTTTGAAATCTTCTTATTTTAGCACTAAATTTAGGCACACTAAGGCATCCCTCTTCGCTAGATTTCATATTTTCAGATTTGAGTATTTTAGGATTAATAGCTTCTAATAAATTATCTTTTTCTTGTTTGCCATCTTCATTTGGCATACTTATAATGAAGATATTTTTTAATTCCCCTATTTGTATAGCAGCTAGTCCTATGCCCTCATCATTCACCATCGTCTCATGCATATCATCTAATAAAGTATGTAAATTTTCATCAAAAATTTCTATAGGATTGCATTTTGATTTAAGTATTTTATTTGGGTATTTTAAAATTTCTCTAATCATATTTTATGCGAATATAAAATCATCACTTATGTTTTTAACTTTTTTTAAATTCTCTTCTAATTGCACCATTAAAGCTTTATTATTATCAAATTGACCTAACATACCTGCTGATATTGCTTGCTCAAAATTATCAGATTTTATTTTACCTGCAATTTGTTTTACCATAAACATAAAATTATTTTTAGAAATATCTGCTATAAACACAGCAAATACATTATCAGACATATAAGCAACCACATCTAAATATCTAAGTTCTGGGTATAATTGTGTAAGCATAGAATTATGAATATTATCAATAAAGGTATCTGTTTTTTCTTCCATTCCACTAAGTTTTATTAAAAATATACCGCTATTTACTTTTTCGTGAATATATCTATCCATATAAACATTAAGAGTTTTATTAAAGAAACTTTTATTAAACACAGATGTATATTTTGCATCCATTTCAGCACTTACTAATATTATATTTATTTTATTTTCTAATTCTAAATATGATTTTCTTAATTGATTTGTTATGATATGCATTTTCTTCATATAAACATTAATATCTTGAGATATGATTTTAATCATACTTTGAATATCACTTTGAGTAACAGCACCTTTTATAATATCATTTTTTTTATTTAAAACATTTTTAAACTCTAAAGTGCTTTTATAAACAAAAGCTACCTTTTTTAATGCAGAGGTCATATCATCTGATAATTTATTTATTCCATATAATGCATGAGGCTTATTTATCGGGTCATCATTACCAACATCTCCTGAAATGTCATTTTGTATATTATCTTCACCTTTTTCACTAAAATACATTTATTTCTCTTTTTATTTTATATAGCATTTTTTAAAATATTATCTATAAGACCATATTTTTTAGCTTCTAATGGACTCATAAAAAAATCTCTCTCAGTATCTTTACTAATAGTTTTAATGTCTTTATTACAGTTTTTAGCCATAATAGAGTTTAGATTTTTCTTTAATCGTAATATCTCTTGAGTTTGTATTTCTATGTCCGTTGCTTGACCTTGGGCCCCACCTAATGGCTGATGAATCATTATTCTAGCATTTGGTAAAGCAAATCTTTTATTTTTTGCTCCACTTGAAAGCAAAAATGCACCCATAGAAGCAGCTTGTCCGATACATATAGTATTAATATCTGGTTTAATATAATTCATAGTATCATATATGCTCATACCACTTGTAATAACTCCACCAGGAGAATTTATATATATAAAAATATCTTTAGTAGAATCCTCTGCTTCTAAAAATAAAAGCTGAGCCACAATAGAAGCAGCTACACCATCATTAATTTCACCTGAAAGCATAATAATTCTATCTTTAAGAAGTCTTGAATATATATCATAACTTCTCTCACCTCTGCCTGTCTTTTCTATGACATAAGGAACATAATTCATTATTTGCTCTCTTCTAGCTTTTTAGTAAAAATCGTATTAATTAACTTTTCTTCCATTAGCATCATTTTGACACCAGGCATCATATTCGCTTCTTCATATTGCTTGATATATTCATTAGGGTCTTGACCTGCATATAAAGCCTGCATATAAACCCTTTGCATTACTTCATTATCATCAACTTCTATTCTTTCTTTTTTAGCTATTTCACTTATTATGAAAGTGGCTTTTACTCTCTCTTCTGCTTCTTTTTTATGCTCTTCTCTTAGCTCATCTTGTTTTTCTTTATTATCTTTAAGCTCATCTAAATCTTCTTTTGAGAAATGAGAAACTTTATCATTAAGTAATAATTCTAGTTCTTTTTCTACTACAAGCTCAGGTAATGGAAAATCATGTTTTTCTATTATTCTTTCAACAAAAATAGGTTTTAATTCATCAAAAAAATACTCTTGATATTTTGTAGTTTCTAATTCTTTTTTGATATGCTCTTTCGCATCATCTATTGTAGCTACTTTAGTATCAGGAAATAATTCAGCAATCATCGCATCATCAATTTCTGGTTTTGCTTTTATTTGAATAGAGTTTATTTTCACATCAAATTTAGCTTTTTTGCCTTTTAAATCTTCCTTAGTATAATCATCAGGAAAAGTTACATTAACCTCTCTAGTATCTCCTACTTTAGCACCAATAAGCTGGTCTTCAAAATTCCCTATGAATTGTTTGCCTCCTATATGAAGCAAATGATTACTAGCTTTTCCACCCTCAAAAGCTACATCTTCTACATACCCATCAAAGTCTATATTTGCATAATCATCATTTTGCACGGCTCTATCTTCTACATTTGTCATAGGAGCTTTTGTGCTAGCCATCGCATTTAATCTATCATCAACTTCTTTATCATCAACTTCTTGTTTTGCTATATCAGGAAGAAGAGCTTGATAATCTTCTAAAACAAAAATAGGAGCAAGAGAGACTTTCATTATAGCCTCTATCGCATTATCATCTTTTTTATCGTATTTTTCAAATGATGGCTGAGATATTACATCACTTTTCTTTAAGCCCATATCGATAAGCCCTTTGTCAAAAGCATTTGCCATTATTTTATTTTCTGTATCACTTTCTAATTCTTTAGCATATCTCTGTTTTACTAGTTTCATAGGAACTTTCCCTTTTCTAAAACCAGATATATTCATACTTTTTGCTGCTTCTTTTGCTGCATCACCTAAAATATCATCATAGTATTTAGCATCACAAGATATTTCGATAATAGCATTCGCCATATCGCTTCTTTTTGCATTAATATTCATTTATTTCTACCTTAAACATAATTTCGCCCTATGATACCATATTACTAATTAAAAGTAAGTAATTTTTTTAGGGAACCTCTATTAATTCAAATAATTTAGATAATGTTAGATTTTAGTTTTAGAGTGATTTTTATAAAATACGGTGTAGCCGTAGCTACATCTATTTTATAAAAATTGCTATAAGGCTAAAATATAATATTAGCTATTTATTTTGGATTAATAGAGGTTCTCTTTAGTATTTTTTTATAACACTTATAGCTTCTTTAAGGATTGATTATATCTAAATCCCATAATTTTATTGTATTATCCCAGCTTCCTGATACGACATATTTACCATCTGGAGTTACTACTATTGAGCTAACATCTCTTAAATGTCCTTTAAAAGTTCTTATTAATGTGCCTGTCATTATATCCCATAGTTTAATAGTATTATCCCCACTTCCTGATAAAAAATATTTTCCATCTGGGGTTAAAGCTATAACTCTAATTATGTCTGTATGTCCCCTAAACACTCTTATTAAATCACCTGTGTTTATATCCCATAGATTTATATGTTTATTACTGCTTCCTGATAAAATATATTTTCCATCTAAGGTTATTTGCACTGCATCAACTATGCTTGTATTTCTTTCAAAAGTTTTTATTAAACTATCTGTATTTGTATGTATATCCCATAATTTTATGCTCTCATCATTGCTTCCTGAGGCAATATATTTTCCATCAGCAGATATAGCTATTGAATGAACTCCTCCTGTATGCCCTATAAAAGTTTTTTCTAAGTGGTCATCTCGTATATTCCATAATTTTATGGTTTTATCTTGATATCCTCCTGTCGATAAAAAATATTTTCCATCTGGAGTTAGGGCTATTGAATGCACTTTATCTTTATGCCCTGTAAAAGTGTTCATTAATGAACTTGTATTTATATCTAATAGCTTTATGCTCTTATCACCGCTTCCTACTAAAATATATTTTCCATCTAAGGTTATTGCTATTGAGAGAATGTCATTTGTATGATGTGTGAAAGTTTTCTCAAGTTTTCTTGTATTCATATCCCATAACTTTAAAGTATTATCTCCACTTCCTGATAAAAAATATTTGCCATCAGGAGATATAGCTAAAGAATGAATATCACCTACATGTCCAGTAAAAGTTTTTAGTATATCTTCTACAAAAATAATATTAATTGTCCTATTTTGTTCAGCAACATTCTCATATTTATCTGTAGCATAAGCTGTAAATTTATATACTGGTTTTAATTGGAAATTAGGTTTTTCTTTAAATGTTACTAATCCTGTGTTATTATCCACATTAAGCTTATCGCCATCTGCTCCACCTATGGAGTAAGTAATTGAATGTTTATCTGTAGCTTTTAAAATAGTAACATTAAAATCACCCTCTTTGACATATGCTATATCAGAAGAAATCCATTTTGGTTTAATTTCATCAAAAATATCTAATATTTTTATATTAATATCTTGAGTAGAAGTATAACCTTTAGTATCTTTAGCTGTCGCCTTAAAACTATATGATGATTTACTTTCATAATCAGGAGCATTTTTAAAGATAACCTTCCCACTTGTGGCATTTATATTAAAACTATCACTATCTCCTCCACTTATTGAGTAGGTAAGTGGGCTTTCATCGGTAGCTTTTAAAATAATAGTATGACGAGTATTTTCTTTTAAGCTTAAATTATTTAATGATGTAAATTTTGGAGGTGTATCATCTACATTTAATATCGTAATAATAATATATTGTGTAGCTTGATTTCCCTCAGAATCTGTAGCTCTAGCACGAAAGCTATATGATGATTTATTTTCATAATCAGGTTTTTTTTTAAAAGTTACTTTACCACTAATACGGCTTACATCAAAAGCATCACTATCATCTTCATCTATTTGTTCTGAATTATTTGTACCTGGAAGTGCATCTTCTATGATTATTGAGTAGGTAATAGTAGAGCTATCATCTGTAGCTGTTAAAGTAATGGCATTTAATTGATTTTCATAAACACTTGCTGTTTTTGATGATGTCCATACTGGTTTTGTTTCATCTTTAATATCTAGTATGGTTATTGAAATATTTTGAGTGCTATTATTATCTTTAGCATCCTTAGCTATAACGACAAGACTATATGATGTTTTACTTTCATAATCAGGTGCTTTTTTAAAAGTAATTTCACCACTTGTGGCATTTATATTAAATTTACTACTTTCTTCGTCTTTACCCATAGAATAAGTAACGATACTATCATCTTGAGTTTTTACAGTTAAAGCTATTATAGTGTTTTCTTTAACTTGAACTGCATTTGGTGATGTAAATACTGGAGGTTTTTCATCTTCATCTAGTATTAAAATAATTATATTTTGTGTATCTTCTTTATTATGTGAGTTTTTAGCCTTAGCCTTAAAAGTATATGATGTTTTAGTTTCATAATTGGGCTTTGTTTTAAATACAACTACACCACTAGAGCTATTAATACTAAAGCTACTACTATCTCCCTCGCTTATAGAATAAGTAATTGCAGTATCGCTTGTAGCTTTTAGAGTGATAGCATTTAGTTGATTTTCTAAAACACTCACTTTACCTGCGGATGTAAATATAACACCGCTTTTTTGAATTATTGTTTGATTATCATCTTTATTAGATCCTGTCCCTTTATCAGGCATAAAGTCGCCATCAGATGACCCACAAGATATTAAAGATATTAAAAATAAATATGATATTATTAAATTTATTAGATTTTGTCTCATAATATCTTAAAGTTAATCCTTATTTCTTAAAAACTCTAAAATAGAATAAGTGATTTCTATATGCTCCTCACTCGTGCTTGTTATTTCTTTTATGTCTTGATTATAAAATTCTATTCTAATTATTTTCTTCATATTATAAATACTTTTTATTTTTTTAGCTATAGAATATATTTTTATCAAAATAATATTTATAAATATCTTAGTATTTTCATCTAGTTTACCAAATCTATCTATTATTTCTTCTTCTATATCTATCACTTCCATAGGAGTTCTACATTTACTTAGTCGTCTATATAAATCTAATCTTAATCTATCATCACTCACTAATTCACTTGATATAAATTTATTAATTGATAAATTTATTTGGACTTCTTGCTCTTGCATTTTTACATTTTGGCTTTGCTCACTTATAGCCTCTTCAAGCATTTTGATATATAGATTATATCCTATTCCCTTTATATACCCGCTTTGCTTAACTCCAAGTATATTTCCTGAACCTCTTATCTCTAAGTCTTTATGAGCAAGTATTGAGCCACTTCCTAGTGCTGAGTTCCTTTCTAATGAAAGTAATCTTTTTTTAGCATCATCTGTTATTTTTTCGGTATCTTCTATTAAGAAATAACAAAACCCCTCTCGTTTAGATCTCCCTACTCTTCCTCTTAATTGATGGAGGTCAGCTATACCAAAATTATTACTATTATCTATCATAATTGTATTTACATTTGGCATATGTATGCCTGATTCTATTATCGAAGTAGCTAATAAAATATCATATTCTTTATTAGAGAATTTAATCATCTCTTTTTCACTTACAGAAGCAGGTATTTGTGAATGTAAAACTAATATTCTTAAATTAGGCAATATACTCAATAAATCTTGTTTTTTAATAGGCAAAGAATCTATTCTATTATGCACATAAAATAATTGCCCACCTCGCTTAAGCTCTCTTAAAATAGCAGTTTTTAGCATAGACTCATCATATTCTTTTACATAAGTTCTAATATCTTTCCTATCCATTGGAGCAGATCTTAAGTAATCTATTTGTTTTATTTTAGATAGAGCTAGATTTAAGCTTCTAGGTATGGGAGTAGCACTCATTGAAAGGATATGAGTGTTTTTTGATATTTCTTTTATTTTTTCTTTTTGTTTGACTCCAAATTTATGCTCTTCATCTATGATAAAAAGCCCTAAATTATGAGCCCCCACATTCAATAAACCATGAGTTCCTACTATGACAGAAATCTCACCTTTAGCAAATCTCTCTAATATTATCTTTTTATCTTTAGCTTTTACGGTTCTATCTATATGAGCTGTAATTATATCAGTATTTCCAAATCTCTCTTGAAGTGATTTAAAATGCTGTGAGCTTAAAAGAGTGGTAGGGGCTAGAAATAAGCTTTGATAATTTTTCTTAGCCATCATATAGATAGCATTTAAAGCTACCTCAGTTTTACCAAAACCAACATCACCTACTAATAATCTATCCATTACTTTATCATTAGAAAAATCATTTTTAATATGTGAAACTACTTCTTTTTGACAAGAAGTATATTCAAATCCTGCAAGGTTTTGAAAATGAGATAAATCACTAGAAGAAATATCAAGCTTTTTAGCATTTGCTATCTCTCTTGAAGCTGCCATCTCTATAATTTTATTTGCTATTTCAAATATTTTTACTCTTGTTTTTTCTTTTAATTTGACAAAAGAGCTTTTGCCAAGCTTATCTAAAGATGGTAAAGAGCCTGTATCAGCTAAATATCTTTCTAAAATATCCAGATTTTCTATAGGAATCATAAGCCTATCATGATTTTGATAATGTATTATTACCACATCTTTTTTAGTGCCTAAAATACTAATATTTTCTATTCCTATAAACTGACCTATTCCGTATTTTTCATGAACTATATAATCATTAATTTTAAATTCATCAAGGCTAATTGCTTTTTTCTTTTTCTTTCTTACTACTTCTTTATTTAAAGAAATAATTATTAAGTCATTTGATTGGATATTAATACAATGGAAATTTTTAACTAATTCTATATTGCTCTCCACAATACCTAAGTGAGTTAAAAAATTCTCATTCATATTAAGAAATTGAATTTTTTTGCTTGAGTTTATTTTTGCAAATTCACTTAAATCATGAGGGCAATAAATATCTTTAAAGTTTTTTGCTGGTTTTATGGATGGGACTTTTAGATACTCACCTATGCTTTTTTCTCGTTTATCTAAAAATAAATCTTCTAATTCTAAGCTTATATTTTGATGAATAAAAAAAGTCTTATCATCTATAAAAAATTGAGAATTATCAATAAGCCAATAACCCACAGATTCTATATCTTTTTCTAATATATTGCCTTCATAGTTTTCTATTTGCTCATTTATTTTCTCATATTCATTTTCACTAAAAGAAAAAAATGCAGGAGTGATAATAATGCTCTCAATTTCCTCTATATTGCTTTTACCTGTGCTTATATTGTAAGCTCTGATACTTTCTATTTCATCACCAAATAAAGAAATACGATAAGGATTTTCAAGAGTAGGAGGATATATATCTATAATATCCCCTCTTATAGATACCTCTCCCTCTAATTCAAGCATATCACTAAACATATAACCCCATCTATAAAGCATATCTTTAAAGTCTTTTAATTTAATCGTATCCCCAAAATTTAATGTCATATCTTGTAATAAATTTGCTTTAGGGAAATGTAGCAAGGATGTGGCTAGAGTGAGTATTAAAACTTTATTTTTATTATAAGCATAATATGTTTTTAAAATATGATTAATTTCGAATATTTCTTCTCGAAATGGTTTTAAATCATCCCCATAAGGGATGTTAATATGAGGAAGGACAAATGTTTTAATATCTAAAAATTCAAAAACATCTCTTGCTAAGATTGCTTCTTTGTTGCTAGAAACTATAAGATGATTAATCTCACCTTTGTTTTGTATGAATTCATATAGTTTACTTTGTATCACTTTTTTTGTCTGTTTTGCTTTTTTCTTTACCCTCTTTTGTATCTTCTTCGGCTTCTTTAGTTTTTGGCACTTTATTAGTATCCATTCTTCTACTTTCACCTTCAAAAAATCCACCATCTTCTATGATTAGCTTATTAGCTTCTATGACACCACTTGCTACACCATTTGATAAAATCTCTATCGTTTGACAACTAGCTTCACCATCAAAAGCACCATTTATTATAAGTCTTGTAGCAAAGATATTTCCTGAAGAAAACCCTTTAGAGCCTATTGTAACAGTAGATTTTGAATGTATATTGCCTGTAAATTTACCAAAAATATTTAAAGATGTTTCTATTTCTATCTCACCTTTTATCTGTGTGCCTTCAGCAATAATGGTTGTTTGAGAGGTGCCGTTTGTTTCTTGATCTGGGCTATTAAAGATTGCCATTTTATTTTCCTTTGTTTTTTAAATAATTCATCATAGTTTTTTATAGACCATCTTAAAAACCAAGTTGGATTTAGCCTTTTTTGGGCATATCTAACTTCATAATGTAAATGAGGACCTGAACTTAATCCACTATTTCCTGTAAGGGCAATTAAATCCCCCTTACTTACAATATCTCCTACTCTAACTTTAGTTTTATATAAATGAGCATATAAAGTCTCAAAACCAAAATTATGAGATATAATAATCATATATCCATATCCTTTGGTATTAAAGCCTGCATATTTTATTATACCATCAGCAGGAGCTCTAAGTTTTGTTCTCATCTTAGCTCGTAAATCAATGCCTGGATGAAAATCTTTTGTTTTTAAAATAGGATGTGTTCTCCATCCATAGCTACCACTTACCCCTCTTCTTGGGATAGGATAACCACTAGGTATAGTTTGCAATAAATATTGTTTTTCTACATAGGTCATTCTAGCAATATCAATTCTTGAATCAAATTCAGTATCATTACTATCATCATGTGTAATACCTACTATTTTTTCAACATCTTCTATTTTTGCATTAAGGTATTCTAGCTCATCTCCTTTAATTTTTATACTTTGATTTAGATTTTTATTTGTAGCACTTAAACTATCAAGCTTTAATGTTAAATAATCTTTTTTATCTTCTAAAGTAGATAAAGAACTAGATAAAAAAATAATACTAAAAGAGCCTATAACTAAAATAAGAGTTAAACTAATAATTGAATATTTTACAATTTTTTTAATAGCATCAGAAAAATTATAACTCTTAGTTCCATGTATATCTGTTATAGATATAAGTAATCTATTTTTCAATCATATCCTTGTTTAAATTTATAAATTCTTCTACGACTAAAAACGAGCCGTAAACCAAATAAATAAATTCATTATCTAAATATCCATTATAGTTTTCTATTTCAATATCTAAACTTATAATATTATTTTTTAAAATATTAATATCTTCCATTCTATCATTATCTATGCTGATAATCTGTATTTTTTTAATAATAGGTTTTAATATATTTATTATTTGAATATAATCTTTATCTTTATAGCTATTATAAATTAAAACAATTTTTTTATTTTTAGTCATTTGAGAAAACTCTTTTAAAATAGCATTTGCAGAAGCGACATTATGCCCTACATCAATAAAAATATTTTTTTTAACCTGTAAAAGTCTATATTTTATTATAAATTTGCTCAAAGTTTGATAATTAATCTGCAAAAAGCTTAAATACTTTAAAGCACTAATAGCTAAAGAGATATTTTCTTTTTGAAAATTAGGTATATCTAGCTGTGATATTTGAGTAATATCTTCTAAAGATAAAACATCAAGATAATTCAAAATCTTAATATCTTTTTTCTTTTCCAATTCCTTAGATATTTGAATAACCTCATCACTTTGCACCCCTAAAATAGCTGTCCTAGAAATAGAATTTAATTTAGTAATAGCCACAGTTTTAACATCATCTCCTAAAAACTCTTTATGATCTAAAGAAATCGGAGTAATAAGACTAAGATTTTTATCTATCACATTAGTAGCATCAAACTCCCCTCCTAAACCAGCCTCTATGATAGAATAATCAAGCTTTTGATTATGAAAAAACAAAACCATCATTAAAGTAGTGTATTCAAAATAACTCAAAGAATTAGATATATCATCTCCTAAAATAGGAAAAAGAGATTTATGAATATCTTCAAGCTCATCATCACTAATTTGCTTATCATTAAAAACTATTCTCTCATTAAATTTAAAAATATGAGGCGAGGTATAATGCCCTACCTTGTGAGATTTTGAATGAAGATACTTAGCGATAAAATTACCAGTGCTTCCTTTTCCATTAGTCCCTACTAAATGAATAACTACCCCTAAATTAATGCTTATAGCATTATCTAAAATTTTATAAGCCCTTTTTATACGATTAGTATCTATCTTCGTATAAGACATAGGCTTATTATTTATAAATTGAATAAAACTCAAATCTTATATAAAAACTTCCTCAGTTACTTCAAGCCCAAAACCAGTAATCCCTATAAAGTCTTTTTGTTTTTTAGTCCTCACTAATAACCTAATTTTCTTAACACCAAGCTCCTTTAATATACCAGCCCCTATACCAAAGTTTCGCATAGCATCTTCTTGACTATCTGCTTTATTTAAAAATATTAAAATTCCATTTTCTTTTTTTAAAGCCTCAATTGATTTAATCAATGATTGATATTTTTCATAATCCTCAAAAAGCTCCACATCATTAGAAATATTATGAAATTTAACCAAAGAAGTCTCATTAATCTCACCAAAAGAAAATGCATTATGAATATGCTTAGAGTGGTCAATAAAACCGTGCTTATTAACCTTAGCCCCTAAAAACTCACTTTCTTTGTTAAATGATTCTTGCACAATAGATTCATTTCTTGCTCTATACTCAACCAAATCAGATATAAACACAGTAACCAATTTATGCTTTTCCCCAAAAACATCCAAATCATCTCGCCTAGCCATCTCTCCATTATCTTTCATAATCTCACATATCACAGCACAGCCATTAATCCCCGCTAATTTACATAAATCCACACTACCCTCAGTATGCCCAGTCCTAACAAGAACTCCACCCTCTTTAGCTATCAAAGGAAATATATGCCCTGGACGAACCAAATCTTCCTTCTTAGAAACAGGATTAGCAAGTATTTTAATAGTCCCATCTCGCTCTTGTGCAGAAATACCTGTCTTAGCATCCACCGCATCCACAGAAACAGTAAAAGCAGTCTCATAAGAAGAAGTATTAGAACTAACCATAGGAAATAAATCCAGCCTTTTAGCCTGAGCAGACTCTAAAGCCACACATATAAGCCCCTTCCCATAAGTAGCCATAAAATTAACCTTATCAGGAGTAGAAAAAGTAGAAGCATATATCAAATCTCCCTCATTTTCCCTATCTTCATTATCTATCATAATAACCATATTACCTTTTTTCATCTCTTCTATGGCTATATTCACTCTTTCAATGGATGTTGTCATTATTAATTACCTTTATTTATTTTGTGATATTTTATATTAATGGCATATTAACAATTTATACCTTAAACGACTATGTTTTAATTATTTTTTATTTAATAATCTTTATCACTTTAATAACTTATCAAAATCACTCTTCATATTTTATTTTAAGTTTTTAAAGTTTCCCTTTAGATATTACTAACTAATAATGCTATAATACGAGAAAATAAAAATTGGATTATTATATTGGATGAGTGGAGTTTAAATAGGTGGAGAAAGTTAAATATTCTTCAACAGCCAGAGTATAAAAACTTGGAGCATTTGAAAGATGTTCGTTCTAAATTAGGGGGGTTCCCTCCTTTGGTTTTTACTGGTGAGATAGAAAATCTTAAATCTCAGTTAGCTAAGGCTTGTAGGGGTGAGGCTTTTATCTTGCAGGGTGGGGATTGTGCTGAGACTTTTAAGGATTTTTCTGTTGATAATATTCGGGATTTGTTGAAAGTATTTTTGCAGATGTCTTTGGTGCTTACTTATGGGGTTTCTAAGCCTATTGTGAAGATTGGTAGGATTGCAGGGCAGTTTGCTAAGCCTCGTAGTGCTATGAATGAGACTATCGATGGGGAGACTTTGCCTGTTTACCGTGGGGATCAAGTTAATTCTTTGGCTTTTAATAAAGAGGCTAGAGAAAATAATGCTGATAATTTATTGAAAGTATATCATCAATCTTCTTCTACTTTAAATATCTTGAGAGCATTTTGTAAGGGTGGATTTGCTGACTTGAATTCTGTGAATAATTGGAATTTGGATTTTACTAAAAATTCAAAAATAAATTTAAAATATCATGAATTAGTGGAAGATTTAGAAAAATCATTATCTTTTATGAAAGCTTGCGGGATAGATTCTAGTAATACATCTTCTATTAAAGAGATAGATATGTTTACTTCACATGAAGCTTTACTTTTAAATTATGAAGAAGCTTTAACTCGTAAGTCTAGCGAAAATCAAAAATATTATGATTGCTCGGCTCATTTTTTATGGATAGGAGAGCGAACTAGAGGCATTGATGATGCTCATGTTGATTTTTTCTCTGGATTGGAAAATCCTATAGGTGTTAAGGTTAGTGGTAATATTTCAGATGATGATTTGCTTCGGCTTACTGATAAACTAAACCCTAATAATGAAGAGGGGAAGCTTACTTTTATTACTAGAATGGGTGCTGATAATATAAGAGATAATTTACCTAGACTTCTTAGAAATATCCAAAGAGAAGGCAAAAATATCGTATGGAGTTCTGACCCTATGCATGGGAATACTTTTACTACTAGCAGTGGTGTTAAGAGTAGAATGGTGGATAGTATTTTAAAAGAATTAAAGGCATTTTTTGATATTCATCATGCAGAAGGCACTATAGCTGGTGGAGTTCATTTGGAAATGACAGGCAAAGATGTGACAGAATGTATTGGTGGGTCTAAGAAATATATCGCAGAGAGTGATTTAGGCATTAATTATAATACTAGCTGTGATCCTAGATTAAACTCTCATCAAGCCTTAGAAGTTGCTTTTGGGATAACAGACCTTATGCAACAAACGACTGATAAATAAGTGTATAAAAAAATAACAGAAGTTGATTTAAAATTTTCTAGCTGTGATGGATGTCCTAGTAATTGTTGCACAGGAAGTCATGGGTTTGCTTTGGCTCCTTTGATATTAGAAGACTTTGTGGAGACTTATGAGAGATTTCCTATACTTTTTGCTAGTGTGGATCAGGTTTTTAAGGCTGTTTTTATTTTACATAATGAAAATGAAGATTGTCGTTTTTTAGGTGAAAATAATGCTTGTGAGATTTATGAGCATAGACCAGCACCTTGCATAATGTATCCAATTTCACCTCTTTTTGATGAGATAGTTGTAGATACTAATTGTCATGGGGTAGGAAATGAAGGGGAGTTTTTATGTAATTCTTCGGGTTTTTCTAAGAAATTTTATCATAAAAGAATAGATGGGTTTTATGATAAATTACAAAACACACAGAAATTTTTGAATATTGTTAGATTTCAAGTTGAGTATGTAATCACTATTGATGGGATTGAGTTATTTAAGTATATAGGCGAAGATTTAGAAGAGTATCAAGAATTTATTGATATGCACAAGAAATCACTACATTTAGTAGAATTACACAAGGAGAAATAATTGGAAGAAAAAAAAGATATTAGTATTAAAGAGAGCTTGATTAATCAAGAGAGGTTTTTATTAGGATTTGTTCAGATAGAGAAAATATATAAAAAACATAAAATGAAAATTATATTTATCATTATAGCTTTAATAGCTGGGCTTATAGGATATAAGATTAAAGGAAGTATGGATGAGAGTAATTTAATAGCTTCTAATAAGGCTTATAATTTATTATTAAAAAATCCAGATGATAAAGAGTCATTAGAAATTCTAAAAAGTAAAAATGAAAAATTATATAATATCTATCAAGTAAGTATGGCTTTAAAGACAAATGATATAAATGAATTAAATTTATTAAAAACAAATGCAGAGGATAATTTTAAGGATATTATAAATTATAGACTTGCTAGTATCAAAGAAGATACGGCATTATTAGAGGCATATAGCTTAAAACAAGGCTCTTTATTAAAAGAATTTGCTATGTTGCAATTAGTATATAAATTAATAGAAGAGGGTAAATATCAAGATGCTAAAGATAAACTAGTTAATATTTCTGCTACTTCTAAATTAAACCAATATGCACAGATTTTAAATCATTTTTTAATTACAAAAATAGGAAAATAATTATTGTATGTATAAGTTTATAGTTTTAGTATTATCTTTATTTTTGGCTTCTTGTTCCTCTATAGCGAAGTTTGAGCCTGAAAATATTAATGGAGATATTGATAATTTATTAGACTTATCACATCCTATTGAAAATATTAATTCTAGTTCTGCTTTATTAGAAAACTCTTCTTATATTTATAAAGATAATATTTCCAAAGAAGCTATAAAAAATAATTATAATTTTGTATGTAAAAACGATGGGTATAAAATAATCACAAAATTCCAAAGCAGTATAGTAGTATCTGATGAAGAAATGATTTTAGATAAAAAAAGAGCTATTTCTTGTGCTATAAAAGATGATTTATTAGCTGTTTTATTTGATGATAATTCTTTTTATTTGAAAGATTTGAGCTTAAATAAAATACTCTTTAAAGACTCTCAAAATGAGGCTAAGACTATATATAATAATACAGCTTCTCCTATTATAGATGATAGCTTTATAATATTTCCTAGCTTAAATGGGAAAATAATTTTAGTTGATAGGACATCTTATAATAGTAATATCATTGATGTGGATTTTAATGATTTTTCTAATATTTCTTTATTAAAAAAGATAGATAATAATGTCCTAATCGCTACAAATAATAGCATTACTTTAATAGCTCCAAATTATCAAGATAGTATCAAGATTAAAAATAATTTTACTAGATTAATAAAAGATAAACTATATGTGCTTGCACAAGATGGACATATTTATATATATGATAAAAATCTAAAAAAACTAGCAGATAAGAAATTCCCATTTGCTACTTTGATGGGTTTTGTTCATAAAAATGAAAATATATTTATTTTAGAAGAAAATGGCTTTTTGATAAAGACAAATTTATTACTTCAAGAGAAGAAAATATTTAATATTTCTTTTGATAAAGAAGATAAGATATATTTTGGTGATTCTAAGATATATTTTCCTACTTCTTATTTTGTGGCAAAATAATAAATGAAAACCTTAATAGAAACTCTAGCTAAATATGATATGATTTTTAAAGACATTAATAAACTTGATTTAAAAGATTTAAAAATTAAAACAAAAGTCCTTATATATAAAGGCACCTCTGTAAATGGGGAGTATTGTAGTATTTTTGAGATTAATAAAAAGAGCCGTTTTCTTAAAAAAGATAGCTCAAAGCTTTTAGATATAAATGAAAGCCTAAAAGAATATTATGAGCATAATTTCGCCAAAAGTTTTTTATATATATCCTCCCCGCTATGCTCTAAAGCAAAAGAAGTGCTTGAAAATGAAAAGTGGATTATAGTAAAGCAAGAAATATGATACTTTGTGATATAGGAAACTCTTATTATCATTTTTATAAAGATGGTGTAAGCTCAAAAATGGATCTTAATTCTACCCCAAAGATTAAACAAAAATCAGATGTAGATAGGACTATTTATTATATTTCAGTTAATAAAGAAGCCGAGAAGCATTTATTAAAAGATAATAAATGTGTAAATTTAGAACAATTTGTTTCTATAGAATCTTATTATGATAAAAATGATTTAGGGATAGATAGAAAAGTGGCTTGTTATAATCAAGAAAATGGAGTTATAGTAGATGCAGGAAGTGCTATCACGGTAGATATAATGCATAAAAAGGAGCATTTAGGAGGATTTATAATGCCAGGCATTGAGGCTATGATAAATAATATCCAATCTATTTCTAGTGCATTAGATAAGAATATAAATATGGCAGTTAAATTAAATCAATACCCATCAAATACCATAGATGCTATTAGTTTTGGTATATTTAAGCCTATCGTTCTTTCTATTAAAAATGTATCGCAAAAGAAAAATATCGTATTTACTGGTGGAGATGGGAAGTTTTTATCCAAATTTTTTGAAAACTCCATACATAATGAAAGACTTCTCTTTCTTAATATGATGAAGATAATTAAAGATAATAATTTAGAAGGATGAGTATGACAATAGCTGTGCCAAAAGGAAGACTAGGAGATGATATTTTAGATATTTTAAATGAAGCATTTGGTATCAAGGTGGAGTTTAAAGAAAGAAAACTAATTTTTAAAGATAAAGAAAATACTTTTTTAAAAGTAAGAAATGCAGATGTAGCCACTTATGTGAATAAAGGCTCGGCAGATATAGGGATAGTTGGCTTGGATGTCTTAACTGAAAAAGATGTAGATGTAGTAAAATTATTAGATTTACAAAGAGGTAAATGCAAAATAAGCATAGGTATTAAACAAGAAGATAACCTTCAAAGCCTATATGCAAAGCCTGAGCTAAAGGTAGCTACTAAAATGCCCCTAATAGCAAAAAGATTTTTCTCATCAAAATCAATCCCAATAGAAATAATAAAACTAAATGGCTCGATAGAACTAGCTCCTATCTTAGGACTATCTGATTTAATAGTGGATTTAGTAGATACAGGAAACACAATGAAAGAAAATGGGCTTAAGGTGGTGGAAGATATAATGGATTCTTCAGCTTATTTGATTGTAAATAATAACTCTTATTATAAAAATAAAAAAGAAATCTTATCTTTTAGAAATAAGATAAGTAAGTTAATATAAACTATACTAATGATAATAATACCAGCAAGGATACAATCAAGTAGGCTCCCTAGAAAAGTCCTACTTGATGTATTAGGCACACCTATGGTTATTAGAGTGGCAAAACAAGCTTCTTTGGTAGATGATGTTATTGTTGCTACTGATTGTGATGAAGTAATGGATGTTTGCTCAAAGCATAATATTAAAGCTATTTTAACAAGCAAGTCTCATCAAAGCGGAACGGATAGGATTTATGAAGTAGCCAAAAGCCTAGGATTAAACCCAAATGAAAACATCATAAACCTACAAGCCGATGAGCCATTTATAGAAAAAGATATCCTAGAAGCCCTAGATAAAAAAACTTCTAGCATAAAGCAAGACATATTCATAACCTCTTGTTTCACGAAAATAAACAAACCCCAAGCACAAGATACCAATAATGTAAAAGTAGTAATGAATAAATACAAAAAAGCATTATATTTTTCAAGAAGCATAATCCCTTATGATAGAGATAATACTTTTGATGATTACTATCTTCATTTAGGTCTTTATGGCTTTAATGTAGCTTCTTTAAAAATGTTTTGCGATATTAAAAATTCCAATTTAGAACATATAGAAAAACTAGAGCAATTAAGATGGCTAGAAAATGGATATGATATTTTTATGCAAGAAGTAGAAACAAAAAGCTTTGGTATTGATAGTCCTGAGGATTTAGAAAAAGCGATAAGAGTATTTGGTGAATAAGGCACTTAATAGAGGTTCCCTAAAGATGAATAATTAAACCATAAAGTAAATATGTTAGAATAAGTATAAAACGAGGACAATAGTGAAGCACATTACAATGATTATATTACTTATTATATTGTCAATGAAAAGCATTATAGCCTCTCCAGCTAATGCTACAAAAGATGATATTAAGCTTTTAATCCACCAAATGGATAAGAGATTTGAAGCGATGCAAAATCAAATGGATAAAAGATTTGAGCAAGTTGATAAGAGATTTGAGCAAGTTGATAAGAGGTTTGAATCAATGGATAAAAGGTTTGATGTGATTATGTATATAATGATAGCTGGTTTCACAATAATTATGAGTTATTTATTAAAAGAGAGATATTTAATAAAAACAGAAGTCATAAAAGAATTAGAACCACAACTAATAAGAAAGGCAGATAAAAATTTACTAGATAAAGTAATCGCAATAATAGAAGATATGGCAGTAAAAGATAAAGAAATTGAGGCATTACTTACAAAACATCATCTTAAGTTAGTTTAATGAATAAGCATTTAATAGATGTAGATAGCTTAAGCACTAAAGAGATTTTAGAGATTTTTAAAATAGCAGATAGCTTTAAGGGTGTAAGACAAAGCGATGCTCTAAAAGGAAAAATAATAATAATGTTTTTTTCCGAAAACTCCACAAGAACAAAAAGTAGTTTTGAGATTGTGTGTAAAAAGCTAGGTGCAGAAATGATAGACTTCAATATGATTACAAGCTCCACAACTAAAGGCGAAAGCATAAAAGATACAGCTCTAAACCTAAATGCAATGAAGCCAGATGCTGTAATAGTAAGGCATTCGGACTCAGGGATGCCAAGCTTGTTATCTCAGTATATGAATTGCACTATAATTAATGCGGGGGATGGTTTGCATGCTCATCCTACCCAAGCATTATTAGATTATTACACAATGAAAAAATACATCAAAGGGAAAATAAAAATAGCAATAGTAGGGGATATAAAAAATTCGAGAGTAGCAAATAGTAATATAAAACTACTAAAAATGTTTGAAGAAGATATATCATTAGTCGCCCCTCCACAGCTTATGCCAAATAGAGATATGAAAAAATTCACATTTTTAGATGAAGTTTTAGATGATATAAATGTCCTAATGTCGCTAAGAACCCAAGTAGAAAGACATAATATACATAATCTAGCTAGTTTAAAAGATTATGCGATAAACTACTGCATTACAAATGAAACTATAAAAGATAAAGACTTAATTTTAATGCACCCAGGCCCTGTGAATAGAAATATAGATATTTCAGATAATGCACTTATAAATCCTAAATGTAAAGTTTTAGAACAAGTAGAAAATGGAGTTTTAATTAGATTGGCTATTTTGAGTTTTTTATTAAAATAGTTCCCCAGATACCTAAGCACACATCTTAAAAAAGTGCTCTGCTGTGTTTCCACCCTGAAGCCTTGCTTTTAAAAAACATTGCATAGGTCTGAGGAGCTGTATTATACAATTATTCTCTTATTTTATGAAATAGATATTTTTTTTATTATAAATAAGTATAATATGATTAATTTAACAAATGGCATAAAAACAAATGGTAGACAAAGATAAACTAGATAAGCTCTTATTGGAAAGTATCCCTTTACCTATGGCTATAGTTGATGAAGATAATATTTTAAATGCAAATAATACATTTTGTGATTTTTTGGGTATAGCTTCTATTGATGAGTTTTATAATCAATATATATCTTTTGAGAAAATAATAGCTCAAGACAAGCTAACCCTTTATGCTAATGAGCAAGATTTTTGGACTCAAAATATTAAAGAAAAAAAAGATAATCTTCTAAAACTTCAAAATAACAAAAATGAAGTTAAATATTTTAAAACAACACCATCAAAAGTGGATGAATTATTTATCATAACTGATTACACTGAATCATTTGAATATAAAACAAAACTAGAAAATGCATTATATACTAACTCTCTTACAGGATTATTTAATAGAGAGAGATTAATATCTGATTTAATGGATGATGATAATACAATTTCTGGTTTGGCTAGTTTGGATATTAGGGCTTTTAAAGAAATTAATGATTTTTATGGGAATAGGACAGGTGATTTTGTTTTAAAAACTATTGCGGATATTATTAGAGATAATATAAAGCCTGAATTAGTTGCTTATAAAACAGCATCTGACACATACTCTATAGCTAATCATGGTTTAAATCAAATGCAGTTTATTAATAATATAGCAAAAATTATAGAATTAGTAGATGATTATATATTTAATTTTGGTGGGCAAGAAATATCTGCTAAATTAGTAGGAGGTATTTCTCTTTCTCCTAAGAATAATAAGCTTGTTACTGCGGATTTAGCACTATTTGAAGCTAAAAAATCTAAAAAAGATTATCTAGTATTTTATGCTGAATTAGATAATTTAGATGAATTTAAAAATAATATGGAATGGACTAAAAAGCTCAAACAAGCTATTCTTGAAGATAGAATAATAGTTTATTATCAGCCATTAATTAATAATCATACAATGCAAGCTGATAAATTTGAATGTCTTGTTAGAATGGTTGATGGGGATAAGATTGTTTCTCCATTTTTCTTTTTAGGGATTTCTAAAAGATCAAATCAATATCATAATATTACAAGAATTGTTTTAGATAAAGCATTTAGCACATTTAAAGATATAGATGCTAGTTTCTCTGTAAATATATCTTATGAAGATATCATATCTGATGGGTTTTATGAATTTTGTAAAGAAAAAATTGCAGAATATAGCATTGGTGAAAAGGTAGTTTTTGAGATATTAGAAGATGAGGGTGTTAAAGATTATGATGTTCTTATGGATTTTATTAATAAAGTTAAAAAACTAGGTGCTAAGATAGCTATCGATGATTTTGGGACAGGGTATTCTAATTTCGAGCATATTATGAAGATGGATATAGACTTTTTGAAAATTGATGCTTCTATCATCAAGCATGTCGCTACTGATAGTAACTCTTTACAAGTAACACAAACCATAGTAAGCTTTGCAAAAGGTTTAAATTTAAAAGTAATTGCTGAATATGTAGAAAATGAGGCTATATTTAATGTTGTGAAATCTTTAGATATTGACTATTCTCAAGGTTATCATTTCTCAGCTCCTATTGAATCTCCTTTAGCATATATAAATAAGGCAATTTAAATGAATAGTGATATATTAATATTAGATTTTGGTAGTCAATACACTCAGCTTATAGCGAGAAAAATTAGAGAATGTAATGTGTATTGTGAAATTATACCTTTTCGTGAAAGCATAGAGAGTATAAAAGCAAAAAACCCTAAAGGTATCATCCTTTCTGGTGGTCCTGCGAGTATTCACTCAGAAGATGCTTTTAAAATATCTGATGATATTTTTAATCTAAATATCCCTATTTTAGGAATATGTTATGGTATGCAATTAATAGCTGATAAATTTGGTGGTAAAGTCATCTCTGCAAATGAGCATGAATACGGTGAGGCTAAATTATGCTTTAATGATGACTGCGATTTATTTCATAATATAGAGAATAATAATACAGTATGGATGAGCCATGCAGATAGACTAGAAAACCTGCCTAATGGCTTTAGAGCGATAGCTCATAGTGATAATTCGCCTTTTTGTGCGATAGCAAATGATGATGATAAAATATATGCTATTCAGTTTCACCCTGAAGTAAGCCATTCTGTGGATGGTGCGAAAATGCTTGAGAATTTTGCTCTTGACATTTGTAATGTAAATGCTAATTGGACTTCTCATTCTTTTATCGATAAAGAAATTAAAAATATAAAAGAAAAAGTAGGAGATAAAAAAGTAATTTGTGCTTTAAGTGGTGGGGTAGATAGCTCTGTGGTAGCCGTGCTTTTAAATAAAGCCATAGGCAAACAGCTCATTTGTGTGTTTGTAGATAATGGCCTACTTAGAAAAGGCGAGGTAAAGCAAGTAGAAAAAACATTTGCTAATTTAGATATAGATTTAATCACAGTAGATGCGAAAGAGCTATTCTTAGAAAAGCTAAAAGACATAAGCGACCCTGAGCAAAAAAGAAAAATAATAGGTCATACTTTCATAGACATTTTTGATAAAGAATCAAGCAAACATAATGACATATCATTTCTAGCACAAGGCACATTATACCCCGATGTAATAGAGTCCGTATCTTTAAAAGGACCATCAAAAACAATAAAATCACATCATAATGTAGGTGGATTACCTGAAAATATGAAGCTTGATTTAATAGAGCCTTTAAGAGAGCTTTTTAAAGATGAAGTCCGAAAAATAGGTCTAGAGCTTAATATGCCAAAAGCAATAATAAACAGACAGCCTTTCCCTGGACCTGGACTAGCTATAAGAATTATGGGAGCCATCACAAATAATGGATTATTTTTACTCCAAGAAGCTGACGCGATAGTGCTAGAAGAAATTAAAAAATACAATCTATATGATAAAATATGGCAAAGTTTCGCAGTTTTATTAAATGTCAATTCCGTAGGAGTAATGGGAGATAACAGAACTTATGAAAACTGTGTATGTGTGAGAATAGTAGAAAGCACCGATGGAATGACGGCAAATTTTTCAAGAATTGACTATGAAGTGCTAAATAGCATATCTAAAAGAATTATAAATGAAGTAAGTGGAATTAATAGAGTTGTGTATGATATAAGCTCAAAACCACCTGCTACTATTGAGTGGGAGTAAATTTAGAGAAACTTTTGAAGACTGTATTTATTATATCTCTGCTATTTAGCACTTCTTTTTTATTCGCATACAAAATAAAAAAAATAAACACCCCAAACCATCAAGCAACACTCATTCTTTCACCTGTAAAAAATGCCACTAGAGCCGTATTTTACATCCACGGTTTTAATGATTATGTTTTTAATAAAGAGCTAATCGATAAATTTAATAAACAAGGAATAAGCTTTTTCGGGATAGATTTGCATAATTATGGCAGAAATATAAATGCTAATACAAAATATCTTTATTATTTTGATAATGTGGATGAGTTTTTTGATGAATTAAAACTATCTATAGAGTTTATAAAAAATAATTATCATATAGAAAATTTAAGCATATTAGCCCACTCTCAAGGTGGATTAATAGCTAGTTTGTTTGTAGAAAAATATCCAAATATAGCTGATAATTTAATACTAAATT
The DNA here is from genome assembly GCA_029255845.1 of Campylobacterota bacterium. Classification (GTDB taxonomy): domain Bacteria; phylum Campylobacterota; class Campylobacteria; order Campylobacterales; family JAJVLF01; genus JAJVLF01. Next base: position 910 of record JAJVLF010000019.1, on the reverse strand, counting down.
CTCCTTTTTTTGATTTTTATTTACCTTCTTATATAGAAATGCTTTTAACCCCTATAGCTTTTATGGGTGAGCATTTCCCTAAATATAGCTTACCTCAAAGTGAGTTTTCTAAATATGGCTTAAGCATTAATAATCAGCATTTAGGAGAATGGGATTTTAACTCTAGTATGAAAATGATAAAGCCAAGCCCTAAAATTTATCTAGGATGGATAAATGCAATTAATAAGGCATTTATTAAAATGAGAAATGGTCTAAATATTAAAATGCCCATATTAGTTATGTATTCTAGCAACTCATTTGCATATGCTAATATAGATATAAAAAATAAACAAAATTTAAAAAAACTATTCTCAAGTGATGTTGTTTTAGATGTCCAAGATATACAAAAATACTCTAAATATTTAGGAGATGATGTTATGAATTTATCTATACAAGGTGCTATGCATGATATTTTCTTATCTCGAAAAAAAGTTAGAGATGATGGGTTTTTAAAGATGATGAAGTGGATTGATGAGCATTAAGGGTATTTTTGTTATAATATCATTATAGAATATAAAGGAATATAATGTTTCAAGATGACATATTTGATGAATGGCTAGATAATGAAAGTAGGCAAGTTTTAGAAAAATTTAAATCAAATGATAAGTTAAGTGAAATGAGGTAAGTTTATTGATAGATTTATTTATTGGTTATTTGAAGATATGCATTACCATCGGGGACTATGGGAATGAGCGATGGTTTCTAAGATTTTTATAGGGGTTTAGGTAGTGGGTTGTTACCTGACCCTAAATTCCTAAATTACGGGAGAGGTGGAACTAGTATACTTGTGTCGCATAAGACTGAAGAGAATGTTGATATGAAAGGGTATATTTTTTGGTTAGAATTGCTGTTTTTTGGTATATTTTCTTGA
>JAJVLF010000189.1 GCA_029255845.1 Campylobacterota bacterium | reverse complement strand
CTTAATCATGTTGTTTTTAGTATGCTTGTAGAAAATTTGCTATAATAATGATTAAGATATTTTTAAAAAGGCAATCTGTGAATTATATAAACTTTCAGAATAAAAAATTATTCCCATCAAAAATAGTATGTATCGGTAGAAATTACATAGAGCATATCAAAGAATTAGATAATGAGGCAGAAAATAATATGCTAATTTTCAATAAAGCAAACTCTGCTATTTCAGATACTATAAAATATTTCAGTGAAGACACGAGATATGAAGGTGAAATTTGCTTTTTGATACAAGAAAATAAAATAGATGCTGTAGGTTTTGGACTTGACTTGACAAAAGCCAATGAGCAAAATTATTTAAAAGAAAAAGGTCTTCCTTGGGAAAGGTCAAAATCTTTTAATGGCTCTGCTGTATTTAGTGAATTTGTAAAGCTTGAAGATGATATTTCTGAAATTAGATTAGAGCTTTTTATAAATGACAACTTAATACAATATGGAAATTATGATTTAATGATATACAAACCAGAACAAATTATTCAAGAAATTAAGACATTTATGAGCTTAGAAAATGGGGACATTATAATGTCTGGAACTCCTAAAGGTTCAGGAACTTATAAGATAGGGGATAAATTTGAAGGTAAAATATATATAAAAGATAAAATGATACTTAGTAGTTTTTGGGTTGTTGATTAGAAGTTTTCTGTAAGTTCTAATTATTTTAAATATTTTTTTTATTCTTGTGATAATATATTCCATTGAGTGTGATGGGAATGAAAAGATGGGTAGTGAGTTGTTGTCTGACTCTAAAATTTTTAAAAGGCAAAAAATAATTAATAAATCAGACTATAAAAAAATTATAGATATAGTAAACAAAAATTTTCTACTGTATTACAATAAGTATGATTTTTAAAAATATTCAAAAGATGACTATAAAATATTTCAAAATGATTTCTCAAGCTTAAATAATGAAAATATAATACTCCCACTTTCCAATACCATTAAAAAAATATCTA
>JAJVLF010000188.1 GCA_029255845.1 Campylobacterota bacterium | reverse complement strand
GAATTTGAGTTTATAGATTGTGAATTTTCAAGAATTATGTTTGATAGTTTTTACAGTGAAAAAAAGAACTTGTATAAATTTAATATAAATGGTGGCAAAATAGACTACTTAGAAATAAGGTCAATAGAAATGAAAAATAAATTTTATATAAATAAGCAAACAAAACGAAATCAGAAAATAGTAAAAATTAATAATTTAACAATCATAGATACGGTATTTCAAGATAATTTTAAGATACATAATTGTGAAGTTGATAATATTTTTATACAAGGGGTTGATTTTGAAAAAAATGCTGATTTTTTTAAAAGTAAATTTTTAAAAGGTAGTGATGAACATTATCAAAATGACAATTCAATATATTTTACAGCTATTAATTTTAATTCACTAGCTTTATTTGGAGATACAGTCTTTAAGGAAAAACTAATTTTCAAGTATATTACATTTAAAGGATATAACCATTTTAAAAGCTCTAAGCTTAACAAGGGAATAGATTTAGAATATACTAATATACAAAATGAAATTAATTTTTATGGTTTGGAGATAAAGGACACATCAACTACTTCGCAAGAAACATTTAGAATAATAAAACATCAATTTGAAAAACTAGGCAATAAAATTGAGGCAAATAGATATCATTCTTTAGAGCTTAACCAAAGACTAATTGCTTTATCTAATGAAAAATGCAAGTCTTTTCAAAAATCTAGCGAATTGTTGATTTTAAGGATACATAAGTGCTCATCTAATCACTCATCAAGTTGGTCTCTTGCTCTATTGTGGATTTTTATAGTTGGAATAACTACAAATTTATGTCTATACGATGAATGGGAGATGAATAATTTTTTTAAATACATAAGCATATTATCAAACATTGAAGACTTTAAATCCTCATACATAACTATGACTTTAAATAAAATTTCACTTGGGTATTTATATTATCAATTTGTAACTGCAGTCAGAAAAGATACTAGGAAATAAGGATAATCTAGGACTCAAATGTTGTCGCATCCCACCCTATAACCAAAATACAACTTCTTATATTC
>JAJVLF010000187.1 GCA_029255845.1 Campylobacterota bacterium | reverse complement strand
CTGTTTATTTGTGTTATTTTATCATTTTAGAATAAGGGAATTTAAATTGTTGTTTTGATTTCTTGGGGTATTATAATCATCATCTAAAAAATCTATTAGAATATTGGTATCTAAAAATATCCTTTTATTCATAAAACTTTTCTTTTTTATTAGTCTTTATTTCTTGAGAAGAAAGCTCTTTAAACTCTCCACTAGATATACCAGCAAATGCCATCATATTATCTATATTTTTTTGTTTTTGTTTTTTTAATTTATCATCCATAAATTCTTTAACTTCTTTTGCAAAAACACTTGAAACAAATATGCCTTTTAAACTATGTGTTTTTTTATCTTCTATTTCAACATAATCATAATTATCTAAAATACTAAAATTTCTTGTAATTTCTCTAATTCCAAATTGAGCTGTCATATTTTATTCCTTTATCTGATATTTATATAAAGTCATTTTATAATAATTATTGATATTTGTCAATGTATGTTTTAAAGAATACAAAAATAATATTTTGAAACATGAACGAGAAAGACCTAAAAACTATCCATAATTAAAAACATACCTTAAATTATCATTAACATAACTGTATATTATGTTTAGTATATAGCCTATATTTTAAGTATAGCCCCTATATATAGGTATATGTTATTTTAATAAATACTTTATGGAAAGGAAATTATGAGTATAAAAGCATATTTTATCTCTATTAATATTTATTGTTGTTTATTTACAAACATAAACATTTTTATTAATATGTTTATGTTTACTGGAAAACTATGCTATAATATAGAATATTTTGATTCAAAGATAAAAATTAATAAAATTAGAATATGAAAAATAGAAAAAAGGTTAGTTAGTGTTTTATTGTAATAATTTAAATTTAATGAATAAATTAATAATATTAAAGATTTTTATAATTTTAAACTTTCTAGGTTGTGGAAATACAAATAATAATAATGCAGAAAATAACATATCTAATTATTCAAATAACTTCATAAGAAATAATGAGAAACAAATAATCATAGATAAAAGATTAAATAAAGTATGGCAAGA
>JAJVLF010000186.1 GCA_029255845.1 Campylobacterota bacterium | reverse complement strand
TTTTATCATAGGTTCTAGCTTACTGTGTGTTGCGAAGTAATACCATTTATTTAAATAAGTAATAAATTCATCTTTACTATTTGCTTGATATATATCTTGAAATGACTTCTTAATATTGTATGCTCTCATAGTCTTTAGGTTCATATTAGATATAGTTAAGCTTTCTAATGTTTCTTTTTGTGTTTTAGTTAAATTACACTCATTCTTTAAAAATATATACCTAGTTCCTTTTAATACCTTTTTCTTCTACTGCTTCAGCCCTTCTAACTTCATTAACACTATCATTAATATGTTTTATTAAATGAAATTTATCATATACAACACTAGCATCTTTTAAATTCTCTTTAATTCTTTTTTTAAAAGCAGGAGACATATCAACACTTACTTCTTTTATATTAGAAGCTTTACCTTTATGAGCTTCTAAATCATTTACAAAGTCTTTAATGGTATTACTATCTTTACCCCCAGTAATGAATATTGTTCTTTTTTTCTTTAAATCTACAAATAGAGTTATATAATCATGACCTGAAGCTCTACTAGTTTCATCTAGTCCAATAGAGCTTATATTCTCAAAGTTTTCATATGTTCTTGCTTGATTAACATACCGCTCAATCATAGTCCATAGTTTATCATCACTTAGCTTTGTTAAAGATGCTACTTTGTTTATAGGCATAGCTGAACATAGTTGCATAAGTAGTGCCTCAAATAATAATGTAAGCACCACCAAAAAATTAAAAACAAAATGCTATAATACAACATGAAAAAAATAACCTTAACAAAACAAACAGTCCAACAGCTACAAACAATCATTAAAACAGAACCAAAATATAGACCTAGAAAAAGAGCAGAAGCTATACTCCTTAGCAATAAAGGTAAAACTATAAATGAAATAGTAGAAATACTAGATGTAAAGCAAAGAGCAGTATATTCATGGTTTAAAAACTATGAAATAAATGGTATTACTGGTTTATATGATAAAGAAGGTAAAGGAAGAAAAACATTATTTAGAAATATTGATATACAAGACATTAAAGATATAGCCTTGCACTCTCCATCAGTCTCTTTTGTTCGCTCTAAAATAAAAGAAAAGTTTAATGTATCTTCATCAAAAGAAACCATAAGAACATTTTTAAAAAAAAATAGGATTGAGTTATACGAGAGTTAAAAAGATACCTCCAAAAAAACCAAACAAAGAACTTTATGCAAAAATAGTAAAAAAGATTACTACCTATAGAAAACTTGAAGAAAAAGCAAATATAGATATATTTAGTTTCGATGAAAGTGGATTTTCTACAACTTCTAATATTCCTTATCTATGGAGTGAGATAAACAATACCACAAAAGTTAAAACTCTTACCTCCAAAAGAATAAATGTATTAGGATTTCTTAGTAGAAATAATAAGCTAAAATCATATATAGCTAATGGAAGAGTTGATAGCGATAAAGTTATAGAAGTATTTGATGATTTTACATCTAACTTAGAAAAACAAAGTGTAGTTATTTTAGATAATGCTAGTTTTCATAAATCTAAGAAGTTTAAAGCTCATATAGAAAAATAGGCAATGAGAGGATTAACTCTACTGTACTTACCACCATATTCACCACAATTAAATATAATAGAAACACTTTGGAAGTTTATGAAATATTATTGGATAGAGTATAGTGCTTTTTTGAGTTATGATAATCTTCTTGAATATATCAAGAAAGTATTTGATAATTATGGAAATGAGAAATATCGTATTGATTTTAGTGTTTTAGAAGGTGTTGGTTTTAAGAAGGAATTGGAGATTGGGTGGGTGGGTGGAAATTGTGTTTAATTTTTTGGGACTACTTATTAGCTATTCTTGATATTGTCATTACTTCTAACTCATTCATTTCTTTAATAAATATAGGTTTAGAGTACCAACTATCAATAAGTATGTAGTTAGCATATATTCCATTATTAATAGCTCTTTGTTTCATTCAATTGCTATAACAGACTTACCTTTTAAACTTTCTATTCTTCTTTTGTGAGCATTAGTCCTATAATCTATTTTATTGCTAAAGTCTTGTATTTTTACTCTTGCATATTTATTCATAGCTATAGCAAAATCTAACATAAAGTTTGGGTATCCATCACTATAGTTAAGAGACACTACATTAAGACCTCTTACTAATCTTTTTTCTTTATTACTATAAAGCTTATCACAACTACCTTCTATAACTTTTCCTACTTTGTTTTCTATAGTATCATCTAGTATCAATACTTTTAATTTATTATTTCTCAATGGTTCAAGTAATGAGAGTATCTTTAATGATTGAAATGATAGTAGTTTTCTCCAGTTATAGTTAGTATTGTTTAGTAGTCTATAATATACATCTTTAGAGTATTTATCATTACTTTGTTTTATGTATGAGTGTATCTTTTTATTCATAACTAGCATATATACAAAGTGTAATATTACAAGAAACAACTAGCTCCATCTTTTTTAATAAAGTTACTTTTTTTTAGAATACTTTTTATATTTAGTAGTCTAATTGTTTTATATATTGGGTTTTTTAAATTATTATTTATGATACTTAATATTTTATCTTTAATTTGCATGATTTTATACCTTTTTTAATAGGTGTATTATACTAAATATAGCTGTATAGCAGGGGTTTTAGATAGTGATATGGGTGTTTTAATTATGTTATTTATTTTTATGGATAGCATAAATTTATTGTTGATTGTTAAGTTTATATAGATATAATCCTCACTATATCTAAACTAGGAAAAACAATGTTCAATAATTGTCCAAAATGTTCACATAATCACATCATTAAAGATGGCTTAATAAAGGGAAAACAACGATATCAATGTAAAAGCTGTATTTACAGGTTTACAGTTAAAGAAAAAAGCTCAAAAATAGCTTCAGTATCAACAAAAAAGATAGCATTACAAATGTATCTTGAGGGATTAGGATTTAGATCTATTGGTAGAATATTAAACTTTTCTCATGTAGCTGTATATCAATGGATTAAATCATATGGAGAGAATCTTAAAGAACTAGTACAACCAAAACCAAGCAACAATATTAAAGTTGTGGAGATTGATGAGATGCACAGCTATGTTGGATTTAAAAAAACTACTGTTGGATATGGATTGCTGTTGATAGATATGAAAAAAGGTTTATCAATTTTGTCATTGGATGCAGAGGAGTTAAAACAGGTAAAAAATTATGGAAAAAGATAGAAAATAAAAAGGATATTGATATGATAGCTACTGATTATTGGAAACCTTATAGTAAGATACTTCCTTCATATAAGCATATACAATCAAAGGCTGAAACATTCACAGTTGAAGGATACAATAGTTTTTTTAGACATTCTTTAGCTAGAATGAGAAGGAAAACTAAATGTTATTCTAAGAGTTTAAAAATGCTTGAATATTCTATTTTGTTATTGATGCATAAATGGAATGGGACATTGTCTATATTAGATTAACAATGCCCATAATTATAATAAAATATATTACTGCAAACTAACATCATAAACCTTTTTCCTAATATTC
>JAJVLF010000185.1 GCA_029255845.1 Campylobacterota bacterium | reverse complement strand
AAAGTGTGATAAGATAGGCATCATAAAACAATTTACATTTATGGAGAAGTATCTATTAGTAGCAATAGATGGAGTATCATATCATTCATCTAAAAAAATAAACTGTAAATGTTGTCAAAGAAAGAAAGATAGAAAAACAGGAGATATAAGCTATTTCCATGTTGCTATAACACCAACAATAGTTCATCCAAAGTTAAAAAAAGTAATAGCATTATTTCAAGAATTTATTTCTAATGAAGATGGAGATAAAAGTGAATATAAAAAGCAAGATTGTGAAGTTAATGCTTCTAAGAGATGGTTAGATAAGTTTAATATTTTTATATTTTTACAAAAGCAATATGAAGTAATCATATTAGGAGATGATTTATATTCAAGGTTTCCTATGATAAAAAAGATACTAGAAAAATCTCATTCATTTATATTAGTATGTAAAGAAAAATCTCATAAAGTTTTATATAAGAGCATAGAAGCTTATAAGAGAGCTAATTCTTGTAATACATTTGAGATATCTAAAATACATAATGGTAAAAAGCAAATATGGACATATAGCTGGATTAATAATCTATTACTAAATGGGAATAATACAGATAATATAGAGATTAATTGGTGTGAATTAGTTATTGTAAACTTAGAAGGTAGAAGGCTTCATTGTTTTAGTTTTGTAAGTAATATTAATATATCAAGAAGTAATATTGAAGATATTATATTAGGAGGTAGAACTAGATGGAAAGTAGAAAATGAAAACAATAATACATTAAAAACAAAAGGATACAACTTATCTCATAACTATGGACATGGTAAGCAATATTTATCTCAAAATCTTTGTAGTTTAAATGTTTTAGCTTTTTTGTTTCATACTATACAAGAATTTGATGATGAAAACTATATTAAGCTTCGTGAAAAGATAGGAACTAGGAAAGAGTTTTTTCAAAGTATTGTATCTTTAACTACTATGTTTGTAGTTAAAGATTTTGATAGGATGATAGAGTTTATTTTATTGTCTAGGATAGGTGAGGATAGGGTTGATGTTGGGGAGTATTTAGAGTTATAATTGCTGAAAAAATATAGAGCATAGGAACAAGGTTTTTTATTTTATAAAATTAGAATTATGAGAAAAGAAGAAGGGGAGT
>JAJVLF010000184.1 GCA_029255845.1 Campylobacterota bacterium | reverse complement strand
CTGACCCTATTTTCCATAAACCGATACTAAAAACAAATAAATAATCTAATAAAAATATAGGCGATGGTATCATTAAGCTAATCTAGTTTTAAGAATAAAGATATTATGAATTATTATTAGAATGATACATATCTGCAATGATATTATGTATAATATCATTAAATGTATTACCTGATACAAACTTGCTAAATTTATAATTATTTTTTATTATATGGCTACCCATAATTGTTTTATCTTCTTTTGTTATATTTTTATTTATCTTAAGGTCATCAAAAACACTCGCAAAAGCATCTGAAATCATCGGAATAGTTAGCACAGTGTTATTGGTTTCTTTAATGGATTTTATTAATTTATCATTTACTAAATTGACAAAATCTTCCGTGCTCATACCTTATCTATTCCTAATATTTGTTTTATGTCCATATCTTTGTAGTTTTTTGGATTGCTAGGTTCGGTTTCATTATGATATTTTTCATCATTTTGTTTTTCATATACTTGTGCTTCTCCTTTTATTTCTATAATAAGCATTTGCATTACTCTATAATAAGGAGGTATTTTAATTCTATTTTGAGAAGAATTAAAAATAATAATAGGCAAATGACCACTATATCCAGGGTTAGCATATTGTGAAAGTGGTAAGATAAGCCCCATTCTAGCAAAGGTACTTCTAGGCAAAAGTATCGCACATTTATCTTTAGGTATAGTTATTTTTTCATATGTATTTCCATACATATATTGGTTTGGTTCTAGCCAATAATCTTTATTTGCTAGTTCTTTTTCTTCATATAAATCATTTTCGATAATATGCTCTAAATTATCATCTAGTAAATCTATGTCTATTGTATTTTTTTTAAGAACTTTAATTTTATTATTAATTCTTAAATCAATACTAGCACCTTTAAGAGTAAACTCTTTTTCTAATACATTTTCCATATTATTTATTTGGAATTTTTTCAATTGCGAAGTTGCTAAAATCATTGTTAATGCCTATTTTTTTTGGTTAATTATATTATTTTTTTCTTAATTTATATCCCGTTTAATTCCAAAATTAAAAATAAGGATCAGGCGTAGGGTGTCGAAAAATAATGTTTTAGACCATTTATCTATTCCTGACTTTATGCTAAAGTATTTTACTTATAT
>JAJVLF010000183.1 GCA_029255845.1 Campylobacterota bacterium | reverse complement strand
CAAGATGTTGTTTTTGAGACGAGGGTATAATGTTGTGAAACTTGACAAGTAAGCATAGGTTGGTGTTTTCTTGATGGGGGATATATTATAGATGATTAATGAATCGTTTATGAAAAAAAGTTAATAAGATTAGTTGCTATTTTTTGCTTTTGATACTTTTTAGTAAATAGTAAACCTCTGACACTTATTTTTCATTCCTCAAAATTCTATAGTTTGTTCTTTAAAAATATTTTTTAATCTTTTAGATATTAGAGAGTAGGGGTATTATAGGGAGCCTCTATTATGCTGTGAAATATTTTTCTAGCTGATTTCTTCCAAGAATATTTGTTTATATTTTTATATCCTTTTTCTATAAGTTCACTTTGTAAGTCTTTGTCATTCATAACTTTGTGAATGCCATTTAGTATATTTTGTGTATCATAAGGATTGATATAAAAAACACTATCTCCATAAATTTCACGGAAAACTTCGATATCAGATACTATTACAGGAACCCCGAAAGATTGTGCTTCAAGTGGTGGTATTCCAAATCCTTCGTATATAGATGGGTATATAAAGGATGTGGCATTTTTATATAAATTATTTAACTTTTTATTGTTTACATAACCTGTAAATACAATATTGTGCCTTGATTGTATTTTTGTATTCATATCAACATGCACTTGTAGATATTGATAACGGAAGTAAATATACGTAGAAAAGGAATTGGACAATCCGTGACTGGTTTGCAGACGGTTAGGTCGTTAGGATGTGTACATATATGACGATCAATATATCACGCATATTTATACAAATGTCCTATAAAAGATAACGGTCAACGAACCAATCTAAGGTCGGTCTAAGACAAGTTCCTGGACTTGACCCAATCAAAATAGATGTATAAGACAACAGTCTATGCAACGGTCAATCGTAACCTTAAAGTGCAACCATGGGTTAAATCGAACTCCGGCAAAAAATGTCAATGGATATATACAGTTAAACCTGTATTAACAGGTCACCTTTGGGACAAAGACAGGTGACCTCTTAAAAGAGGTTCAATTCATATGAAAATTTCTATGACAGGACAGGAAAAATGTGACACTTAAATACAGGTGACTTTTTGGGCGGGATTGACCGTAGTTTTTTGTTTATATTGTCGTATAT
>JAJVLF010000182.1 GCA_029255845.1 Campylobacterota bacterium | reverse complement strand
TCAAGCTTTTAGTGTAATAATCTAACTGACCCACAAGATAATCATATATAAATATGTGATTTCCTTAGGCGATTAACACGGCTGTTTCATACACCAAGAATAAAATGCTAAAATACCCAAATGATACAATTTAACCTAAGAGAAAAACTAAAAACCCTAGAAGACAAAAGAAGAAATCAAGCAAAACAACATTCCATAGATACAGTTTTAATGATTACTATAATGGCTACAATGAGTAACTTTCAAGGGTATAGAGCAATAGGAGATTTTGCAGTTAGATATAAAGATAAAATAATTAAATATCTCAATATACAAAACAATAAAGTCCCATCATTTGCTACAATTAGAAGAGTTCTTATAAATATAGATCAAGAAAAGTTTGGAGATATTTTTACTGAGTGGATGCAAAGTAATATATCAATATCTAAAAATACATCTACATCTAAACTCTCAAACAATAAAATAAAATCTAAAGGACAATGGATAAGCATAGATGGAAAAGCAATAAAAGGAACTAAACAAAAAGAAGAAGATAAAAAACTAGCACATTTAGTATCTTTTTTTAAAAGTGACTCAAAAGACATTCTTATAGCTAGAGCTACTGCTTCAAAAAGCAATGAAATACCATTAGTTCAAACAATGATGCAAGAGTTTCCGCTTAAAGATTTTATTATTACATTAGATGCATTACATACACAAACTAAAACATTAAAGGCAATAAAGAAAAGCAATAATGACTATGTAGTTCAAATAAAAGAAAACCAAAAAAAACTCTAGAACAAATACAGTTTAATTCATCTATATCTGAACATACAGACTATAACAAACACTTAGAACCAAATAAAGATAGATTTGAAGTAAGGGAAGCTAGAGTATATGATGATTTATATAATATTGATACTGATAAAATGTATGGCATTAAAGAGTTTGTTAAAATAATCAGAACAACATATAAGAAATGTAGTGATAAAAAGCCATCTATTGAAACATCTTACTATATATCAAGTAAACATATGTCAGCTAAAGATTATAATTATGGCATAAGAGCTCACTGGGGAGTTGAAAGTATGCATTATGTTAAAGATGTTACTTTTGGAGAAGATGCTTCTTTAATTAGAACAGGTAATGCTCCTATTAACTTTTCTATTATTAGGAATATTGTTATTAATTTGTTAAGGAAAAAAGATTATATTAGTTTTCCTCAGGCTATTCGTATGCTGGGTGGGGATATTGAGGAATTGGTGAGGATGGTTGTATGAAACAGCCGTGAGGCGATTAATCGATTTATTGACTTCTAATGAAAACTATGAATGTATTGTAGCATAATGTTAATTATTGCTACATTG
>JAJVLF010000181.1 GCA_029255845.1 Campylobacterota bacterium | reverse complement strand
TGCGGTAATAATTTCATATTTTAGCTCTAACAATATCAAGCCATCTTTTTGTATTATGCAATCGCATAACTTAGGGTCGTCCTTATTTGGAAATAATTTCTTTTGTAGCTTCTCATTTTTAATGCCTTTATCTGGCTTAAATATAAATTCTATATCTTTTTTATCAATACTAAGTTTGTTTTCTTTGCATTTTTCTATTTCGTAAAAAATATTATCGAGTCTAGTTTTTATATCATTATTTTTCATTTTTTACTATCTCATCTGTTAATTCTCCACTTTCTTCAAGCAATTCATTTAATGCTTCATCAAAATTCTCATCTGATATACCAAAATTATCAATGTCAAGTGGTTTGACAATCGTTTCACTTTTATCATTTTCTCCATCTTTAAACAAATATGCTGAAACATAATCTTTTGATATAGAAAAATCAGACTTACCGTCTAATTCATATTTTTTTATGCAATTATTAATCTCTCCTAATATATAATCACTATGAGTTGTAACAACAACTTTAGCTCCTGCATTGGAAAGCATAACTATAAATCTTGCCATCTGAAGCTGAGCTTTGGGATGAAGGTGAGCTTCTGGTTCTTCTATGACAAAAAGAGTTTTGCTAATATCCTCAGTATTTTTTATAAAAACTACAAAAGGTAGAGTTTCTAATGTAGCAGAAGAAGCCATATGCAAATCTATTTCTTTGTTATTTATAGACAGATAGTAATTTCTATAATCTTGTTCTGTGATACTTTCTTTTATTGAACCTTTAATTATATTCTCTTCAAGAAAAGATGTTAGTTTATTAGTAATATCTTGCTTTGGTTGCTCTATTATTATTCTTCCTGGAGACATACTTTTACCCATCTTTATATCAGCAAATTTTTGAATAAAATCAATGGTAGGCTCTCCTAGTTTTGTGGAACTTGCTTGTCCTCTAAATTTATCTCTAAAAGTTCCTGCATATATTTCTTCATGAGCCAATACAAACCCTGTTCGTGATGCTGGAAAATAATAAGCATTAGTATATCCTTGTAGTGTGGCATATAAATCATCAATAAGTTTATTTATTAGGTTCATTATTATTCGATATGACATCTTATCATTTCTATCATCAGGTTCATTGAGAAGGTCATCAACATAAAAGGTTATCGTATCGTTTAAATTATTTTTTATATCTATAAATATATCTTCTATAATTACATTTTTACCATTAAAACTATTATTTGTTAATTCTAGTAATTTATTAAATAATTCACTTTTTATATTATCAAATATCTCTCTTCGTAATGTAGGTTCTAAATTTATTGATACCTTTGTTCTAACAAAATGATCCCATTCATCCTCTGAAATTTGCTCTTCTTCAATATGTTCTGAAAATTCTTTCTTAACAGATATTAATTTTTCTTCATAT
>JAJVLF010000180.1 GCA_029255845.1 Campylobacterota bacterium | reverse complement strand
CTATTTTATAAAAATTGCTATAAGGCTAAAATATAATATTAGCTATTTATTTTGAATTAATAGAGGTTCCCTTTATACCAAAATGCATTTTTATGGCATTAGTTTCTTTTTTTATTTTATTCCAATCATCGTATAGTTTCACTATATTCCTTTATGTCTCGCAAACAATTTCTAAATTGTTTCCTCTTATGTGTTATTATAATCGCTTATGCTTAAATGCCAATAAATATTTATATCCCGTCTAAGGAATAAAAATTGCTGTGATTTTCTCATAGTCTAAATTTTGGTGGTGTTTTTTATATATGAGCTTAACTACAATTACTAATAGTTCTGTGCTTAATTCTATTGTTGATGGTAGAGCTAATAATAATAAATTACAGTCTTCACTCCAGAGGTTGAGTTCTGCTCTTCGTGTTAACTCTTATGCTGATGATGTTGGCTCGGCTATTAATTCTTCGTCTTTAACTTCTCGTTCTTCGTCTGTATCACAGGAAATCCGTTCGGCAAATCAAACTCTTGCCCTTCTACAAATAGCGGATAAAGCCATAGATGAACAACTTAAGATACTTGACAAAATTAGAGCTCGTGCCGTTCGTGGGGCTGGTGATGGGGTTTCTCGGTTGGATAGGGAGGCTTTGCAAAAGGAAGTCTCTGATTTATTGGCGGAGCTTGATAATATCGCTAATACTACTCAATTTAATGGAAACAAACTACTAAGTGGGCTATATAAAAATAAACAATTACAGGTGGGAGCAAAAACAGAAAATCTTATTAATTATTCTATTGATTCAACTAATAGTTTAGATTTAGGGAAAGTTCGGTATGAGACCACTAATGGTGGGACTAGAGATATTACGGATTTAAGCTTGAAATTTGAAAAGGCTGGGATGAATGGGGAAGATGTAATAATTGACTCCTTTGATTTGTCTTCTTCGCCAGGGAAATCTCTTAAGGATTTAGAGAAGCATATTAATTCTTTTCATAATGAATTAGGGGGGATTAAGGCTGTTTATAAGGAGGGGGTTGTTCCTATTCGGACGGCTTCTTTTTATAAAGAAGATAAATTTGAGTATGTGGATTATACTGCGAAGTCTTTGGGGAGTGAGGAGGAAACCTCCCTTTCTAGGAAAGATGTTTTAGGTTCATCATCTGAGCCCATTAAAGATTTAATACCTGACCCTAAATTGAAGAGGGAGAATTATACTTTTAAGCAAGATGAGTTTCCTGTTTTAGTTGATAGCGAGAAAGATGGTGACTCGTTGCCTAGCTCTAGCTTGGGAACGCTTGCTGATGGAAGTGGTGAGAGGGATTTAGGTTCGTATGCGTTCCCATCGGGGACGATGGGAACGAGGGAAGATATGCATTCCACCTCGGGAGAGGTGGAACGAGTGAAAAGTGCTTTTATGCCAAAAGAGGTTGACATTGATTCTAAAG
>JAJVLF010000018.1 GCA_029255845.1 Campylobacterota bacterium | reverse complement strand
AGTATAGGCTGATGAATCATATATATAAGTAGTGAATGCTTACCTAAATAGCTTAAGCTATCTTTTGTTTTTGATTGAGAAAACTTAAAGCCAAAAAGATTTTGGTATTGTAGATAAATACCTATAAGAACTACTCCTATCCAAGGGAATAATGGGACTAAGTCCATTGTTTGATATGGTAGGTTTAGGTTTTCTCTCATAAAGTCCATAAGAAAATTGAGATGTAAGATGTCCATATTAGAAAGAGCTATAATAATTATCCCTACTATAAGGGATATAAAAGGGATTTTTGTGAAAAAAACTCCTATAATGCTAGCTACTAATACAAAATGAATAATCCCAAAAAAAATCCATTGTTTAGGGAAGCTGTAATATGTGCCGATAGATATAGCTATGGAAGCTAATAGTAGTATCTTTGTTCGCCTTATTATTTTACCGATATATATTTCTTTATGATATGAGATATATAAACTCATTCCTACCATAGATAGGAAAATACTTACGATTATGACTCTAAAAGCTATCCAGTAAGGGTCTCCTAAAAAATCAATTTGCACATATCTAAAAATAGCTAAATCATAGCTAAAATGAAAAATCGCCATTAAGACTATGGCAAGTCCTCTGAGGACATCTATTTCATAGACTCTATTTTTCATTATATATAAATTCTTCAAAAAGATATTTATGCTCACTTGGGATAACATCGTATATATTATAGGCTAATTCTCTAATCTCCCATAATGCGGATTTTGCTGTTCTAAGTTGTAGGAAATTTTGCAAACTTCTAGCATTTACTGACCAAGCTAGGGAGGTTTTGTAGCATTCTGGTAGGGCATATTTGATTATGTCATTTGCTTTTCCGCTTATTGCTAGTAGCCTTAAATTTTCTAAAGAAGAAATTAAAATTTTATTTACATCATCATCGCTAGTTAAGACGATATATTTACTTGCTTTATCTTTGTTTTCAAAGCTAAATTCATCTTCGCTTTTTAATTCCTTAAGAGTATATCTCGTGCTTTTTACACTTAAACTGGCTACTCTATGTCTTGCTAGCTCTTGCAAGACGGCTCTACTAATTCCATCTATATAAAAATTATAATATAAATGCTCTAAAGTGCTTGCATGTTTGTATTGATTTCCTACACGATGAATTAGTTTTTTATCTGCTTCACCGCATTCATCTTCTTTGCTATCGCTTTTGTCATGAGAGGCCCAGCAACTTCTTATTGCTTTGCTTGCTACTTGCAAGGGGGTGTAATTTTCTAAAGTTATATTCATTTTTTTTACCATTTTTAGAGATTTCCTTGATTATAACATTCTATCTTTTATTTAAAAAAGTAGCTATTTTTGGTCGATATGATGGTATATATATTGCTTTTAATTAGCTAAAAATAAGGATTAAATATGATTACAAGTTTCGATACAACTAGCTCTATAGGAAATAGCATATCTTTGCCTAAACATTCTGCTTATGGTAATAAAGAAAATAATGAAAAACCAAAGAATTATACAGAAGGCTCTTTCGTAACTTTTTCAGATGATGCAAATAATATAATAGAAGCAGAAAAAATAGAAAATCAATTAGGAGATATTTTCGGGACAAACAAACCTCTATCTCCAGAGCAAAAAAAAGAAGTAGATGATATAAATAAAGAACTAGACTCTATACTAGGAATAAAGCCTCTATCTCAAGAGCAAAAAATAGCTTCTAAGAAAATTATGGAAAGTATTGATGATATATTTAAAGATGCCCATGTAACTGCTGATGAAGAAAAGCAATTAAAAATTCTTGATGCTAAAATGAATGAAATACATGGAATTAATAAAGAAAAAAAACTAACTCAAGCAGATGAAAAAAGACTAGATGCCTTATTTACGAAACTAGATAGTATTTTAGGATTGCCTATGCTTCCTAAAGGTGATTTAATTAAAATTGACCCAAATGATGAAAATACAATAATAAATTTTCCTCCTTTTAAAATGTTAACAGATAGTGAGCAAAAACAAGCAGATGATATAAATAAAGAAATAGATGAGATTTATGGGATTAAACAATTATCTAAACAAGATATGGCATTATCTGATAAGCTTCATAAAGAAATAGAGGCTTTATTTGAAGATGGTAAATTGACAAATGAAGAAGAGACAAAATTGCAATCATTAGGAAAAAGATTAGACGATTTATATGGAATGCCTAAAGTCCTAAGTGATGCAGAGCATAAAAAAATACAAGAATTATTTCAATCTCTTGATAAATTACATGGTTTTAATGATGTGAGCAAAGGTATGCTAATTGAAGCTGAAGACTTATATACTAATTTAGATAATATTAACTCTTAATATAAATTTAGTATCATATGTCTTATATTAAATACATACATAAGGTGATACATGGATAAGAAAGTAGTTTTAGCATATTCTGGAGGGCTAGATACAAGTGTAATTGTAAAATGGCTTCAAGATGAATATAATGCAGAGGTTATTACATACACAGCTGATTTGGGTCAAGGTGAAGAGCTAGAGCCTGCTCGTCTTAAAGCTAAAGAGCTGGGCATTAAAGATGAGCATATTTTTATTGATGATTTAAAAGAAGAATTTGTTAGAGACTATGTTTTTCCTATGTTTAGAGCAAATGCGATTTATGAAGGAGAATATCTTTTAGGCACTTCCATAGCTAGACCGCTTATTTCTAAAAAACAAGTAGAAGTAGCTCATAAAACAAATGCAAATGCTGTATCTCATGGGGCTACAGGTAAAGGAAATGACCAAATTAGATTTGAATTAGGATATTTAGGTATTGATCCTAATTTAGAGATTATCGCTCCTTGGCGAGAGTGGGATTTAAACTCAAGAAGTAAATTATTAGATTATGCTAAAAACCACGGTATCCATATAGATACATCAACTCATAAATCTCCTTATTCTATGGATGCTAATTTATTGCATATTTCTTATGAGGGCGGGATACTAGAAGACCCATATCATGCCCCAGAAGAAAATATGTGGAAATGGACAAAATCCTTGCAAAATGCACCAGATGAAGCAGAAGAATTTGAAATAGAATTTTCTAAAGGCGACCCTATTAAATTAAATGGCAAAGCATTATCTCCTGCAAATATGCTAGCTACATTAAATAAAATAGGCTCAAAGCATGGAGTTGGAAGACTTGATATAGTAGAAAATAGATTTATAGGAATGAAAAGCAGAGGATGTTATGAAACCCCTGGCGGGAGCATTATGCTTAAAACTCATAGAGCTATAGAGTCTATTACATTAGATAAAGAAACTGCACATTTAAAAGATGAAATGATGCCTAAATATGCGAAGCTTATTTATAATGGATTTTGGTTTGCTCCTGAGCGAGAAATGATGCAAAGAGGCATTGATTATTCACAAGAAAATGTCCATGGAGTTGTAAAATTCAGCTTATATAAGGGAAATATTACTATCTTAGGAAGAGAATCAAATCATTCTTTATATTCCCAAGCTCATTCTACTTTTGAAGAAGATTCTGTTTATGACCAAAAAGATGCTGAAGGGTTTATTAAGCTTAATGCCTTAAGATTTTCTATTAAAAAAAGCTAAATTTCTCCACTAATATTGCTTAGCATATAGTCAATAACTTCTTGATTGCTTCTTAAGCTAGAAGCAATCATAAGCTTAATAGTAGCAGATTCCCAAATCATACCTCCTAGAGGAATAACATTTAATTTTTTTAATATTTGAGAGCTTTCATATACATCCATAGTAGCACCGCTTTCTCCTTCTTGCTGTGATATGGCAAATACAATGCCACCTTTTTTGTTTATATAATCTAAGCTTTCATATAGAGAAAAATCAGTATCTTTTGTCGGTGCTGTGCCTGAGCTGTATATTTCTATGATAAAATACTTTTTTCCATAGTCAAATTCTCTTTTTAATATGCCAGAATCAAAACCCGTATATATTTTAAAACATGATATTTGTTTTGAGTTATAGCTAATCTCTTTTTTGCGAGATATATTTTTATTAAAAAGCTCATTATATTTTTCTAAATCAAATATATAGTTTTTATTAGATATATAACCCAAAGGTTTTTCATTCATATAGAAACTTCTATAGCATTGCCCTCCCCAAGTATCTTTTTTAACTCTCACACCTAGATGTATCAATGCTTTATCATCAAAATTATCACTTCCATTAAATACAATAAAAACACCCACAATATCGGACTTTACAAATTGCTCTAATGCTTTAATTGATTGAGTAAAATTCACAATAGCATCCGTATTTTTAAAAGATAATGGAATATTGGCACCAGTAAGGACGATAGGTTTTTTCTTTGATATTTTTTCATTATAGGATAAAGCACAAGCTGTGTAGGTCATAGTGTCCGTCCCATGAAGAACTAAAATACTATCATATTTATCTATTTTATCCTCAATGGAGCGATTAATAATATTCCAATCGTTCTCATCGATATTTTCACCTAATTTAAAAACAGGAGTTATAAAATCAATACTAGCTACATTGGGGCAATGCTTTTTAGCTTCACTTAATAATAATTCAACATCAACATTATCAGTAATTCCTACACCATCATCAGTTTGATTACTACTAAATGTCCCGCCAGTAATTACACATAATAATTTCATAACTATTTAATAAAAGCCCCTTCCATTTCCATTATTTCTTGTCCTTCTTCACTAATCATATCTTTATTCCACGGTGGTTTAAAGGTTAATTTTACTTTCATTTTTTCTATTTTATCCATAGCTAATATAGAGCTTTCTACTTCTTTTACTAAATCTCCAGCCACAGGACAAGCAGGAGATGTTAAAGTCATATCTATTTTACAGTTTATCTTATCTTTTTCTATTTCTTCTAAGTTTATCTTATAAATTAAACCCATAGAATATATATCTATAGGAATTTCTGGGTCATATATTTCTTTTAATTTTTCTATTATTTTTTCTTCTAATTCTTTCATTTATTCTCTTTTGCTAATTGTTTTATTTTGTTTATCATATTTCCTATACCGTTTTGCCTACTTGGAGTTATAATTTGTGTAAGCCCCAAATCTTTTAATATATCTATGTCAAAATCCAATATATCTTGAACTTTTTCATTAGAAAATATATTCTCGATTATTTTTGCTAAACCCCTCACAATAACCGTATCGCTATCTGTATGAAGTATTATATTATCTTTATCTTTTTGGAAAACAAGCCAAAGCTTTGAAGTGCACCCTTGAACAAGGTTTTCTTCTATTTTGTCTTTCTCATCCAATGTCTTAGAGGTTTTACCTATCTCTATTATATATTCATACTTTTCTAATTCTTCCTCAAAAAAAGATAATTCTTCTTTTAATTCATTTATTTTATCTATTATACTCATTAAAAACTCCTTGATTATTATACCTATATAGCTACAAAATTGCAAATTAATAATCTCTTTAGGTTGTAGCGATTAGTTCCATACAAATTATTTCTTTTTTTTCTATAATGCTTTTCGATATTTCTTTAAAATTTAGTTTATTATATAATTTAATAGCTTTATTATTATCTGTAAAAACTTGGACTATTAACCTAGATAGACCAATTTTAATAAATCCATACTCTATACATTGATTTATAAGCACTTTGCCTAGATTTCTTTTTTTGGGATTAGAATATAGCCCTATCTCGCATTGCTTTAAGTCTAAGTCTATATTTTTAAAGGTAATGACCCCTAGATAATTATCTTCTTCTAAAACTAGAAAATATTTTATTTTTTTGAATTTTGGTAGTTTTAAATTATCAATAAAATTAATATGCTCATTAAAAGGTATCTCTTTGTTATTAAACATCCATTTTCTAATGTTTGTATTATTTCTCCAACTATAGGCCATTTTTATTTCTTTATGATTTAGATGAATAAAATCAATCAATTCTATTTTTTGCATTTGATTACCATTTTTTTTAATAGCTTATTCAGTTTTTTTGGATTAAATTTATTTAATGCTAAAAAATTATTCTTTTTTAGAAATTGATGTATCTCATTTTGATTATCTGCTGTTTTTATAGATATAAATGGCAAATCCATATAATATGCTTCATTGATGGTTACACTAGGTGTGCAAATAATAAAATCGCTATTTTTCATATATTTTGCCATTTTTTTTGTATCAATTGAGAGATTGGTAAATTTATTATTTTTTGTATATTTTTTTAATTTTTGTATATTTTTATTAGATTTTGTGCTTAATACTTGGACTCTTATGTTATCAAATTTTTTTAATACTTTCAATATTTCAATATTTAGATTACTACTATCAGCTCCACCCATAACTAAAAGAACATTTAAAGCTCTTTTCTCTTTAATAAATTCATCTCTAATAAGAGTATGCTTAACTCCACATCTAATATCGCAATGTTTTGGGACTAGTTTTTTGTATTTTTTCTTATTCGCATTTATATTGTGATTAAGTAATATATCGCAGTGATGTTTTTGGTAAGTGTCATCTAAGCTTAGTATCGTTAAATTGTTATGAGTTTTTTTAAGTTGTTTTTCAAACTTATAATCAATATCGTAATTATCTATAATAATCATATCTATATCATATTTGTATATGATGTTGCTTAACTCTTTTATATCGTTAGAGCTAATTATTTCTAGCTTATAATCATTTTTTATTATTTGTTTATTAATGTTACCACTTAAATTTTTACAAGCAAAAACAATATTAGAATTAGGGTATCTACTAGCTAAAACTAAATCTCTCATAATATGACCTAAGCCTATTTGTGAAGATGAGTCAGCTCTAAAGAGGATATTTTTCATTTTAATTTAGATAGGCTAAAAATTCCTCTCTGACATCTTTATTTTCAAAAAAACCTTTATAAGAAGTGGTTATAGTATGTGAGCCTGTTTTTTCTACCCCTCTCATTTCCATACACATATGCCTTGCTTTTATTACAACTCCTACCCCTAGAGGCATTAGAGTCTCTTGCAAACAAGATGATAATTGCTCTGTAAGCTCTTCTTGTATTTGCAATCTTTTGCTAAAAACATCTACTATTCTTGGTATTTTACTTAATCCCACCACTTTCCCATTTGGGATATATGCTATATGAGCTTTACCTATTATAGGCAACATATGATGCTCACACATAGAAAATAAATCTATATCTTTTACTACAACCATTGATTTATTTGATGAAGAAAATAAAGCTTTTTCTAATATCTCTTTTGGGTTTTGATTATATCCTTGTAATAAAAATTTATATGATTCATATACTCTTTTTGGAGTATCTAGCAAGCCCTCTCTATTTATGTCCTCTCCAAAC
Organism: Campylobacterota bacterium; assembly: GCA_029255845.1. Classification (GTDB taxonomy): domain Bacteria; phylum Campylobacterota; class Campylobacteria; order Campylobacterales; family JAJVLF01; genus JAJVLF01. Next base: position 23,282 of record JAJVLF010000018.1, on the reverse strand, counting down.
ATAGTTAAATTTTCTTTTATGTTTTTTTCAAAAATATCTTGATTCATTTATTTTACTCTCATTCTTAATATGCCCTTATTATACTATAAAATATTTAGCCACTTTTTAACTTCATTAATAATATCCTCATCATAATTCATATCAATATACTTAAATTCTTTTCCACTTTGGATTTTTCCTTTTAATAAATCTCCACTATTTCTATATTTTAAATCTAAATCTGCTATATCAAATCCACTTTTTGTATTTATAAATTTATCTAATCTTTCATTTTTGCCTTTATTGGTAAATAAAAATAAATATCCCTTTAATCCTACTCTTGATAATCTTCCTCTTAGCTGGTGTAAGGTAGATAAGCCAAATCTTTCCGCTCCCACTATTACCATAGTAGATACTCTAGGAAGAGATATTCCTATTTCTACCATTGTGGTGCTTAAAAGTATGTCTCCTTTTTCTTTGAAATATTTTATCATTAATTCTTTATTTTTATCTTTTCCGTGAGAGAAGTATGTGTTTTTAAACCTTTTCATCCAAAAGCTTTTTGATTCTTCAAGAGATTTATAGTCTATATTTTCACTTTTTTCTACTAATGGATAAACGATGATTATTTGATGATTGTTTTTTATTTCTTTTTCTATGTGAGTTAAGAGGCTAGGGAAGTCTTTTTTTGATATTATTTTTGAGCTTATATCTTTTTTAAAAGGAGTATCTCTAATAAAGCTAAAATCAATCATACAGGATTCTATCATAAACATTGTCCTTGGTATAGGAGTGGCTGAGAATTGTAAGATATGAACTCTTTTTTTAGCTTTTTTTAGCTTATCATTAAGATAATATCTTTGTTTGGTTCCAAATTTATGCTGTTCATCTATCATAACTAATGATATATTATCTACTAATTCTCTATGTAGCAAGACATGGGTTCCTATAAATATATGATTTTTAGAATTTAGAGAGGTTTTATCATCTTTTTTTATTAATTGGATATTTATATTACTAGGAAGATATTTTTTTGCTTCAAGGTATATTTGTTTAGCTAATATGCTAGTAGGTGCCATTATTAAGGATTTACTAGGCATTGCAATCATAGCAGATGATAGCATGATTATAGTTTTACCACATCCTACATCTCCCATCACTATTCTTTTTGTAGCATTATTGCTATTAAAATCTTTTTTTATTTGATAGAGAGTATCATTTTGTCCTTTTGTTAGAGTAAAAGGCAAGGATGAAATAAATGGAGTTATATTATTATTTAGTTTTAAAATACTAGGATAATCTTTTTTTCTTTTTTTTAGAGTAGATAAATGCAAAAATAACTCTATGTATTTTAAAGCATATAGAGCTTGATTTTCATATTTCCTAGAAGAAAGGTTTTTATTAAAAAAGTCCAAACTTGGATTATGGATTTTTAATAAAGTATCTATTATTTTATCTGGTAATTTTAGGGAGCTTAAATTTTCTTTAGTGATGTTTTGCTGAATATAATTTTTATATGCAATTCTAGTATATATTGTGTGGATTACATTAATTTCAGGAATTATTTTTGGTTGGACTATTTGCATATTGCCATAAATATCTTCATTTATTTTAGCAAGAATATTGAATTTTTTATTTATGCTAAAAGAAGATAAATGAAAATGCTTAGGGTTAAAGATGATTGCCTTTATCGTTTTTTTAAATTCAGGCAAATACATCATTATAGTCAATATATTTTTATTTTTTATTATTGATTTTATTTCTGCTTCAAATACATTAATGGTATTTAAAAGAAGCTTTGGACTTAAAAATCTATTTTCATATTTTTTAGGAACTCTTAATAAAAACTTTCTAAGTTCGCTATCCACATTAATTCTGGTCTATAAGGTATTTGGCATTATCTAAAATAGCAATTATATTATTATCAATCCATTCTTGACTTAACCACTCATTAGGTCTAGCAAATACTCCTTGGATAATAATAGAAAAATGCAAATGATCACCCATTGCTAAGCCTGTTTGACCCGTTTTAGCAATAATATCTCCTTTTTGGACTTTGTTTCCCTTATAAGCAAATAATTCTGAAAGATGAGAGTATAAACTATAAATCCCTAATTGATGATATAAAATGATAGATTTCCCATAAATACCTACTTCATCAGTAAAAACTACTTCCCCACTATTGCTTGTCTTAATATTGTCATTTCTAATACTAGCTATATCAATACCTAAATGATAAGATTCAGAAACTTTTAATTTCCTATAAGAGAACTCTCTAAATACACCAAAAGAGCCTACAGTAGCATATCTTCTAAGAGGAGTAAAAGAATTTAAAGAAAAAGAATTTATCATATTTTCTTTTATTTTTGTTGCATTTGCAAGGATTAATGTTGAATTTAGCTTCCTTTGTTTTTCATTTATATTAATAAATTTTTCTATTTTATCTGACTCCTCTGGCTTTAAGTCTAGATTTCTATATAGATTTGTTATTTTTTTATTTAAAAAATTATTACTTAATTTGATTTTTGATTTTTTATAAGAAGAGAATTTTTTATTCATTATAATAGGAACTATAGCCTCATTTCCTGCTTTATCTATCGCAACTATAGTAGGACTAATATTATTTACCTTTACATCCCACACCATTAAAGAAACATAATTATTATCTTTGTGAAACTTAATAGGATAAAATTTTAGCCCACCTCCTAAGTTTATATATAAATCTTCAATATTATCTTCTTTTAAAGAAAAGACTACAACTCCACTGCCTCCCATTCTTATAGATTTACTTTTAGAAATAATTCTAATTTCAGGAAGAGTATCATCAAAAATTAATGGAATTTCTCTAGTGGTCTTGTTTCCCATAAAAAAATTCCATAATGATGAGTCTTTTGCTTCTACTAAGAGGATTGCATTATCTTTTTTAAAAAACAAATCTACTTTTGGAAACTTTACATTAAGAATAATTTTTTTTTCTAAAACATTTTCTTCTTCTGCTAGGACAATTTCATCATTTCCATCAGTAATCGTTATTTTATAGTTCTTTATATGAGCATTATCTTTTAACTTTATTTTTATATGTTTATTTTTTCCTACATATATTTCATTATACTTTAATGCTATAGATGGAGGACTTCTATCTACATCACTCATAGTAAAAAAGAATATAATTAAAGAAACCAAAGAAACAATAGCAATGAGCATAACCCCTTTGTTGTTGTTTCTTCTAGTGTAATGAGATGATCTCAAACTAAGACTCCTTTTTTAATTTTTAATTTTAGCAATATATGCTCCATCTATTTTCCTTTATGTATTAGACTTCTTTCAAAACCTATCAAAAGGCTATATAAATTATAGCACATCACTTTGCAAAAATAAAACCTTCGCAATAGCTACGGCTATTACTTAGTTTTTATTTTCACAAATTAATGCACTATAATTCATATATCCAATTTGATAGGTTTTGAAAGAAGTCTATTTAATAATTTTATGGAAATAGCTCTATAGGAACCCAAGCATGTAATACTTGAGAATTATCTATTATTTCTTTTTTGTTTTCTACTGGTTGCTCTAAATTATAAAAATATCTTTTTTCTTTGCCTTCAGTAAAGCTAAATTTTCCAGTAGATGAATTAAATAATCCTATTTTTACTTCTTTCCCCATCAATACCCCATGTATTTTTATATATTTTCTTTCCAACTCTTGGACTAACTGCAATCTATATTCTTTATCTGATGCTTTTCTTATTAATCTATTTATACTTTGCTTTAAGGCTTTTGTTTGAATTGGTAATGCTGTTTTTTTGAATATAAATCTTTTGATATTTTCATTTTCTTTTATTGTATCACCTGTTAAATCTTGAAATATTCTTATTACTGTATTTTTTATCTGTCTTTGCCCTACTTCACTATGATATGAGCCTCTAAACAATGTCCCACTTAATGAATTTATACTTGTTTTTAATCTCTCTAATGCTCTTTTTTTAATAAGCACTTTTTGTTTAAAGCCTTTATCACTTCTCTTTATGTATCCAGTTGATGTTACTTGTGAGATTTGTCCAAATATTTTAGGGTCAATACCTAACCTAGCAAGTATGGAAGCACTAAATCCAGTTTTTTCTACATCCTCTAATCCACTTAAGGCTGTTTTAATTGCAAAAAAGTTATTATATATTTTTATTAAACCATTGTATATATTTTTTTCACTTGCTTTTCTGTAAGAGATAACTTTCCCTAAAGAGCCCACATTACTAGCTATAATTTCCTTTATTTGTTTTGGAAATCTTTTTATAGATTCTTTTTTTACATTTGCATTAGGCTCTTTAGCTTGATTAGAGACTTGAATAGCCCATAAAGTTATTAGTTGTTTTTTTAATTTAGCACCTAAAGTGCTAGTTTGTAGTTTTTTCTCTTGTTTGTATTGCTTGCTATTTGGATGATTTCCGTGATCTCCTAAAACTATCATATATTTTTCTATATTTTTTTTAGACCACTTTAAGCTATCAATACTTTTATTAATCCCATAAAATAATGCTTCAGGATAAGTCCCTTCCCCAATATCTTTTAAATTACTTTTAACTTTTATCTTATTTAGATTAATTTTTTTATTACTTTTGAAGTCTTTCATTACTTCAAAAATTTCTTTCCCATCAGAATAATCCCTAAAAATAGTAATAGCAATATCTACATTGGCTTTCTTTTTTGTTATTTGTAAAAAGCTATTTAATGCATTTTTTACATCCTTAAAATAAGGCTTCATTCCTCTTGTAGCATCAATAATAATAGCAATTTGCAAATCATTATTTGTTATTACTGTTTTTACCGCCTCTTGTGCTTTTGCTATATCTCCTCTAGTTAAAGAGCCATCATCAGAGCCACCTATAAAGCCTATTTTAAAGGCTGTTTTATTTGCTTTTTTAATTAATGGAAATCTAGGCTCATAATACTTCATTGAATCTTTATTTGTTTCAGTATATTTTACATCTTTCATTTCAAAGCTATTAAATATTTGAGAGTTTGCATTATCGGTTTTACTAAATTCAACACCTATTCTATTATTCCATTCTAATATCTTATCTTCTTTTACCCATCCTTGTATAGCAGTATCTACATTATCTATATTAGTAGATTCATTTGAGCCTATAAGATAAAATATTTTATCATTTATTTTTACTTCTTTGTATATGTATCTCATTTGAAATAGTTTAGCCTGTGATGATAGATATTGATTACTTTCATTAGGGGCATAATAGATATTTACTTGCAATTGATTATTTTCATTTATATTAACATTAGAGCTACTTAAAGATTCTATATTTGTTGTTAGAAGTGCTTTCCTTTTTAAGCTAATAGGTAAGTTAGGATTTTTAGACATTGCTGAAAATATGCCATTATCTCCACTTAGACACATTAAGGCATCTTCATCTATCCAGCCCTCTTTATTTTTATACTCAATAAAGACTCTTTTTCTTTTATCATTAAATATAACTTTTTTAGCAAAATCATCATTATTTAATCTTAAAATACTAGAATTGCCTAGATTATTTTTATATAAAGATACACTTGTGTTTACAATAATACAATCTTTAGAAAATAAAGATATGTTAAAAAGTAAGACAATAAGTATTGTGCTTTTGGTAATATTCATTTATGTCCTTTATTTATTTTGTGCAATTTGTTTTAATATATTTTTAAAAATTCCTACATCAAACTCTTGTATTTGTGCATCCATATTTTTATTATACTTATGATGAACAAGCTGTATATTTTTATATTCACTTAGAGTATCTTTAATATTTTGACCAAAGTTTATTAAAAAAACCTTATGAAAACCATAATCATTTAAAGTAGACAATGTTTTTGTGTCTCTATTGCCTATATTTGAAAAATATATAAGGTCTATATTATTTAATCCATAATTATTAAATACTTTTTTATCATTTGATAAAGATAATGATAGCTTCCATTTATAGTTATCGTAATTTTTGCCGAAAACTTCATTATCTTTTGCTTGATTGTAATTTCTATTCTCTCTATTTAAGATAAATAAGTTTTTTTTATCTTGTTCTTTATGTATACTTTTTCTATATACTATCTGTGAATATTTTTTACTTTTTCTTATTTTATTTAAAAAATCATTGATTCCATTTTCCATATCTGCTAGATAATTAAAACAACTTTCATCATCTTGCATTATTTTTTGTGAGCATTCAAAATATCTTAAAAAATATTTTCTAAAAGAATCAATATTTCCAGAAGGGACATAAATAAGAGCTATCTTATTAGCAAGAGTTGATGTAAATTTTATTTCATTATCTTTTACATCAACAATGCTAATTGGATTTGAATTATACATAAATTTAGTTTTTTCTAGTATGCTGTTTATATTTGCTCTTTTTGGATATTTGAAATAAAGATTAGTATTTGTTTTAGGGTTTATTGTAGTTTTATTTTGGTATATTTTATTTTTATGCAAATAAGAATATCTCACTTCCCCTTTCATCTTAGATTTTTCATCCATCATTGAACTAATTACATATTTATTTTTTCTTTTTAGCAAGAAAGGAGCATAAATTATATGAGACATTTTATATATATTAAATTTAGGAGTCCAAGTAATATAGTTTTTATCATCGTTTATATTCATATCCCATTGTGCATACTCTGAATAGTTTTTAATATTTAGGACATTAATTTTATTCTTTTTTGTTTGGCAAATATTTTGAGGAATGTAGTAGGTGCTTTTTCCATCTATGTATCCATCAAATACACCCCCATCTATTTGAAATTTAAAAGAATTGAAGCTACTAATAAATTTACTTTTAATGTCATAATCTATATTTTTTGGTATTTTCAAAAATATTTTTATTTTTTTAGTCCTATATTCATAAGATAGATTATGGATATTTTCATCTTGCATTATCGATGATATGCGGACAAACTTAATATTATTTTTTAGATATTCATTAAGTCCATTTTTATTACTTAGCAAATATAAAGAATATATCTCGCTAGTTATTTTTTCATCTCCTATTATAAACTCTTCATCATCTATATAGATACTATCTAATAAGTTTTTATTATTACATTCTAATGGAGGTAAATTATTGTCTATTTTTAATAAAAAACTTTTTTCTACTTTTTTTGATATTATTTTTTTTCTGTGGATATTTATAAAATCTTTCAAGTAAAAATTAAGTTTAAAATCTTTTTGAGTGTAATTTGTAGTAAAAGTTATTTTTTTATCGGATATTGAAATCTTATCAATAATATCTTCCTTCTCAAATAGCAAATTTGAATGCTTTTTTAAAAATTTATATATATCCTTTGATTTATAAGTGAAAACAAATTCTTTTTTCTCTCCTATATCTAGATTTAAATATACTAAGTTTTTTTTCGTAAATTCTTTTTTAAATCTAAGAATATAATGTTCATTATTCTTTTTATATTCTTTTAAATCTAATTCACTTTTTAATAATCTAATAGGAACTTTTATATATACATAATCATCATTTTTAGTATCAAATATATATAAATTTTTATATGAACTTTCTTTTTTAGTTTTTATAGTATTAAATCTACCAAGAGAGAAAAAACTCTTCTTTTCTAGTTTGCCGAATAGTTTTTTATTTTTATTTATATATTCATATATACTAGATGAATTTATTAATGAGCTTAATGAATTTTTACTTATGATATATTTATCATTTATAATTGTTGAAAATAAAAAATTCCCGCATATCGCGATAAGTAAAATAAATTTCATTTAATCATCTTATTAAAATTAAGTCTATATTATGACTATCTCTTTGTTTTCTGCTTACCCATCCAGAATCTTCATCAAAAAAGAAATATTTATTATTTGGTGCATATATAGTAGCTCCCTCGTATTTTTCATCATCAAAGCTATCAATAAGTTCGTCTAATGATGGCATTCTAAGTCCATTTTTCATATGACTTTTTACATCTTTTTTTAAAATATTTTTACAAAACAGAGCTTTGTCTATTTTTTTACATTCACTTTTCTTTTTCTTGCTAGATGAAGTGATGTAAGTTTTTTGTAATATTTTTTTTCCTATGTATGGCTTCTTGTTAAATGATTTATTAGAGACAGTATGAATACTGCCAAAGTTTTTATTATAACAATATTCTACTAAATCTATTTTTTTGGATATTTTTTTATTAACAGTATTAATCTCATTATTTAAAAATGAACAAAAACTATTAGAGAGTTTATATGTTGTAAATTGTGTATTTTTTGAGCTTAAGTTTAATCTGCTTTTTACTAAAATAACTAGAAAGTTTTTATTTTTACTAAGTGCAAACACATTTATCTTTAATAGTGTAAAATCTAATTTAAAATTACTTACATCTCTAAAGGAGCCCATAGTTGCATTCGATAGCAAGTCATAATAATAGGAATTTTGCTCATAGGATAATATATGATTAAGTTTATTATTTAAGTATTTATCATTTTTTATATAAAATACATTATTTATATTTTTAAAAATATCATATTTTGATTTATCTTTTTCTAAAACTTTTAGAGCATTCATTGTATTCGCAAAGTCTTCTAGAAAATTTTTATTTAATTTCTCATTACTAATAGCTCTTTCTTGTAGGTATATCAAGAGGTCTCTGCTAGCTTTATGAGCATTAAGCGATTTAATTGCTATTTGCTTATCTATTGAATATAAATCTTCTAAATTATTGTTTTTATTTAAGTTAATCCATCTTTTGCAGTTAGTAAACCAAGAAGCTAGTTCTTGATTATCATTTTTTCTTATTTTCCATTTTTCAATTTTAGATACAATATTATCTATATTTATTTTTTTATTTTCAAAAGATAAAGAATTTATTCTATATTTATTAAAAAAATACTCTTTACTGCATTGAAAGTTTAATGGAAGTGCTAATTTATTTTTATTAGTTTTACTTAAATCATATATCATATCCTTATTGCCATTTATACTAATATGAATAATATTTTCTTCAAATAAAGAGGCAAGAGGCTTTTCATTAGCAGAGAACTTAATTTCTTTAATGCTTCCTGTATTTTCATAATTTAATATATTAATGTCATCTACTTGAAGCTCTGTTTCTATTTGTAAAAAAGAATCTTTATCTATGTCTCCATTATTTATGATTTTAGCATAAATATTACTACGAATAGGGCATTGCAAGAAAAAGTTAATATCGAAGTTTTTAGAATGCACTGCTAAAAAAGTATCACTTCCTATTTTTTTTAATATAAATTCTTCATCATTTTCTAATTCATATTTATGGCATTGAAAATTAGTGCTAGCTAAAACATTTGTAGAAAAATAAAAAATAAAAAATAAAAAAAAGTATTTCACCAATTAATCCCTCATTAAATCCACAGGTTCTTGTGATATAAATTTATTTATCATTAATAAAAACAATGAATGTATAAAAATAAAGTAAGAGCCTATAATATAAGATATATCTTGAAAAGGTAGGGTTAAATTTCCCTTCATAATGGCAATATCTCCATAGTTTGCTTTCAAATAAGAGCTTGAAACAATAAAAGAATTAATGCTCCCATCAAGTATGAAATAATACAATGATAGAGATAACACAGTAGTTATAAAGAAATATATAAATGCTTGAGTTCCATAAAATAGAGAAAAATACAAACGAGATATTCCATTAGCTAAAAATACTCCTATCTCTTTTCTTTTTCTCTCTATACTTCTATATAATGTTATATAAATAAAAGAAACAGATAAAAAAATCAAAGCAAAAGAAAGAGTTTTACTAAATATATTTATAATTCTACTAATATCTAAGATAGTTTCTATTTTTGTTTTAAGCTCATAGAAATTAGATATAGAGTATCTATCTTCTTTTGCTATCTCATAAGAAAGCTCTATGCTTTTTTTTATATCTCTAGGATACACTATTATGTGGCTCATCGATGGTTTTTTGGTAAGATTATCACCAAAGTATGCCTTTAAATATAACTCACTCCTAAGTATCCCATCTACATTATTAGGCAAAATAGAATTTATAGTGTAGGTACTAATGTCCTTAACAAAATTATCTAATCTAATAAAGAGTGTTTTTTGATTATCTTTATAGTTTAATTCCTCTAAAACTCTTTTTTGAATTATTAATGCATCTATATTGTCCTCGCTAATAGTTTTTAATGCCTCTTTTTTATTTACCAAAAAAGAATCTTTTTCTATTATAGACTTTAATACAGGGTCATCTTTTTCAAATGTAGTAAAACGAAATCCAGCCACATATTCTGAATCCATCATATCTTCATCATAAGAATTATTATCTTTAATATCTATAGGTGCCAAATATACAGGGGAGGCAGATTTTATATCTTTTTTAAATTTTTCTTTTAGTATTAGAACATCTTTTTTCTTAAGCTCATTATTTCCTCCACTAGCAATTACACTAAAATTATTAATAGATGGATTATTTAATTTAAAAGTTAATAATGTATTCATAGAATGATTAACTTTAGCAATAAATAATAAAAATAACAGAGTTACAATTATAGAAACAGCTCCTATTCTAAAATCAAAAGTAGGGTTAAAATTCTTCTTAAATAGTCCTTTGTATGCATAACCAAATACATATTTAGCTTTATCTAATAAATTTAATTTTTTCTTATTAAAAGAGCACTCTATTTTTTCTTTTTGTTCAATATTTTTAGTGCTTAAAAAAGAAGCTATTTCATTCTCACAGCCTTCACCAGGGTTTTTTATTACTTTTTTATGCACCAATTCTCCACCTGAAAGAACCAATATATTATCAGCATAACTAGAAATTAAATGAATATTATGTGAGACCCATATTATAACTTTATCATTCTTTTTTGTATGCACTTTATTTTTTAAGAAATCCAATACATGCTTGGAATTTACTACATCTAGTGAGCTTGTAGGCTCATCTGCTATTAATATTTTACTATCTTTAATAATCCCTCTAAGAATAGATGCTCTTTGTGCTTCCCCTCCTGATAAGTTATTTGGGTATTCATTTTTTTTATTTTTTGGTAGATTTAGAAATTCTAATGCATTTTCTAAGCTATCTTCATTGCATTGTGTATTTTCTATTATTAGAGGTGTTTGTATATTTTGCTTAATGCTAAAATTATCATGCATATACGGTTTTTGAAAGATATATCCAAAAACCTTAGCTCTAATGTCTATTTCATTTAAAATTAAATCATTATTATCTTTTGCGATTATTTTATTATTTGAGTAAGTTATCGTATAAATATTATCTTCATTTAGATTAAATATTATTTTTGGTTTTTCTCCATCTAAAAACTCCATATCAGGAACATCAATAAGGCTTAATATATTAACAAAAGTAGTTTTTCCAGAGCCAGAATATCCCATAATAGAGAGAATGCCTCCAAGCGGAATGATTAGCTCTTTAATTTTTAGAGCTGGCATATTTCCATCATAGGTTTTTTTAATATTATATAATTCTATTGAGTTCATATTTTTATTCATTATTATTTATTTATCTTTGTTTAAATTTTTCTTTATTTCCAAATATCTTAACATTCTGATTATCCAAGCTAATAGCCAAAATACCTTCATTAACGATAATTGATGTTGCTTTATTTTCTAATTTTAAAATATTCTTACTACTTAAATCGCTAATATTAATTAAATTAATATCCTTATTATTTAAAGCTACAATAATATTAGATTCATATATGCCCATAGCTCTAATAGGTTCTATTTGTATTTCTCGTAAAACTACATTTGTAATAATATCTCTTATTTGAATAAATCCATCTCTCGAAGCTATAATTAATTCATCCTCATATCTTTGCATAAAATCTACTTTTATATTAATCAAGTCAATCGTGCTAGCATTTCTATAATCATTATCTATATCCCAAATTTTAATAATTTTATTATTTGAGTATGAAATTAAAAAGTTTTTTATTATTGATAGAGAAGTAATTGATGATTTATGTTCTTTTATTGTTTTTATTAATTCATTAGTTTTTAAAGAAATAATACTAATGCTTTTATCTATTGAAGAAAATGCTATGATGTCATCATTGCTTACTGAGTCCGTTATTGCATTTCTATGATTTTTGATAGATTTTAATAACTGTTTTGTCTCTATGTTCCATATTGTAATATCATTATCACTTGAGCCTATAAAAAGTTTATTATTTTTTACTAGTAAAGTTTTAATTTCATAATCTTCATTAACTTTAATATGCCTTGGATGAGTAAGCTTATTAAATAAAAGCTCCCAAAAATAAATATTACCATCATCTGATACAGCATATAAGTGGTTATTGTGAATTGACATTTGATTGATGTCTTTTGTGCTAGCTTTTAGTATAGCTATCTCTTCTACTGCATTTATATCTAGCTTTAATTTAGCAAAATCCAATCTAACGGTTATTTGTCTTTTTACAGTCCCTTTAGAGCCTTGGTTATCTTCTATTTCAAGCTCTATTATATAAACAGCACTTGGCAACTTAATCTTTAATTGCTCTCCATTTCCTATGATTTTATTGTCATTTTTCCATACAAAAGAAACAATATTTCCATCAGTATCAAAGCTATCTTTGGCATCAAGAGTAATTTCTACATTTTCTCTAAAAGTGATATTTTTATCTATGCTTATCATAGCTATAGGTTGTTGATTTATTTTAGCACTGCTATCGCTTTCATCTTTGGTAAGATTTTTCGATAATTTATCTAAATCTGAACTAGAGCATGAAAAAATTAAAAAAACTAAAGCTATAATTATCTGTATTTTATAAACCAAAACTTACTCCAAAATTCATAATATTAATCTCCAAATCATCGATAAAATCTTTTGAAAAATAACCAAAAATGCCTAAATTAGCACCTAGTATTTTTTTCTTGACTCCAATTTTATTAGATATAAAATAACCATTTTTTGAAATATCTAATTCATATTTGCTAACACCAGCACTATATGAAGAGTAAAATAGCAAATTAAACTTATAATAAGCAAATTCATAGCCTAAAGACACATTGGAAATATTAATATTTTTATTTTTAGCTTTAATATAATCAAGAATAAAATTCCCATAACCCAAAGAAAGCATATTAGATTCACCTTTATTTATAGAAAAATAAATATCTCCTCTAATAGAATGCTTTTTATCTGCAAATAATTCAATCACATTATATTCTTTATTTATATTAACATCAATTTCAAAATGTTCATATTCATTGTTAGTAGCTATAAACCTGCTTTTGCATACTCTAGTATCATTAAATAAATTATTTTTAATTTCACATTCAAATACTTTATCTTTAGAATAAGATAGGCTTAATAGTAAAATGAGTAAGACTAGTATATTTTTAATGATTAAACCTTTTTATAATTTATTTATTTCTATATTTTCAACATCTAGCATATTAATGGCTCTTTTAATTATAGGTATTGATTTAATATCTTTTTTTGCTTCTTCTTTTGGAACATCTATTATAGTTTCTTCTTGGATATTTTGCATATCTTCTACTTGATAAGCTTCCTCATCACTTTTTATTTCTATATTCTCAGGTCTTATTGTTTCTTTGGGTGTTTCTTTGACTTCTTCTTTTATCTCTTGTTTAGGCTCTTCTTTTTCTTTAGAAGAAATAAAATCTATCTTTGTTTTTAGTCCAAAAATTTCTTTCAATATATTCCTAATATCCCCACTATAATACCTCAATAATTTCTTACAATCATCATCAGTGATATTATTTTCTAATTTAAGCTCATTATCTTCAAAAGATATAAAACTTATACCATTTTTAAAACAATCTCCTACTTTAGGGTTTCTATAGTATATCGCTTTAAGTATTTTATCAAAATCATCTACCTCTACTACGACCTCTTCTTTTTTAGAAGGAGTAGTATCTATAACAACCTTATCATTTAAAACTTCTTTTTCTAAATCAGATATCATAGAATCTATATCTTTAATTTTCAAAGATTCAATAAGCTTAAAAGCCATTAATGTTAAAACAAAATAAGAATTTGTATTAATAGATAATAAATGCTTAGAATCACTAAGCACTCTATAAAATCTATCTATAATAATAGGACTTAATCTAGCATCCCTTGAAAAAAGTTTGTGCTGTAAAAACATAGTTATCTCATCAATCAAAATATCCGCATCATAATCTTTTAAAACTTCTATATTCTTTTTAACTTTCTCAATATCTTGAGTATAGATATTATCAAAAAAATCCTCTAAAAACTGAGGGTCAATGATATTTAGCATCTCACTCACACTAGCCATATCTATATTTCCATTAGAAAATACAATTAATTGATCAAGCAAAGTAAGAGTATCTCTCATAGAGCCTTTCCCACTTCTTGAAAGCACCTCTAAGGCCTTTTCATCAAATTCTACTTTTTCTTGAAGTAAGACATACTTTAATCTATTTTCTATATCTTTATTAGATATTTTTTTAAAACGATAATGCTGAGTTCTGCTAAGAATAGTAACAGGAACTTTTAGAGGGTCAGTAGTAGCTAATATAAACTTAGAGGTAATATTAGGCTCTTCTAGGGTTTTTAAAAATGCATTAAATCCTTGCACCGTAACCATATGAACCTCATCTATAATAAAAACCTTATATTTAGAAATATTTGGTTTATATAATGACTGCTCGATTATATTTTTTATATCATCAATCCCTCTATTGCTAGCAGCATCAAGCTCGATTAAATCAATATGTCTATTTTCATTGCACATTTTACAGCTAGAGCAAACTTCACAAGGAGTGGAAGTAGGAGCATTTTCACAAAGCAAACATTTAGCAAATATCCTAGCTGTGGAGGTTTTACCACTTCCTCTAATTCCAGAAAAAAGATAAGAATTAGCTATCATATCTTTATCTAAACTACGACTTAGCATATTAGCTATATTTTCTTGTCCTACCAAATCCTGTAATGATTTTGGTCTATATTTTAAAGCTAAAACTTGATACATACTTTACCTTGCTCTTTTATGGCGATATTATATCATTATTTATAGTCAAATATTTTCATAAGCTTATCTTTTAATTCATAAATATTTGAAAATCTAAGGACTTTTCTATCATATATTAAAATAGGAGCATATAGCTCTATTTCTTCATTTTCATATATATGATTGATGTATTTTTTTATTTTAGCCAAATCATTATTAATTTCGCCAATCATATTAAAATCAACTCCATAATTTAAAACACAAAAATCATTATTATATATAGGTAGATCTTTAATAGGAAATCCTACAAAAGAAATATCCTCTTCTTTGTATGTATGGTATAAATTATTTAATTTTTTTAATTTATTGCTTGTTTTCATATCATTACTAGAAACAAATATTACCAGCATTCTATCTTCAAATCTAGCAAAATCTATATCTTGAGAATAAGTATTTTTAGCCTTAAGCTCATAAACAAAGCCATAAGATAATGATAAAGTTAATAAAAAAAATACTATTGTTTTCAATCAATAACTCTCATAGAAAAATCGACCCATTGTGCTTGATGTATCAAACTTCCGCTACTAATAGCATCTATTTCTAGTTTTGTATAATTCATTATATTTCCCTCATCTATATTCCCACTAACTTCTATTAAAGTATTTTTAGAAATTTCATTTTTAAGTAAGATAACTTTTTTTATATCATCTATCTCCATATTATCACACATTATAATATCTACTCTAGCATTTAGAGCTTCTTTTGCTTTATTGATATTATCACATTCACATTCTATTTTTGCCGTAAATGGTATTTTATTCCTAGCTAAAATAATAAAATCTTTTAAATTATTTATTGTTTTTAAATGAGTATCTTTAATCATCAAGCAATCATCTAATCCCATCCTATGATTAAATCCGCCCCCATTTAAAACTGAATATTTCTCAAAATCTCTTAAATTAGCCCTTGTTTTTCTAGTATCAAGTAATTTTATATTGCTTCCCTTTAAATGCCTGACATATTTTGCTGTATTAGTTGCTATGCCTGAACTATGCTGTAATAAATTTAAAAAAGTTCTTTCCAAGCTTAATATAGAATGATTATCTCCCTTAAGCCTCACTAAAATATCGCCCTTCTTTACTTTATCGCCATCATTTTTTAAAAACTCACAATCTATATGGATAACATCTGCTAAATGTTTCGCATATAGTTTTCCTGAAAATACAGCATCCTCTTTTGCTATAACCATAGCTTCTATATCAATAGGATTAAGGACTTTAGAAAATAAATCTCCTCTGCCTATATCCTCCATAAGTGCATTTTGAACAAATTGCATTATCTTAATATTCATAATTATTCTTTTTTTTAGGGGAATTATATTAAATACCACTTAATTTTTTATATATTTTTTGTATAATAAAGGCTAAAAACTAAAATGGATTTAAATTTGATAGAAAGTGCTATAAATAAATTACAAAATGATAGTTTCTTATCTTTAGAAACTACCCCTACTAGAAGCTCAAATATTAATAATATTTTAGACTCCATAGATAAATTTAATTTACACAACAAACTAGATGCTTTTTCAACCACCGATAATCCACTATCTAAACTAAAATATTCTGCTTTAATCTCTGCTTATAAAATACAAGAAAAATTCAAAAAACCAACTCTTTGCACAGTTTCTATGAGAGATAGAAATATTATAGCTTTGCAATCTGACCTTCTTGGAGCTAATGATTTAAATGTCCGAATGATGCTATCTTTAACAGGAGACCCTGCTAATATGAGTGATCAAAAAAATGCTAAGGCTGTCTTAGAGGGTAATTCTTTAAAATTTTTAGATATTGTC
Source organism: Campylobacterota bacterium (assembly GCA_029255845.1). Classification (GTDB taxonomy): domain Bacteria; phylum Campylobacterota; class Campylobacteria; order Campylobacterales; family JAJVLF01; genus JAJVLF01. The sequence continues at coordinate 6,498 of JAJVLF010000018.1, read as the reverse complement.
AATTCATTTAATGACGGAGTTGACTTAATGGGAAATGAAATTTTAGAAGCTCCTAAAAAAACTTATGCTTTTTCTGTGACTAATTCTTATGCTAAAGATTACAAAAGACTTCAAAAAAAAATATCTAAAAAAATTGAAAGAAATACCACAGCTATTATCACTCAAGCAATATTCTCTGAAAGAGAAGCCGACATTATGAGTGATATTTTTAATGAAGAAGTTGCTAAATTTAATGATGAGAGAGGAAAATGTAAGCTTATTTATGGATTTTTCCCTGTTACATCTTATAGAACTTCTCTTTTTTTAAAAAATAATGTCCCAGGTATGCATATGTCTGATGAATGGTTAAATGAAATGGAAAATGCTAGTAAAATTTCTTCAGATCAAGAAAATGAGACGGGCTTTGAGTTAAGTAAAAAAATGCTAAATTACTTATATAAAAAAGAAAAAAGGGTGCATATTATGACTTCTAATCACTTTGAGCTTGCTAGCTCTCTTATAGATACAATTAAGGATAGATAGATGATGGAAACTAAGAAAAGAAAAGGCAACGATAAAAGAATTCCTGGAATTATCGTGATAGGGAAAAAAAAATATGGAATCAAATTGATAATATTCCCTAAAGAGGAAGATATAGTTGAAGTTATGGCAAATTTCTATCAAGTCCAAAAAGTAAAATTTAAAGAAGTGAGAGCTGGTATTATTCCTATAATTTATTTAGTTAAAACATTAAAAACACTAATATCTAAAAAGAAATGAAGAAAAAAATATTTCTATGTGCTATCTCCAATATATCTAGCGGTAGATGTTCTCAAGACTGCTCATTTTGCACTCAAAGTGTAAAATATAAAGCTGATATTGATAGATATTACAAAAAAGACATTAAAGAAATAGTAGATCAAGCTATTAGAGCAAGAGCAAATAAGGCTGTAGGTTTTTGTTTAGTTAGTGCTACTAAATCATTAGATTCTAAAATGGTAGAGTTTGTAAGTGAAGTTTCTTACGAAATAAAGAAAAAAGAAAAAGATTTAGCCCTAATAGGGTGCTGTGGTATGGCAGATAAAGATTCGCTAAAAGCTATACAATCTGCTGGAGTTGAAGTATATAATCATAATTTAGAAACATCAAAAGAATTTTATCCAAAAATTTGCACGACTCATAACTGGAATGAAAGATATGAAACTTGTGAGAATGTTAAATCAGTAGGCTTAGCTGTATGCACTGGTGGAATTTTTGGTTTAGGAGAAAGTGAAGAAGATAGAATTTCTATGCTTAAATCAATAGCTAGTTTAAAGCCTTTTTCTTCTCCTATTAATTTCTATCATCCAAATGAAGCATTACCATTAAAAAAAGATATTATTAGCATAGATGAAGCAATATCTTGCGTTAAATTATCAAAGAAGTATTTACCTGATAGCATAATAATGGTAGCTGGTGGAAGAGAGATTGTTTTTGAAGATAATCAAAATCTTATTTTTGAAGCAGGAGCAAATTCCATAGTAATTGGTGATTATTTAACAACCAAAGGCGAAAACCCTAAAAAAGATTTAGAAAAAATAGAAAGTATGGGTTATGAATTTGCAGAAAACAGACTTAGTGACGAATGTAATTTTTAAACAAGGAAAATAGTGAGCATAAAAAAAGTATTAATTATTGGTGGTGGTCCAAATAGGATAGGGCAAGGGATAGAATTTGATTATTGCTGTGTTCATGCTTCTTTTGCTTTAAAAGATTTAGGTATTAAAACTATTATGCATAATTGTAATCCTGAAACTGTATCGACTGATTATGATATAAGCGATACTTTATATTTTGAGCCTATTACTATGGAGTATTTAAGAGCTATTATAGATAAAGAAAAACCAGATGGCACTATTGTCCATTTTGGCGGACAAACACCTTTAAAATTAGCAAAGTCCCTCTCATCTATTGGGGCAAATATAATAGGCACAAGTCCAAAAGTTATTGATTTAGCAGAAGATAGAGAAAAGTTTTCAAAGTTTGCATTAGAAAATGGCTTCAAACAACCAGAAAATGGCTCAGCAACTAGCAAAGAAGAAGCTTATGATATAGCTAATAAAATAACATATCCTGTTTTAGTTCGACCATCTTATGTGCTTGGTGGAAGAGGTATGAAGATAGTCTATAATAAATCAGAGCTTAAAGAATATATGAATGAAGCAATAAATGTAAGCAATAACTCCCCCGTATTAATTGATAAATTTTTAAATAGGGCTACTGAGATTGATGTAGATGCCCTTAGTGATGGAGAAAATGTATATATCGGTGGAATTATGCAACATATAGAAGAAGCTGGAATACATTCAGGAGATAGTGCAAGCTCATTACCTCCTGTTTCCTTAAAGCTTGAATGGATAGAGGAAATTGAAAAACAAACCAAAGAAATAGCTTTAAAACTAAATGTAATTGGTTTATTAAATATACAATTTGTAATTCATCAAAATGAAATTTATGTAATAGAAGTCAATCCAAGAGCAAGCAGGTCTGTGCCATTTGTATCTAAAACTACTGGCATTCCTTTAGCTAAATTAGCTACTGTGGTAATGATAGGAAAAAGTCTTCAAGATGCTATTAAAATATATGATAAAAATAATATTATTTACATAGAGAATGGAGTCTATAAACCTAAAACAAAAAATCACATAGCAATAAAAGAATCAGTTTTTCCATTTAAAACTCTAGGTGCAGATATAAATTTAGGTCCTGAAATGAAATCAACAGGAGAGGTTATGGGGATTAGCGATAATTTTGCTCTTTCTTATGCAAAAAGCCAATTAGCCAGTAAAAATAACTTACCAATAAATGGGCAAATATTACTCTCATTCGCAGATATAGACAAGCCTCACTCATTACCAATAGTTCAAGGATTAAAAGAATTAAACTTTGAAATCTTCACCACACAAGGCACAAATGATTTTTATAAAGAAAATAATATAGAAACAAGTTTAGCATTTAAGCTAAATGAAGCAAGACCAAATATAGTGGATATGCTAACAAATAATCAATTTTCTTTAGTTATGAATACAGTAGATGATGCGGATAGTAAAACCGACTCTTTAAAAATAAAAAGAGCGGTAATAAAACATAATGTTCCTTATATTACCACAATATCTGCAGGATTAGCTTCTATTGAGGCTATAAGGTATCTTAAAAATAATAACTCTTTTGATGTTCGCTCTATTCAGGAGTATGAAAAAGATATATAAACAATAAAAGTGAGAATAATGGAAAATAAAATATTTGATGTTCTAAAAAAAGCAAAAACAATAGCAATCATAGGGCTTTCTCCTAAAGAAGATAAGGCGAGTAATAGGGTAGCTAAATATATGCAGACTATGGGTTATCATATTTTGCCTATTTATCCTAAAGAAAATTTAATTTTAAATGAGAAAGTTTATCGTGATGTTTTAGAAATAGGGACATTCATAGATATTTTGGTTGTTTTTAGAAAATCTGCTTATTTGAGTGAATTAGTTGATAAAATTAATGGTAATAAAAATATTGGTTTTGTTTGGACACAGCTTGATATTATTAATGATGAGGCTTTTTCTAAATTAAAAAATATTGACTACTTGCAAAATAAATGTATTATGGTGGAACATAAAAAAATTAATGATGAATTATTTTCCTCAAAAGTAAATGATGCTCATGATAATTTAAAAAAAGTTTGTATTAAAACACCTCTTTCATTTGCTCCTTATATATCTAAACAAATGAAGTCTAATATATATTTCAAAAAAGAAAATCTCCAAATTACAGGCTCTTTTAAAATAAGAGGGGCTTTTAATAAAATATCTAATTTAAGAGGAGATGATAAGAAAAAAACTATTATTTGTGCTAGTGCAGGAAATCATGCTCAAGGTGTTGCTTTTTCTGCTAATTATTTTAATATGAAGTCTATCATTGTTATGCCACAAAGCACTCCTATTGTTAAGATTAGCGGGGTTGAAGAATATGGCGGAGAAGTTTTGCTTTATGGCGATAACTATGATGAAGCCTACTCGGAGGCTTTACGAATAGCCAAAGAAAAAGATTTACCTTTTATCCATCCCTATACAGATGAGGATGTTATAGTAGGTCAAGGTACTTTAGCTAAGGATATTTTAGATAATTTGGATGATATTGGGACTATTCTAGTGCCTGTTGGTGGCGGTGGATTAGTGCTTGGTGTCGCTAGATATGTTAAGGCTATTGATAAAAATATCAAAATTATTGGAGTTGTGGCTAGTGGAGCTAATGCCTTGGAGCTTTCATTTGAGAAAAAAGAAATAGTTAGAAAAAATAAAATAAAAACTATCGCCGATGGGATTGCTGTGAAAAATGTCAATGCAAAAATACTTGATTTAACCTTGCAATATGTAGATGAGATAATATCCGTGGATGACAAAGAAATATCATCTGCTATTTTATATTTATTAGAAAAACAAAAAATAATCACAGAAGGAGCAGGTGCTGTAACTGTCGCTAGCTTACTTTCTGGGAAAGTTAAACCTAAAGGTAAAAAAAATACAGTAGCTATTATTAGTGGAGGAAATATAGATGTTAATTTAGTTTCTTCAGTTATAGAGAGAGGTATAGTAGCGACATATAGAAAAATGAAATTATCTATTACCTTAATAGATAAAGCAGGGAGCTTAAATAAGCTAACGAGTTTATTGGAAAAGCAAAAAGCAAATATAGTTCAAATATCCTATGATGCAAGTGCGAAAGATTTAGAAATAGGAGATACTAATCTAATAGTATCGGTGGAAACTAGAAATATGCACCATCAAGATGATATAAAAAGAGAGCTTAAGCAAGAAGCTTATACTTTTAAGGAGATAGAATAAAAATGAGTGATTTTATTACAATAAATACACCTTTAGATATGCATGTCCATTTAAGAGAAAAAGATATGTTAAAAAAAGTAGTAAAATACACTTCTACAAATTTCGCTGGAGCTTTGGTTATGCCAAATTTAGTTAGCCCCATTACAACTAAAGAAGCTTTAATGAATTATAAAAATGAAATAATGAAACTAACAAAAGGCGATAATTTCGAGCCATATATGACTTTATTTTTAAGAGATGATTATAGTAGAGAATTTTTAGAAGAAGTAAAAGATGATATTTTGGCGATTAAACTATACCCTGCGGGAATTACAACTAATAGCGAAAATGGTGCAAAAGATTTACGAAGTGATAAAATGATGAAAGTTTTTACTACTATGAGTGATTTAGGAATTACTTTATCAGTGCATGGTGAAAGCAATGGTTTTGTTATGGATAGAGAAAAAGAATTTTTAGATTTTTTTGATTTTTGTGCTAAAAAATTTCCTAAATTAAAAATAATTATGGAACATATTACCACTAAAGACTCTGTAGATTTTTTAAATAAATATGATAATGTATTTGCAACTATCACTCTTCATCATTTATTAATTACTCTTGATGATGTAGCTGGAGATATGCTAAGACCTCATTTATTTTGTAAGCCGATAGCTAAAAGATATGAAGATAGAGATGCTTTACTAGAAGCTAGTTTAAATAATAAAAAAGTAATGTTTGGAAGTGATTCAGCTCCCCATCCTATCCATAAAAAAGAAGCTTGTGGTTGTGCGGCGGGAGTATTTAGCTCTCCCATAGCCATACCTAAACTTACACAAATTTTTGATGAAAATAATAAATTAGATAGTCTTAATGACTTTATTTCATTAAATGCTAAAAAAATATACAATTTAAATCCAATAGAGAAAAAAATAAACTTGCAAAAAAAAGCTTTTATAGTCCCTAATAAATATGATGATGTTGTAGTATTTTGTGCTAATGAAGAAATACCTTGGAGTATTATCTAGCTAGATGTCTATTTTAGAGGCATTATATAGCTATGAAATACCAAAGATAAATTATAAAAATAGAAAACTAGTTTTAGAAAAAGAAAATACCATTCTTTTTTATCCCTCAGGCTCTGGAGCTACTTATTGCCTTTTTAATTTTCTTTCTTTTTTAGATAAAAAATCTTATTTGTATATTGATTTTGATGATTTAAGAATTGAGATTGAAGATATAAAAAATAATTTATCCAATTTCATAAATTCAAAAAAAGACATAGAAGTTTTAGTAATAGACAATTTTGATTTTTCATTTGAAATTAGCAATCAAACAATAAATCTCCTAAGCACCAAAAAAGAAAAAATAAACAAAAAAAACTATAAAATAAAAATCCTATACCCTTTAGATTTTGAAGAATACACATCTTTTCATTCTTTTACAAATATACAAAATGTATTTTCTGATTTTATCCAAGATAGTAGCCTACCTCTAATAGCTCTAACAAATAAAGAATTAAAAATAAAAGAAGCCAGTAAATATATAAAAGCCCAAAGCGAAAATAACACAGAACTAGAAATACTAAAAGAGCTAATAAAATCACAAGGACTACTAAAAACAAATTATCAATTATATAATAGCCTAAAAAATAAAATAAAAATATCCAAAA
>JAJVLF010000179.1 GCA_029255845.1 Campylobacterota bacterium | reverse complement strand
TGACCCTAAATTTATTTAGTTGAAATATTTTCTTATTATGCAACCAAAAGAGTAAGAGAAATTAAACCTTCTTTAGATCAATTTAAAAAAAGGAACCTGCAAATGAAAAACTACATACTGCAAATTACAATAATCATATTTACTGCATTATTTATGTCTTGTGGAGGCACTATTGAAACAAACTATAAAAATAATAAACAAATAGAAACAAGAACCGCCATAGAAGTATCTGAAGATGATGGAGTTCCTATTATAGGTGGAGAAAGTTTTGAAGTTAAAGAATACACAGAATATTTGATATTTGAATACTCAAAAAATTTGATAAAACTAAAATATTCTGATGATTTTCACAACATCAATAAAGTAGGAATTGTTGACCAAAGAATATCAAGAATTCCTAATTCTACCAAATTTGTTAAAATATATTTTATTGATAGAGGCAAAGAAATGACATCAAAGATTTTTGAAATATTCAAAACAATTAAAGATGCAACGAATACATCTAATATAAACAAAGGCAATAAAAAAATAGAAGAAGTCACTTTATCTTGGAATGACTCTAACATAAGCAATGAAGAAATAGTGAATATAAATAATCAAGGCACAGTAAGTTATTATATTTCATATGAAAAATTAGAAATAGCTTCTGAACTACCATCAGATACACATAACTATACAGATGAAATAAAAATAACTTCTACCAATGACATTATTAACGATTTAGTCCCTAATACATATTATAATCTTAGAATAAGAGCGAAAAATACTCAAAAAAATTATAGTGATTATTATTCTATTCATTCTAAGATAGGGAAACAGAACGAAGTAAATTTTGAAATAAAAAATAATAAGTTGTATATTACAATAGCTAAAAATGAATCATATATTTTAACAGCAAAAAGTAAGTTTAATTTAATAAGAAAATTTAGAAAAAATAAAAATATTTTGTCAGTAATAATAACTACAGATGGAAAATATGCTTTATCAGGAGGTTTACTTGATACTTTATTATTATGGAATATGAATACAGGAGAATTAATAAGAACATTTGAAGGGCATACAAGACCAGTTTACTCAGTAGCAACAATTTCAAATGGAAAATATTTTATATCAGGAAGCCATGATGATACCTTCAAAGTTTGGGATATAAATACTGGAAAATCAATAAAAACATTCCAATCTTCAAAAACTACTTATGCTTTTACAATAGACCCAAATGAAAAATATATTTTATCAGCAGAAGGAAGTGCTAAAACTCTAAAAATGTGGGATATAAATACTGGAAAGTTAATAAAAATATTTGAAAAATATACAGCTGGTATTGGTTCTGTAGCAATAACCCCAGATGGAAAATATGCTTTGTCAGGAAGTAGCGATAAAACCTTAATATTGTGGAACATAGAGACTGGAAAGTTAATAAAAACATTTGAAGGGCATACTGATACTATTTTTT
>JAJVLF010000178.1 GCA_029255845.1 Campylobacterota bacterium | reverse complement strand
CATATCCTCTTTTACATCTTCGTTTCCATATCCTTCTATTCTCATCGTGCAACATACAATAATATACTTTTTTCTTAAAGCCATAGATATAAACATATCCCATAGTTCTTTGTCTATAGTATAGGTATCATCATAATCTAAGACTATTAATTGTTTTGCTTGTTTCATCTTTACTCTTTTAGCTGATACAATAATTAACGAGAAACTTTTTTATTTAATAGCACTTTCTAAAAGTTTGGTTTCTATTTTTTTTATATCTTCTCTTAATTTACTGTTTTTATAAGTTGAAAAAATATCTACATTATCACTTAAATTATATGCTTTGGAAAAACAACTTGGCATTCCTGATGGTGTTTCCCATTTTTCTAAATGAAAATCTTCGATATTTTTTATCGGCTCTATATCCTTTTCATCTAAAGATTTTAATATGTATTTTTCATGTTTCATTACAGAAAGATGAAAATTATTTGTTCTTACATTCAGATATAGCAAATATTTGTCATTTATTTTATAAAATATTCCGAAATTCTTTACACGATGGTTTTGCTTGAACCACTTTAAACATTTACTCTTAGTATAAACTAGACTTTCTAATTTTTTATTTATATTCTTAACATCAACACTTACTCTTTCTAAAGTTGAAGTTTTTTCAATAAATTCTCTAAAGAAAATATATAGTATTTTACCTCTAGTAAGTATAATTTCTTTTTTGTATTTGTCTTCCATACTCTCTTGAGTAATCTTAAATAAGGTATGTATAAAATTATCGTTTTGCTTTAAAGCAAAGCTATCAAGGGTGGCTACATTTCCTTGATAGTTTTTTGTTATTTTTTTTACCACATCCATATATTGTTGAAGTTGAATATATAGATTAGTTATATTTTTAACTTCTTTTTGACAAGAATTTATCCAATTTATTATATGTTCTTTGTAGCCCATTTTATGAAATCGAACTTCATAATTCTTATATTGTTTTTCATTTTTTAATTTATCAAAACATTCTTTTTTCTTGCCATTCTTATTTTCCCAATTTTCGTCATAAGTTATATAGCCACCATTAAGTTTATGTTCATCAGGACAATCTTTTTCTTGAGCAGTTAAATATATAACTCTTAATAACTCTTCATCTATACGCTTATTGTCATTTATAGGACAAATATCCTTATTTATTTTTACAATTAAATTAATATATCTAATTATTTGACAAGGTTGGTCTCCAGCCCATATCTTGTTTTCAATTATTAAATGTTGCTTCCCATTTGTTAAATATAAATCTATATTCTCATATTCTATTTTAACTTTTACCTTACTCAAGTCCGTACCAAAGAAAGCTTCTAGTTCAAGTTCTTTCAAAAATAGTCTTAAAAATAAGCTATCTTGATAGTGAGAACCATTAGGGTTAATTAATGAGTGGATTATTGGTGAATGCATTCCAACTTCATCATTTCTTTTTCTAA
>JAJVLF010000177.1 GCA_029255845.1 Campylobacterota bacterium | reverse complement strand
TTCCTAAGCTTTGTAGATATACATAGATTATACTTGCATAGAAGCCCTCGTATATTTGGATGTTGTTTTTTGTGAAGTTTGTGTAGGGGATTGATGCGAATATTGATATTAGGGCTTGTTTTAGATTGTCTAAGTTCGCAGTTCTTAATGCTTTGCTTACATCTTTTTTTAATGTTGATTTGTCTTTATACATTGTGTGTATTATGAAGCTATTTAGAGATGATTTTACTTCTTTGTTTGGTAGTTTTAGAGTGTAGATTATGTCTTCGTCTTCGTCTATTTCCACTGATTGTATTGTTAGGTATCCTGCTTGGTAAAGGATTACTTCTAAATCTAGGTTGTCTATGTCAAAGCTCTCTAGTAATCTTTTTCCTACTTTTATATTTGATAGTTTTGGCAAAAAGTAATTATTCTTTTTTATTAGTTTTATTAGAAATGTCGGCGTTCCTGTAGAAAACCAGTAATTACTGTATTGGTAATCATTTTTCATAAACAACAAAACATCAAAAGGATTATACATATCATCTTTTAAAAAGTTATATCCATTATACCAATTTCTAAATTTATCTAAATCTACATTTTCTAAATAAGGCTTAAATGTAGTTTCTATATCTTCTTGTGTGTATCCGCATATATTTCCAAATCTTTTATTTAGGCTTATATCTTCTAGCATATTTAATCCACTAAATATACTTGCTTTTGAGAATTTGCTTACTCCTGTAAGAAATACGAATTTTAGATGTTCATCATTATCTTTTAGGACTGAATATAATCCTTTTATTATTTCTCTATTCTCTTTTGCTACTTCCATTTGGTCTAAATTATCTAGTATTGCTTTGTCGTATTCATCTATTAATACTATCACTTTCTGATTGTATTTTTTAAAAGCTTCTATTATTAATAAATGAAAGCATTTATCATAGTCTAAGCTTATATCACATTTGATATTTAATTGTTTTTGGTTTAGTTCTAAATTAAATAATATGTTTTTCTTTAAGCTTTCTCCACTTCTTAAGTTTCCGCTAAAGCTAATTTTTATTATAGGATATTTTATATTAAAATCCCATTTATCATAAATATGCAAACCTTGAAATAACTCTTTATTGCCTTTAAATATTTCAGACATTGTGTCAAGAAATAAGCTTTTGCCAAATCTTCTTGGTCTTGAGAGGAAAGCATATTTATAGTTTTCTATTAATTCTAATGCTTCTTTTGTTTTATCTATGTATAGATAATTTTCATTTATTATATTGCTGAATGTTTGTAAGCCTATTGGGAGTTTTTTCATTTTATCTCCTCATATTCAAAATTAGTAATATTCTTTTCTTTCTCGTCAAACTCTATGCCTACTAGGTATATATCTTTATCTTGATTAATGTATTTTTGTGCATAGTTTTTGTCTTTTATTTGTTTTAGAGCATTATCTTTATTAGTATTCATTTTAAATTCTATTATATATATTTTATCTTCTATAAATACTGATAAGTCTATTCT
>JAJVLF010000176.1 GCA_029255845.1 Campylobacterota bacterium | reverse complement strand
GATAAAAAAGAGTCTTATAAAAGCTATTAATATTTTTGAGAATGGACTTTAGCTCTAATATGGTGAGCTTAATAAAGCATTATTGTATTTTGATATATATAAAAAAGATTTATAAAAATGAAGCATTTACTAGATTTATTCAATAAAATATCAAAAGGTGATTCTAATGACATATTTTTGAATTATGAGAATGGGGATGGGTGGAGCTCTTTATCTACTGAGGAGTTTGTGCTTAAGGTGAAGTATTTAACTCTTGCTTTGCAGAGTATAGGGATTGGGAAAGATACTGCTGTGGCTATTATCTCTAAGTCTTCTCCTTGGTGGGTTATTGTTAATTATGCTGTTAATTTTGCTGGTGGGATTACTGTGCCTATATTTTCTAATATTTCTTCTAAGAATTTGATTTATCAGCTTAAAGATGCAGATATTCAGTATGCTTTTGTTTCTTTAAATGAAAATATAGAGCATGTTAAGAAGCATTCTTGGAATAAGCTAATAACTAAAGATGTGAATATAGAGATAGATAAAAAAGGGGCTTCTGCTTGTTTGGATGAGCTTTTTGCATTGGGTGAGGGTTTATTTAATAAAGATAAAACTTTATGGGATAAAATCTCAGTAGATGAGGATGATTTGTATAGCATCATATATACAAGCGGAAGCACTGGATACCCTAAAGGGGTGGAGCTTACACATAAAAATATAATGTCTCAAATAAATGCTGGGAATGAAGTGTTTGACTTTAAGCAAAATCAATCTGCTTTGAGCTTTTTGCCTGTGGCACATATACTTGAAAATACTTTGGTTAATATTTATATAAGTGGGAATATTAGTATTTATTTTGTTCATAATATAAATAAAATAAAATATTTTTTATCTGCGATAAATCCGCATTATATGAGTTTAGTCCCTATGCTTTTACAAAAAATTTATAATAAGATTGTGCATAATGCTAATGAAGCTAGTTTTATCAAAAAAACTATAGGAAACTTTGCTATTAATAGAGCGATGAAGAGAAGCCCTCATAAAAGAAAAACATTTTTAGATACTTTATTAGATAAGCTGGTATATAAGAAGATAAGACAAATTTTTGGGAAAAATATAGATTATATATTATGTGGTGGAGCAAAACTCCCTATAGAAATGAGTAATTTTTTCTTAAATGCTAAACTACCTATAAGAGAAGGGTATGGGCTTAGTGAATGCTCTCCTGTGGTATGTGTGAATACTAATTCTGATTATAAAAGTGGGACTTGTGGTCTTGCATTTGCAGGTTTAGAGACTAGATTGGCAGAAGATAATGAGCTTTTAGTTAAAGGTGCAAGTGTTATGAGAGGCTATCATAAAAGGGAGAAAGAAACAAAAGAAACAATCATTGATGGATGGTTGCACACGGGGGATTTAGCTAGTATAGATAAAAGTGGATTTATTACAATTACAGGAAGAAAAAAAGAATTATTTAAAACATCTATGGGTAAATACATTAGACCTGTGGAGATAGAAAGCTTATTAGCTAGGTTTAGCTATCTTAGTCATTCATTAATAATAGCAAATGATAAGATTT
>JAJVLF010000175.1 GCA_029255845.1 Campylobacterota bacterium | reverse complement strand
TGCAATCTCAAAGCCCTTTTCAAAACCAAATTTTGCAGAAAAAATCCATAATAAACCAAGAAAGCCTGTAATAGCAGCAGCAAATGCTACTCTCACTCCAATAATAACCATAAAAAGCATAAAAACAGTAACATAAATTCCTATATCAAGCTTTTCTGCATTACTCATAAACTCTATAATATAATTCATTTTATTTACCTATATTTTCAATGTCATCTTCATCAAGAGGGACAGCTATAGGAGTGCTATCATTATTTTTAATAGCTTTGCCATAAGCATAGATTTGAATAATTAGACGAATTGCTAATATACTTAAAGAAAATGGTATTATTAATTTTGCTGGCCATATAGGAAGCCCAATATCTATGGATGTATCGCCAATCTCATAAGCCCTTAAAAAATGTGCATAAGTGCCATAGATTAGAATTAAAGTGATAAATAGTATTAATATAGTAGATATAAGCTCAGCCACCCATAATTTTCTTCCTTTAAGGGTAGAGACAAACATATCCATTCTGATATGTCCGCCCTCTCTTTGGACAAATGCCAAACCCATAAAAACAAAAAAAGCCATAAACTGCTCTATCCAATCAATGTATCCATCAACTGGTGCATTAAAAATCCAACGACCTAATATATTAATAGTGGATACCGCTACTATTAAAACAATAACGAACCCACTTAAAAAGTTCATCAACATTTCAAACTTTAGAAATGTTGTATCAATAAGGCTTAAAATTGACTTATCAGTTTTAACCTTTGAAGAAAAACTCATTAACGATTAAATAGTGCCTGAGTGTAATCAAATAATGACTTTGAATCAAACTTTTTAGTATAAGATTTAATCCAATCAGCATTTACAGATTTTGATAATTTATTTAATTCTTTAGTTTGTGAAGAATTAAAAGTAACTATTTTTAATTTTGACTTTTTAAGTTCTTTTTTGTATTGTTTAGTCACTTTTGCATAATTACCAACATAATATTCTAAAGCCTCATCAACTGAATCTAGTAATACAGCTCTATTTGTCCCACTTAATTTATTTAATGCTTGGGTGTTTACTACTACAGGGCAATTTGCAGAACCTAGGTTTAGATTAGTACTTGCCCATTTCCCTGCTTTAAATGTCTTAGTAGCTAAATGTGCATGAGGTGCAAAAGAAGCTCCATCTATAACTCCAGAACTCATAGCTTGACGAACTTCAGAAAATGGAACTCCAGTTTTCACAGCTCCAACCTTAGCTAAAACTCCCATAATCCCACCAGGACCTCTTACTCTAACTCCTTTAAAATCAGACAATGACTTAACAACTTTAGACTTAGAAACAATATTATACTGAGGCAAAGGAGTAGGCATCAACAAAGTAGCATTCCATCTAGCCAAATCTTTAACAACAACAGGATGTCTATAAACAGCTTGAGAAATCTCAGCCACCCTACTTAAACTCAAATTCTTAGAAAAAGGCAATTCTGTCACAGTAATAGTAGGATTTTTTCCTTTATGATAAAAAGAGCAAAATTGAGCCATCTCAAAAGCCCCAATAGAAATCCCATCTAAATTTTCTTTAGATTTAGACAAACCACCATAA
>JAJVLF010000174.1 GCA_029255845.1 Campylobacterota bacterium | reverse complement strand
AAGAAGAGTATTTACAGCAGAATTTAAAACAAAGCTAGTATTAGAAGTATTAAAAAAGGAAAAGCAAAGCTTTGAGTAGAACTCTAAATGAAATAGCAAGTAAAAACAACATTACACCAAAGAATCTACAAAACTGGAAAAAGATATTCTTAGAGAATGCAGAGGTAGCAATGGAACCTGCTAAAGTAGTTAAAGAATACAAAGAAGAAATTACAGTTTTACAGGCTAAGATAAATAATTATACAAAAATAGTAGGTAAAATAACACTAGAAAAGGAATGGCTAGAGGGAAAGCTCGTGGGCTTGGACTTATTAAGTAGAAAGAAACTAGTAGATAATAGTCATTCAAAATATTCTAATGATTCTAAAGAAAACTCCAAGCCAATAATATCAATATTCAATCAATGCAAACTACTAAAACTAAATAGAAGTAGTCTATACTATAAGCCATCAATAAATAAAAAGAAAACATCTATTAAAAACAAGATAAATGATATATACAAAGAAATACCAATATATGGAGAATTAAAGGTTCATAGGCAACTATTAGAAGATGGATATAAAGTAAGTCTTAATACAGTATCTAAATATAGAAAACAAATGAATTTAAAAGCTATATTAGCAGTTAAACCTATAAATACAACAATACCCAATAAACAGCATAAGAAGTGGAGTTATAAACTAAGAGGATTAGAGATTATAAGAGCTAATCAAGTATGGAGTACTGATATTACATATATTAAGATAAATGGAGGTATGGTTTATTTAGCAGCTATAATTGATTGGTACTCTAAAGCTGTCTTATCATATAGGATATCTAATACAATGGATAGTGATTTGGTAATGAGTGTATTAAATGAAGCATTACATAAGTATGGTAAACCTGATATATTTAATACTGATCAAGGTTCACAATATACTAGTCATATACATACTAAAACATTACAAGATTATGGTATTACTATATCTATGGATGGTAAGGGTAGAGCTACTGATAATATATGTATTGAAAGGTTCTGGAGAAGTGCTAAATGTGAGAGGATTTATTTGAATGAATATAATACTATTAAGGAGTTAAAAGAAGATATTAGAGATTATATAGATTTTTATAACAATAAGAGGTTTCATCAATCTATAAATTATAAGAAACCTATTAGTTTTTATTATGAAAGTTTGAGGATTAATAATTTAGATTATAATAATTTAGATGGGAAAGTTGCTTGAATAGGGTGATTGAAAAAAGAATAGGGGAATTTGTTTAGTTGTCTTGACAAAATGGGGTAGAATATTTTTAAATACTTTAAAATCATGGGTTCTTCCTTTATCTACTTCTACTGATAATATTTTACCATTAGAGGTAGTTATAACTTGTGTTTTTAAAGTATGTTTTTTCTTTTTTCCAGAGTAGTAATGTTTTTGCTTTTTTTTGGTCTCTCACATTGCGACTCTGTAACATCTACTACTGTAACAGTAATATTATTAGTAGTATCTTGTGGTACAAAATGCTTTAATGTAGATAGATGAAAGCTAGGGTGTTTTATTAGTATTTTTTCTATTTTAGTAACTATATAATGAGCTGATGATTCACTAACTTCATAATCTACTCC
>JAJVLF010000173.1 GCA_029255845.1 Campylobacterota bacterium | reverse complement strand
AAGACAGATGAACAGATGAAAAAGACAGATGAACAGATGAAAAAGACAGATGAACAGATGAAAAAGACAGATGAACAAATGAAAGCTCTTCAAAAAGCACAAGAAGAGACAAGTGCTCAAATGAAAAAAACAGATGAAGCACTAAAAAGAATAGGGATAATGGTAGGAGGAATAGCAAATAATCAAGGAGAAATAGCAGAAGAATTTTTCTTTAATTCTCTAAAAGATAAACCATTATTAAATGGTATAAAATATGACTTCATAGATAAAAATATCACAAGATGTAAAAATAATATAGAAGACGAATATGACATAGTAATGGTAAATGGAAAAGATATAGCTTTAATAGAAGTAAAATATAAACTTCATCCAAAAGATATAGATAGACTGTTGAATAAAAAATATGTTAATTTTAAGAAACTATATCCTGAATATAAAGATTATAGCCACCATTTAGGATTAGCTTCTTTTAAAATAGATGATGATATAAAGGAAGAAGCATTGAATAATGATATTATAGTTCTTCAGAGGAAAGGGGATGTTATTGAGAGTTTTGTGCCTTAATTATATCACTCTTTAATATAAAATATAATAATTAATAAAATAAACAAAGATATAAAATGAATGAAATGACGATAAAAGACGCGATACTTAAAAGCTTAGATGATATGAAAGAACCATCTACATATAAAGAAATTTATGAACATATTGACAGTAAAGGATATTATGTTTTTACTAGAACTAAGAGTCCAATGAATACAGTTTCTTCTAGTGCAGGAAGCTTTATAAGAAACAATGACACAAGAGTTAAGAGGATAGGAACATCTGGAGAGTACAGATACTACCTAGAAAAATATAAGGACGATATATTATTTGAGGAATTAATCCAAAAAAATGAAATGCCAACAAGTGAAATATATAGCGAAAAAGACTTACATAAGCTATTGAGCAGTTATTTAAAAAACGAAAAAATTTACTCTAAAACTATTCTTCACGAGGAATCAAAAATAAAAAAAGACAAGCACCAAAAGTGGATACATCCTGATATGATAGGAGTAAAAATTTTACACTTAGATTCCATTAAGAATAAAGCTTTTATGAAAACTGTAAATAATGTAGATAGATTTAGCTTAACATCTTATGAAATTAAAAGAGAAGTCAATACAGATTATGAACTAAAAGAGGCATATTTTCAAGCTGTATCTAATTCAAGCTGGTCAAATTATGGGTATTTGGTTGCATTTGAAATATCTGGTAATCTAAAAGATGAAATGGAAAGACTAAATCAATCTTTTGGCATTGGGGTTATTAATTTGAAAGCAAAACCTTTTCAAAGTCAGATATTATTTCAAGCTAAATTTAGAGAATTAGATTTTAAAACTATAGATAAGTTATGCGTGGTTAATGAAAAATATGAGAAATTTATTGAATTAATTGAAAGAGTATTAACTATAGATGAAAGAAACTATAATTCTATTAAAAAAGAATTAAATGATTTTAGTGATGATTATTTTACTAGCGATTCTGAAATAGAGGAGTATTGTAAAGATAAAAATATTCCTTTAGATGATAGTGATATTCTTGAAGAATAATATATTATCCTTATGGGAACCTCTAAAAATACAAAATAAATAGATAATATCATATTTTCACTTTATGATAATTTAAAAATATTAGATGTAG
>JAJVLF010000172.1 GCA_029255845.1 Campylobacterota bacterium | reverse complement strand
GATTCATTGGAATGCTACTAAAGAGAGTAATACACAAATAAAAATAAGCTTTACAGGTAAGGCTTATGCTCATACAAATGATATTAATAATATTGATTTTGAATTTAATAAAGCATTTGTAGTTGGAAATACTCGTGATATTAATGTGGGAAATACTAAGGGGATAAAGCTAGACTTTTTAGCTAATCCTATTCCTACAGCTACTCTTGTTGGAACAAATATATTTTCAGAAGTAGATGCAAATGATGGGAGTATTAGAAATACTGTAGATATTAATTTAGGAGATGAATTAAAGTCGCCTGCTCCTTATTTATTAGCTAATAATATTGCTATAACTGCAGGTCAGCGTATTGAAATGACAATAAGCACTAAACATGCTTCTGCACCATTTTTTGGAGCACCAGGTGCAGATTGGACTCGTTCAGAGGCAAATTTATTGCCTGTACTAGATAAATCTGGAATATATAATTTTAATGGTAGAGGAGGCACATATCAAGTAGAATTAAGAGGGACTGGAGGAGATAGATACGATATATTTTTAATAGATACAGGCGGTGGTCTTGTTGATGGGTCAGGTACAGCAAAACATATTAATTTTCTTGTATGGAATGGTGCTACAGGAACTAGACTAGCAGTTAGAAACACTAGAGAAGGAATACCTGATATTAGCAAACCGTTTGTAGAATTAGATGTGCAAAATGTACCTACAGGATTATCTGTAAGCTATAAAGTAAAAGCTGATAAGAAAACCATAACACTAGAACTTAGTGGCAAAGGTGTTCCTCATAAAAATGCCCAAGATGAGCCTAATTTAAGATTTTCATTTAAAGGTACTTTTGAAGGGGGTGTATCCCCTACTAATCCTCTTGTTACTAAAGTAGATTTTAAAGATGTTCCTATTACAGCAAAAATACAAGGAATTTTTAGCGAAGTAATTGCTGATAATGGGAAAATTGACAAAAAAGTTGATATTAAATTTAGTGAAGACCTTATTCTTCCCCCTGGAGTAATAGATGGAACTTATAGATTTAATCTTCCAAGGGCTATTCCTACTCATATGAAAATAGACCTTGATTGGATTCCTGTAGCATTTTTAGGTGGTCTTAATATGAGAGCTACTTATAAGGGAACTGTTATTAATATGGTAATAGAAGGAGCTCTTGACCTTCTTGCAGTAACCCCTACGGCAGAAATAAAAGCAAATACCATACAGTTTAAGTCTGAGGGTCGTGTTGGTTGGAGAGAGGGAATAGGTACAGAATTTGACACAAAAGGTACAGAGTTTGAATTAGATGTAACATCCCCAAATTTAGATGCTTTAACAAAGTTAAAACTTAGTTATGAAATTATAGATAGCAAAACAGTTCGTGTGGAATTAAGTGGTTTGGCTACTCCTCATGATACGGATATAAATAATCTTAGATTTGAATTTGATGGCGTATTTAAAACAGGGGAAACTCCTGAGCCTATTGTAGATGCTAAAATAGACTTTATAGGTGTTCCCCCTATAGCAACAATAACTCCACAAATATTTAAAGAAAAAGTACCTCCAAATGAGGGTAGTATAGCTAATAATGCTATTATTAATTTAGGGGACGACCTTAAGGAAGTATGGACAGCTAGAGCTACTTCAGCAACTACTAATATGAATAAGGTTGATAAACTAATATTTGGTGGTATTGCTGTT
>JAJVLF010000171.1 GCA_029255845.1 Campylobacterota bacterium | reverse complement strand
TTCTTAACTCTAAATAATATAATTATTCAAGTTATTTTGTATTTTTAGAAGTTCTTAAAGGCAATTAAATGAATAAAAATGACTTAGACATCATAAGACAAAATTTAGGGTCAGGTAACAACCCACCACCTAATTAAAGAAAAAAATGTTAAAATCCAAAAATACACAAAACAAAGGAATTCTATGGCAAGAAGACCAAGAATAAACTCATCAGGATTTCATCATATCATTAATCGTGGGGTAAATAAAAGCAAAATATATAAATCAAATAAAGACAAAGATAAATTTTTAGATATTTTATGTAAAGCTTCTAAAACTTATAAAGTAAATATACATGATTATTGCTTGATGGATAATCATTATCATATTCTTTTAGAGACTAGTAGTGAAAATCTTTCTTTATTCGCAAGGGCTATTAATTCTAATTATGCTATATATTTTAATAAACAATATAAAAGAGTTGGTCATCTATGGCAAGGTAGATACAAGTCTTATTATATTGTTGATGAGCCTTATTTATATGAATTATTTAGATATATAGAGCATAATCCATTAAAAGCAAAAATGTATAAAAAAGTAGGTGATTATCCTTACACTTTATTGCATACTCTTCTAAATGAAGATAAAGATATTATTTCTTGTGCTAATCATTCAAAGCTTAAGAAAGAATTTCATTATGAGGGAATACAAGATTTATTAGAAAAGCCTCTAAATAAGAAAGAATTAAAATCTTTAAAAGAAAAACAAAACAAAAAGATTATTCAAAATGAATATGAGTTTAAAATGCTTAAAAATAAAACTTTAAAAGAATATTTTTATAATATTAAAGGTATAAAGATAAGAAATAATATTATATCGTTAGCACTAGAAGATGGATATACTCAGGCTGATATAGCTAGATATTTGAAGATATCTTCTTCTATGGTTTCTAAGATTTTCAGAGGGGGTTAGGTGGTGGGTTGTTGCCTGAGCCTGAATTTTTAAATTTTGGGAGATTTATATTTTTATTGGGGGGCGATGGGGAGTAGATATATTAATAGTTTGCTTTACTTGTTAAGATATGCACTACCATCGAGGACGATGGGAACGAGCGAAAAGAATGTAGATATTAGATAATAATTAAGGGGAAACATACATAAAAAAATATGTTATAATACAGCTATACATCACTACATAAAGGAATTAATTATGCATAGATTAAACTTAACAGTAGATGAAGCTTTATATGAACAGGCAAGAGTGCTTAGCTTTATTGAAAAAAAATCAATTTCTCAAATGGTTAGAGAAAGCTTAAGCGAATACCTTTCTAAACCGACTAAAGCCAAAAAACAAGCTGATTTAATACTAGAAGCTGATGATGAAAAAGAGATTTTATCAATATTAACAAATGAAAAATTTACTTCAAATAATGAATTTAAAAGTAAATTTAACTTATGAAAATATCATATTCTAAAACTTTTGAAAAGAAGTTTTCAAGATATGATAGAAAACTTCAAGAAAAAATGTTTAATGCAATTCAAAAATTACCAAATGGAAATGTTAAAGAGCTAACTGGTAATGAGATACCTCCAATTTATAGAATTAGAGTATCAAAATATAGAATATTGTTTCATATGAATGAAAAAGAAATACAAATATTAAAAGTTGACAGTAGAGGTGATATTTACAAATAAGCGTAATTAGTTAAGATGATATAAATTAGATGCTTATTTGTCATTTGATGCTTTA